>JAIEMG010000251.1 GCA_019752375.1 Gemmataceae bacterium | reverse complement strand
GCCCACCGGACACAGCCATTCTCTACCGCGTGAAGTATAGACGCAGTCCACGTCGGGCTGACGCCTCGACGCTCGCCGAAGGGACTTCCTGCCCAGTATCCACATCGGGCCAAGGGCCTCTGTTCAACCGGCGCCGAGCACTTCATCCGCGGCGCGCTCGCCGGAGCGCACCGCCCCTTCGATGCTTCCGCACCATTGAGGGGCGGTCTCGGTGCCGGCCCAGTGGATGCGGCCACACGGCACGCGCAGCGTGCGACCGAAGCCGGTCAGCACGCCCGGCGCGAAGTGGGCAAACATGTCGCCGCGACTCCACTCTTCGGCCGCCCAGTCGATCTCGGCGAAATACGTGGGCTGCGCGGCCTTCGGGCCAAACCGCTTCACCAGGCCATCCAGGCAGACCTGGCGCCGCTGCTCCGCGGACAGCGCGGCCATCGTGCGGGCGTCCGGGCCGAAGGCAAAGGCCATGATGACGCCGGGCTTGCCCTCCCTGGGCGTGCAGTCGATGGAGCCGTTCGGCGCTCCGTCCATGTCGGCGCCCTGTCCGGTGAGGCCGTCGGCGCGCCAGAAGGGCTCCGGGTAAATGGCGTGCCACTTGATCCCCTGCCCTTGGGGCGCGCGATCCATGAGCTGAGAGCGAAGGATCGGCAACGGCGGCTCGTACTGCAAGCGGCCCGCCAGGGTCAACGGCAGCGTGACGATCGCACGGCGGGCGGCGACCGTCACCGTATCTCCGACGACCTCGACGCCGTCGGCCTTCTGCAAGATCCGACGCACGGGCGTTCGCAAGCGCACCGCATCGCCCAGCCGAGCGGCGATGCGGACGGCGATCCCCGGGTGCCGCCCACGACCAGGTCCTGCTGGGCGCCGCCCACCGCACCCACGGCCCACTCGATACTCTTGAGCGAATGGATCAAATGCAGCGCGTGCAGCAGCGACACCTCGGCCGGATCGGACATGAACAGCTCGCAGAAGATCGTTCGCAGCATCTTCTGGGCCGTGGTCGTCGTCGCGTGCCAGCGCGAATCGATCCAGGCGCCGATGGTCTGCGCGTCCCATTCGTGGGCTTTCTCGGCTTCCCAGGGAGCATCGAGAGGGACCTGGCTGGCCATCCAGTTGAGCATCTGCATCGCCAGCCCGACGTCGAACAGCGCCAGCGGGTTGATGCGTGGGAGAGTGCCGGAGTAGCGATGGACCTTGCCGCCCAGGAGCATCAAGTTGTCGCCCTGGACGTACTGTCGAAAGGTCTCAAGCCCCATTTCCTTGGCCAGGGCGTGCATGCGGTCGTGCCCGGCGCCCAGCCAGGTGCCGCCCATGTTGATCGGTGTGCCGTCCGGAAGGAGCTGCGTGTAGACCTTGCCGCCGATGCGGTCCCGGGCCTCCAGCACGCGGACAGCCTGGCCCGCCTGCTTGAGCTTGTACGCCGCCGCTAAACCGGCGAAACCGGCGCCAACGATGCAAACTTCCGCCTGGAGCTGATCCATGGTCTGTTCCCTCTGCAATGGTCAGGGCAGTGCCTGTCGAAGTCTAATCGCTGTTCGGCGGGATCGCCAGGTTTGAGGTCTGAGCGCCGTCGTTAACCCGACGCGCAAGCGAGGGACAATTCACCCTCGCTTGCGCGTCGGGCTAACGACCGAGTCAACTTCTTGTTTCTGCCCTCGGACGTGCGATAATCGGCGGGATTCGCTCTTGCGGCCACGGCCGGTCGTGCGCCGCGAATCTCCATCACCTGCTGCCTTCGCCCCCATGCCGCAAGACCAACCACGCCTCGAAAGTGCCGCCCACTTCTCCAGCACCAACTGGAGCCAGGTCCTGGCTGCGGGCCAGAAGGGGCTGCCCGAAGCACGAGAGGCCCTGGCGGCCTTGTGCCAGCGCTACTGGTATCCCCTCTATGCCTTCGTCCGTCGCCTGGGCCATCAACCGGACGATGCTCAAGACTTGACGCAGGCGTTTTTTGCCCAGCTCCTGGAAAAAGACTATCTCCGCGCCGTGGACCGGGCGCGAGGTCAATTTCGTTCCTTCCTCCTGGCGGCGTTCCAGCATTTTCTGTCCAAGGAGCGGGACCGCGCCCGAGCGCAGAAACGCGGTGGCGGCAGGCAGCCAATTTCGCTGGACTTCCAGGCGGGCGAAGATCGGTACAACCTGGAACCGACTCACGAACAGACGGCCGAGAGAGTTTACGAGCAGCGCTGGACCCTGACCCTGCTCGATCAAGTCCTGTCAAAGCTGCGCCAGGAGTTCGCCAGTGCAGGCAACGAAGCCCAGTTCGACCTCATGAAGGGGTTCTTGACCGGCGAAACCCTGCCCCATCGCGCGGTCGCCGAGCGGCTGGCGATCACCGAAGGAGCTGTCAAGGTGGCGGTCCATCGGTTGCGCCGCCGTTACCGGGATTTGATCGTGGAAGAGATTGCGCAGACGGTCAGCGGACCGGAGGAAGTGGACGAAGAACTGCAACGCCTGCTCGCATCCATGTGCTCTGACGGCTGAAAAATTCTGTAACCTTTGGGCGGGAATCGGTCAGTAAGAGGAGACGGTCGTGGACCTGGAGAATCCTCTCGTGGCCAAATCCAGAACCTGTCCCCGGTGCCGAGCCTCTCTGCGGGCGGACGCACCGGAAGGTCTCTGTCCCGCCTGCCTGCTGCGGCAGGCGCTGGCCAACGATGGCACACTGGCTTCTTCTCCCGAAGCCAAGCGCGAGGTCTCCATGATCGCCTTTTCCTGTTCGCATTGTGGCATGAAACTTCAGGTCAAACCGGAGTTCGCTGGCCGGCAGTCCCGATGCCCGACTTGCAAGCAATCGCTCGTCGTGCCGTCGGCCGCGGCAACGGTCGCGTTCGTGCCGCCGCAACAGATCGACGGCGAGGAAAGCAGCCTGGCCAGGGTCGGCCTGGGCGGCGGGATCACGCTCAGCCCGCACGATACCAGCAAGCCGGGCACGGGCGGTAAGCCGCTGGTCCGCGATCCACTGGCCAATCGAAAAAATGGCAAGGACCGCTATGTGATCGAGGGCGAGATCGCGCGCGGCGGCATGGGGGCCGTGCTGCGTGCGGTCGATTGCGACATCCGTCGGGAAGTCGCGGTCAAGTACATGCTCGACGGCACGGACCCGAAGAAGCAGGCCCGGTTCATCGAAGAAGCGCAGATCAACGGCCAGCTCGAACACCCCAACATCGTGCCGGTGTACGACCTCGGCATCGATGCCCAGAAGCGGCCCTTCATCATGATGAAGATGGTCAAGGGCAAGAGCCTCAAGGACGTCCTGGACCAGCTGCGCGAGCAACCCAAGCCACTGGAGAAGGAGTGGTCGCTCGGCCGTCTCCTCAACGCCCTGGTCAATGTCTGTCATGCCCTGGCATTCGCTCACTCCCGTGGAGTGATCCACCGCGACTTGAAGCCGGCGAACATCATGCTGGGCGATTTCGGCGAGGTCTACGTGATGGATTGGGGCCTGGCGAAGGTGCTGGCGAGCCGGGAGCGTGAGCGACCGGAGGAGCATGGCGGAGTCACTCCGGCCGCTCACGCTCCCGGCTCGCCGCGCGACAGCAAGGTGGTCACGAACCGAGACGGGGAAGCAGACGTCACCCAGGAGGGATCGGTGCTGGGGACGCCGGTGTACATGCCTCCCGAGCAGGCCGCCGGCCAGATCAACGCCATCGATCAGCGGAGTGATGTGTACTCCCTGGGGGCCATCCTCTACGAACTGCTCACACTCCAACCCCCGGTGGTGAAGGAAGGCGGCCAACTCGGTGTGCTGATGCAGGTGGTGCAGGGCGAGATCACGCCTCCCGAGAAGCGCGAGCCCAAGCGTGCCAGAGCCGGGAAGATCCCCAGGGAGCTGTCCGCGGTTGCCATGAAGGCGATGGCGAAGCAGCCGGAGGACCGCTACCCGAACGTCGAGGCGCTGCGCTGCGACATCGAGCGGTTCCAGGAAGGTCGGGCCGTCAGCGCCAAGACGGACAACGTGCGCGAGCTGGTGTGGAAGCTGGTCAAGCGCAACAAGGGCACCAGCGCCACGGCGGCCGCGGCACTGTTCGTGCTCGCTGGTGTGACGGCGGGCAGCTTCTACCTGGTTAACAAGGCCCGACTGGATGCGGTGGACCACCGCGCCACCGCCGAGCGGGCCCTGGCAAAGTTCGAGGCGGCCGAAGCGGCGCGGCGCGACGATGCCCGGAAAGCAGTGCCCGCCCTCGTGAAGGCCGTCAAGCTCATGATCGCGGAAGGGGACGTGGACGCAGCCATGGCTCAGGCAAACGTCGCTGTCGGGGCCGATCCGGATCACCCCGAGGCCCGCCTGCTGAAAGGGCAGTTGTTACTCGCTTACCGTCAGTTCGCCGCGGCCGAAGAAGAGTTGACCGAATACTTGCGGCTACGGCCGGGTGATACCGAGGCTCGCAAGCTGTTGGAACTGGCCCGTACCACACGATCCGAAGACGTTCCCGCCCTTTTCCGCCTCGCCGAAGAGCTGACCCGCCAGAAGCGCTACAGCTTGGCCGAGCGGCTGACGGTGGCTGGGAAAGACCTGGCCAAATCGCGCGACGAACTCTTGACCCACTACCGCATGCAGGTCGATGCAGCCTGGCCCACATTGAAACTGGGCAACAAGCTGACCATGGATTCGCGGGGGAACCTTCAACTGGACTTGGGACTCCAGGACACGATCCGTGACCTGTCCCCGCTACGTGGCATCCCGCTGAAATCCCTGGGTATCGGCGGGCTGGAAGTGCGGGATCTGTCTCCGTTGCAGGGCATGCCGCTGGACGGCATTTCCGCCCACGCCTGTAAACAACTCCGGGACCTGAAGCCGCTTCAGGGAATGAAGTTGACCTGGCTGGATCTTCTGGGCACGCCGGTCGAGGACCTTTCGCCGCTGCAGGGGATGCCGCTGAGGCATTTGAACCTGAAATACTGCCAACAGCTGCGGGACCTGGCGCCTCTCAAGGGAATGAAGCTCGAGACCCTGAGCCTCGGCGGTCATGCGACTCCGCACCTCGATCTGGCGCCCCTTCAAGGCATGCCCCTTCGTTCCCTGGATGTCCATCAGAGCAGCCTTCAGAACCTGAAGGTGCTCGAGGGCATGCCGCTGACCAAGCTGGACCTCTGGCGCGTTTCGGTGCAAGACCTGGCGTTTCTTCGCGGCGCGAACCTGACTGAATTGGCCTTTGAGCCTCAGGCTGCAAACAAGGCGAGCATCGACCTGATTCGCAGGATGCCCAATTTGAAGACGATCAACAAGATGGCCGCGGCGGAATTCTGGAAGAAGTTCGAAGCCGGTGAATTCAAGTAGCCTCCCCAACTCGTGGAGAATCGTCCATGCCCAAGTACGTGGTCCACACCAGGGACCGGGACACCGGCCGCGTCCTGAACCCCTCGGTCATTGAAGCAACCGACGGCGCCCAGGCTGCCGAGCAGGTCGTTCGTCCGGAATTGCAGACCACCTTGGTGGAGACCTATACCCCCGCCATGGGATCGCTGCCTGCCTGGTCAGAGACGTTGGCCGCTTACGAGAAGGAACTGGCCAGCCGGCTGAAGGAAACGGTGCGAGAACGGTCCCGCCAGAAGCGGCGTGCGGTCCTCCATTGGGTAAGCATTCCGTTCCGCGCCTCTGCGGTGCAGGTTGTCGCCACGGCGAAGCGACGTCCACTGGCATTCTCGGTCCTGTTAAATCTCACCGTGGGTCTCGCAGCGTGGTGGGTCGTTCTGCAGTCTCGCCCCTTGGCCATCCATCCCAAGTCCCATCTCGCCACGATCGCGGACGTTCCAAACTCCTTGGAACTGGTCTGGAGTCCGGACGGCGAGCGGTTGGCTTGCGTGAATCCTGGCTGGCGTCTCCACTTCGATGTTTCCGTCGGTGGGATGATATGGTCATCGGCATCTGAGCCCGTCCAGCCGACCGTGGTGTTTCCGGTGAAGGTGTGGGATGCAACGGGAGCCGTCAGGACAAGCCTGCCCGGGACCGAGCGCGTCGGTATCGTGTTCTGGAACGATGCGGGTTCGCGGCTAGTCACGGTGGAACCAAAGCGGGCGCCAACGTCATGGAACGTCGGGACAGGCCAAGAGGAAGGCGAGGCTCCTCAATTCGAACGCTGGTCAGGAGTGCTGAAAGCCCGTCAGGAACCGCCGTATATGGGCACGCCACAATTCACATTCGAGCGTGAGGGAAAGTCCGTGAAGGTGACGGGGGAGTGGCACGTCAGCAGTCCCGACGGACAGATGATCGCGCACGCGTACCCCTACGAACTTCTCTTCCCGCCGAAGAAACCTCAAGGCAGGGTTATTGGAAGTGGTCCTTCCCGAGAGGCGAGAGTTGCCGCTTCCGCCCTGCGGATCATCGATCGCGCAGGGGGGGAGGACCGCCTGCTGGTTCAATTCGATTGGCCGGTGGCGGCGGCCTGGAGCCCGAATAGCCAGCGTCTCGCCGTCGTAAACAAAGCCTCGCCAGATGCAGAGATATGGGTCTGCGATCCACAATCGGGCCAGTCGGTTCTCCAGTGTGAAGGGAAGATCGTCCAGCCGGAACCCGGCGCCGTGGGCTATCACGCCGCGCAGGTCGCGTGGAGTGCGGACGGCAAGCAGGTAACGGTCCAGGCGGATGCGAAGTACATCGCCTGGGATGCAACCACGGGACAGCGGCTGCTGGAACAGACGTTCGACAACGATCCCGCCTGCGTTGACGCCGAAACAATGGTCTACTGGAGCCCGGAGGGCCGGCGGCTGGCCGTCCACACGAAAGACGGCGTGATCAATCTCTGGGGACCACCGCTGTGGGCGCGGCCGCTGGTAGTTTTTGGTGCGGCGCTGCTCTGCCTGCTCGCTCTTGTTGGGCTATGCACCTTGCCCCGGGTGTCTGGAAAAAGCTTATGACCGCCGCTCGCGTGGTGTGCCAAGGGGCCGGCATCACTCCTCCGTGTCAGTCCTACATCCCGGTCCGCCAGAGTACCAGCAGAATCACGCCCCCGATCCCGAGAGCCAGTACCACGAAGCCGGTGAGCATATACACCGAATCCGCGTACCACGGTTCCGCCACAGGGGCGAGAAGGCGGCGTTTGAGCGAGCAGGGATTGCAAGATGGTTCACTTTCGCGAGACTGCCGAAGCCGTGTGCGCGTCCTTAATTCCCAACATGCGGATATGCCACGCCGATGAAGTACTCGTAGCCCGCACCCTTCAATTGGCCCTGCAACTTTTGCAGACGGGCCTCCACGCCGGACAGGCTGTCGCCCCTCGTCACCCCGACGCCCCGCAACCCCTTCTCGGCTGCGACCCCGTCCAGATCAACACGGACCAGCATGTCGTCGGGAAGGGCCGGCCAGGCGCCGGCGTCCGCGAAGTAGACGCCCACGTCCGAAACGCGGAGTCGATGGCGGCTGGCGACGACCAGGAGAAATTCGGTCCCCGGCGGGCCGTTGAGCTGGGCCAGTCCGTCGGCTTTCGGATAGGTCACCTGATCGAACTCGCCGGCCGGCACCACGTCGATGTCCGCGCCCGGAACCGAAGCGAGCTTGCCTTCGGAGTCCAGCATCACGATCGCGACGTGAAAGCCGCGCGGCACGTTGCATTGGATGCGAAACCGGTCGCCATTGAACAGCGGGATGGCGCTCTGGAGCTTTCCGAGATTGAACGCACGTTCTTGCGGCCCGCGGCGCACCTGATGAATCAGCTCCTGGTGTTTGTCGGGAAGCTTCACCGGCTCGGGACGGTAAAAGATGGCGAAACCAGCCAGCAACATCAGGACCGCTGCCACGCCGCCGAGTGCCAGCGCACGCATTCGCCGCGGCCGGCGCAGGAAATGGTCCAGGTCGTCAGCCAGCATGTCGGAATTGGGGTAGCGATCGCTCGGATCGGCGCTGAGGGCCCGCCGGCAGACGGCAGCCAGGGCGCGAGGCGCACCTTTGGATTTCAGCAGAGCCAGGTCGAGCTTGCCCTGGGTCGTCTGCTGCTGAACCAGGTAGGCGTTGGTGCCGGCAAAGGGTGGCTCGCCAGTCAGCAGGAAGTAGAGCACGCCGCCAAGGGCGAAAATGTCGCTGCGCGGGCCGATGCGGTCGGCCTCGCCGCGCGCCTGCTCCGGCGCCATGTAGCCCAGGGTGCCGCCGACGGGTTGCTGACCGCCTTCGCTCCAGGCATTGCGCAGCCGGGCGATGCCGAAGTCGATCAGGCGCGGCTTGCCGGTCTCGTCCATCAGGATGTTGCGAGGCTTCACGTCCTGGTGCGTAACGCCTCGGCGGTGTGCGGTGGCCAGGGCCCGCGCGAGCTGAGCAACCACAACTGCGGCATCCGCCGGCGCGAACTTCTCCAGCTCCGCGCGCTGCTCCAGCGTCTGGCCGCGCACGTATTCCATCACCAGGAAGGGCCGGCCTTCGTGGAAATCGAGATCGAAGACACGAGCGAGGTTTGGATGATCGAGCTCGGCCAGCAGCTTGCCCTCGGCGACCAGACGGTCGCGCTCCGTGTCGCCATTGAGCTTCTTGTGCGATACCTTGATCGCCACGTCCTTGCCGAGCGTCGGGTGCAGGGCGCGGAAGACCTCGCCCTGGCCGCCCTTGTCCAGCGAGCCGACGATGAAGAACCGGCCGATGGTGGCGGGCCGCTTCACCGCAGGCTCGTCAACCGTTCGGGGCGAGTCGCTGACAGTCGTGGGCCGCGTCTGGAAGCCGGTCTGGCGCAGGCTGGCGACGTCGGTCTTGATGCGTTCGATGCGCTGCTGGCACGAATCGCACGAGCTGACGTGGCTTTTCACTTCGTCGGACGTCGGCTCGCCGAAGATCAGCGGGAAGAGGACCTCTTCATCGGGGCAGAGTGCCTTATTCATCGCCCAGCTCCTCCATGTAGTCGGCGCAAAGCTCGCGCACCTTGGCGAGGACGCGGGCGGCGTTGACGCACACGGCATTGGCGCTCAGGCCGACTTCGGCGCCGACCTCCGCGCCGGACCGGTTCTTGAGGATGTGCTGCTCGAAGCAGGTCCACGTCTTTTCCTGGGTCTTCGCCTGGACCTTGGGCAGGACGAACTCGAGGACGCGGCGGCGGTGAGCGCTGATCCAGTCTTCATCCTCGGCTACCTCGGCACCGCTCTTGAGCTTGTCGGAACGGTCGATGTACTCATCCTCGGCCCGGCCGCGGGTCTTGCTCTTGCGAGCGCGGTCGGCGAGGGCGTTCATCATGACCTGCCACAGCCAGGTGCGGAATCGGCCGCGCGAGTGATCGAGCTGGAAGCTCGGCAAGGCGCGCAGCAGCAGGATGAAGATGTCCTGCACAACGTCGCCGGCGTCGATCTCGGAGAGCCCGCGGTTCTTGACGTAGCTCAGGAGCAGAGGTTCGTAGAGCGAGACAAACTCGCGCCAGCTGTCCGCGTCGGACTGGTCGCGGACCCGTTGAATAAGCGATGTACGTGTGGGCTGCATATCGCCCAGTTTACTCGCGCGGCGTCGCGACGGACCAGTGAAATTGCCGGGAGTCGAAGCAGGGTGAATTCCCAACGACGGACGCGGCGATGACAGGGTGGCAGCAGTTGCGGACATGGCGTTTCCCTCCTTGCCAGTGATACGCACGGCATGGTGGGACAATACAGGAGAAATGATGGAATCGGCAGAAAGGGACCGGGAGCAATGGAAGGGTCCGAAGCGCGATTGGCAAGGCATCGCAAGCCTAGGCGTCGTCGGACGGCTCGCCCAGCCCGATTCGTTCCAGGTGTGCCTCGGAAAGTCCTGCCTCAAGCAAAAACAGGCGCTTGGCTTCTCGGTCCACCTGTTCCACCGACCACGTGGGATGACGTAACGAAAGCAACGTGCGTGCCAGAACACGTGCCAGATCGGTCATTTCCATACCAATCTGCGAGCGTTGAAGCGGCGTCATCTGGCGATACCGCTCAATCTGCTTCCGGGTTCGTTGCTCGGGTGTCATCGGTTGCGTCTCCTAGCCGTTGGTTCCTTCCGCGACAAAGAAGAAGTCTGCAACGCGAACGCGCAGATCCGGCAGGACGTCCTCGCCGGTCAACTCTTGCCCATCTTCGACGACGTAGGGGTCTTTGCCTTTCCGGTGGACCGTCACGTCTCGCGCGGCGGGATCGATCAACCACACGATGCGGATGCCTGAATGCAGGAACTGAGTGATCTTGAGCGTTACCTTGCCGATTCGGTCGTTGGGGGACAAGACTTCGATTGCAAGTACGGGCGGATCTTCGACCCACTTCGGGTTCAGCTCGTTGTATTTCCGTGTGTCCTCGAAGAAGACAATGTCAGGACCGCGCACAGTGTCGGGATCGCGTTCCAAGATGATGCCGGGGTCATTGCACAGCACTCGCCCGCGCCGGCGCTGGCGCATAAAGTTGCTTAACAGCCAGTTGGCGTTACTGCTGACAACGCCGTGCAGTTCGCCGGGCAATGACATCTCAACCACCTCCCCGCGCACGAGTTCAAACGCCCTGTCCGCGTTCTCCGGCCGGTGGACGAAGTCGTAGAACTCGTCGGCAGTCATCAGTTTTTTTGAAGCCGCAGTGCTCATGACGACGCTCCTTGCAGTTTCTTCCGTGCGAGGGCCAAGGCTCCGTGAATCACCACTTCCTCGCCCAATGCGGCGGGAACGATGTCGTAGCAGTCGGCGAAGGGGCGAAAGGAATCCCGCGCAACGAATTCTCGCACCGGGCGGAACAGCAACTCTTCACCGATCAGGGAGACGCCTCCCCCGATGATGATTCGCCGGGGACACAGCAGGGTTATGGTCTGACAAATAGCCTGGGCCAGAGCGTTTCGAGCGGCGTAAATGATACCCAGAGCTTCCCGGTCTCCCTGTCTTGCTGCCTCGGCTACCATCTGGCCCGTCACCTGCGCGGGGTCGCGGCCAGCCAGGCGATGTAGAGGCGAGTCACGAAACTCGACTTCCACCCAGCCGCGGCCGCGCTCGGCAATGGACCACCCGGAGGCCGCCTCTTCCAGTGGCATCATGTAGTGATCACGTTCCGTACCCTCCGCAAACACCTGAAGATGCCCAATCTCCGCCGCCCCGCGTCCACATCCACGATAAATCTCCCCATCGATAATCAACCCGCCGCCAATGCCGCTGCCGATCGTGATGTAGAAGATCGGCGACAGGCCCTTGCCGGCGCCGAACAGCGCCTCGGCCAGACCCGCGCAATCGGCGTCGTTGCCGAGGACGGTGGGCAGGCCCAGCATGTCGGAAATCCAGTCGGCCAGCGGGAAGCCGTCCCAGCCCTGAATCTGGTGCGACTTGATGACCGTGCGCGTCGCGTCGTCCACCGGGCCGCCGAAGCCGATGCCGACGCCGCGCAGGTCGCCAATCGTCAATTCGGCCTTTTGCAGAAGCTCGGGAACCGCGGCGGTGATCTGGCGGCGAATGCCATCGGCGCCGGCGGCGACCTCGACGGCGCCACGCCAGAGGCCGCGCAAGGTGCCGTCGCCGGGGCCGATGCCGAGCTGGAGTTTCGTGCCGCCGATCTCGATGCCGAGGTACATGTCAGCGCAGGCCCTTGGCTTTCAGGAGTTGATCGGCCCAGCTTGCCTGGTCCGGCAACAGTGGCACGGTGGGTGGCTGCCGATAGTCGACGGAACGATCGTAGGCTCCTCGTTCGTATGCCGTTTCGAAAACATGCTGCAAGTCGAGCTTGACATCAGGATCCTCGTCCTTGCGCGGAATACTCACCGCCGGCAAGCGCTGTGCCAGATGAATACGCCAGATCAGGCCCTTTGGTCGATTGCCGACCCGGGAAACGTGGATGAAGTAGTCGCAGGCCGCGACAACCGCTTGCGGCACCAGGGCGGTGCCGGTTCGGAGCAAGTCGATTTCCACCCAATGACATTGGGAGTTCATGATCTGATTGCGCTTCTGCTGGTAACTGGCCCGACCTCGCGAGCCAACCACCTTGTTGCTCGGACTTACTACTTCAATCACCGTCACCACATGACGATCCACTCGATCGACCACTTCCAGGCGCGCTTCATGGATCTCATCGTCGACGAGCGTCGTCATGACTTCGGGTTCAGCCACTTCCAGGGCGACAGTGCTTCCCGGATGGAGTCGCAAGTCATGTTTCCCTGGTCGTTCGCCAACGCGCAAATCGGGGATCAGCAGCGAACGTGCTGCATCGTCCAAGTCGGTGAGGTAGACCCGATCCTCCACCCGAACGTAGTACTTTGGTCCCACGGCCTGATTCAATTCCGCCTGCATCTGCGAGATAATCCCATGATGCACATCGGGCCACAGTCCGGGGTCCTCCAGATACGGATCCATACCGGGAAACGGCGAAGGCATGACTCACCTCCAGCGACTGCGGGCATTCCTTCACCCGACCACCCACCCGCCTACAACGAAATCCGCTTGTACATGTTGTCCACCACCCAGTGAAACACCGTCAGGTGCACCGATTCGACGATGCCCATGTCGTCCAGGTCTACGTGCAGGTTGTGCTGGGCCAGGCCGCGGAGCTTGCCGCCGCCGAAGCCAGTACAGCCGAATGTCTTCAACCCCTGCTTGTTCGCCCATTCCACGGCGCGCAGCACGTTGGGACTGTTGCCGCTGCCGCTGATGGCGATCAGCAGGTCCTTCGGCTGCGCCAGGTTCTTGAGCTGCTCGAGGAAGACGCGGTCAAAGCCCTCGTCGTTGCCCCACGCCAGGATGTAGGGCGTGTTGTCGGTCAGGCTCAGGACGCGTAGCCGTTTCTTCTGGTCGTTGTCGAAGTCCTCGCGGCGGAGCGTGCCTTTGCCGAGGTCCTCGCAGAAGTGAGACGCGTTGGAGCCGGAGCCGCCGTTGCCGCAGATGAAGACGGTGCGCTTGTGCTCGTAGCACTCGAAGATGGCGTCGGCCAGGGCGTGGACTTCCGACGGGTTGATCCGTCCCAGTTCCTCGCTGACCTTTTGCAAGAACGGCAGCACGTCGACTTTGGCTCCGAGCATCTTGTGTTCTCCTGGCAGGGCGGCGGCGATTCGCAGGGGTCAGATCGAACCGAGGAACCTGGCGAGCGGGGGCAGTGATGCCCCCGGTTGTTCGTAGAAACGGGGGGATAACTGCCCCCGCTCGCCAAGTAGATAGCCCCTTTTCGTTCTGTTCCCGTTGGGTACCGGGTGTTACAATATGTGTAACTGT
>JAIEMG010000133.1 GCA_019752375.1 Gemmataceae bacterium | reverse complement strand
GTGGCGGATTCCTTGCCGGCCTCGACGCACTGGCGCGCAGTGGCCAGGCTGACGGGGGCGCCGTAGGGCAGTGGGGCAGGGGCAGGCTTGGCCGCGGGGGCGGCCGGCGCTTCCGCCGTCTTGTTGTTCTCGGGTTCGCCAGCGCCCATGCCCTTGAGACGGGCCAACATCGCCTGGAGGCTCGGCTGGGAAGTGGGGTTCGAGTCCGGAGCGTTAGATGCCATGACGGCGTTTTACCTCAATCGATTGCCACAGTGGATGCAAAACCGGCTGCCCATCGAAACATCTCGGCCGCACTCGGCGCACGCACTCTGAGAATCCGTCAGAGGCTCGGCACAGTGAGAGCAGTACGGCCTGCGCACTTCATTGGTGGCCTGGCACCTGGGGCATTGCGTTTCCTTGCTTACGCGCCTGCGATCCAGGTCGGCCTTGAACTCCTGGGCGGAAAAATAACGGTCGTTCGCGTCCTCGGACAGGTTGATCTTGAGCAACTCGTAGAACCAGCGGTGCTGGGCCGGTGTTCGGGGGTCGCTCAGGATCGCGTCCAGCTGGTGTCGTTGTCCCAGCGGGACTGGCTCCACTCCGGTTGCCAGGTGAAATAGCGTCGCAGCCAGGGCATAGAGATCGCTGCGGGGCTCCGCCTTGCCCAACCGCTGCTCGGGCGGTGCATAACTGTCGGTGTAGACGATCGTCTGACGATTCACAGCAGCGCCTCCTCTCCAAGTCGTATGCAACCGAGCGTCTGTCCGAATCGGAGTTCTACAACGCTACATCCTCGGTGAAAACCGGCGTAAACAGCCTGTAGCCGCAGGCTTCAGCCTGCGGAGTGGATATACGTCACTTGCGACGCCATTCCGCAGGCTGAAGCCTGCGGCTACAGATGCTCATGCTGATTCGCGCCTTGAAATAGCGTTGTCGGTTAGCGTAGCTGGTTCCCGCAGTGGATACAGAATCGGCTCCCCATGACGTTGCCCTTGCCGCACTGCTTGCACAGCACCGTGGCGTCGGTCAGCGGTGCGGCACACTTGGTGCAGTATGGCTTGCGGACTTCGTTGACTGCCTTGCACTTGCCGCACGGCTGGTCCTTGCTGATCTGCTTGCGATCCAGGTCGGCCCGGAACTCGCGAGCGGAGAAATAGCGCTCGTTGATGTCTTCCGCCAGGTTGATCTTGATCAGCTCGTAAAACCAGCGATGGTTCGCCGGGACGTAGCCGCCGCCTGGCTTCTTCAGCTCGTCCTCCAGCTCGCGTGCGGTGAACGTGCCTTCCGGTGCTTTGCCGGTAATCAGGTGGAACAACGTGCCGGCGAGGGCGAACAGATCGGAGCGCGGCTCCGGCTTGCCGATGATCTGTTCCGGCGGCGCGTAACCTTCCGTGTACACCTTCGTCTTGGCCCGCTCGCGTTCCTTGACGTTGGCGCCAATGTCGCGAGCCGTGCCGAAGTCGATCATCTTGATCGACTTCTGGTCTTCCAGAAGCATGACGTTGTCGGGCTTCAAGTCGCGATGGATGAGCGGCGGCTGCTGTGTGTGCATGACGGTCAGCACATCGCAGATGGCCTTGCCCCACTCGATCACTTGCTCGACCGGGAACGGCTTGTTACTGGCCGCTTCCATGATCTTGAGCAAGTCCTGGCCCTTGATGAACTCCATGATGAGATGGGCCTGGTCGCCCTTCTCGATCAGGTCGAAGATGCGCGGGACGATCGGCACCTGTTCCAGCGACTTGAGGATTTCCGCCTCGCGCCGGAAGAAGTTCAGACGAATCTGGAATTCCCCGGGGTCGGAGCAGATCATGTCCTTGACGGCGACGTCCTTGTTCGTGGTCGTGTCGGTCGCGCGATAGACCGCACCGAAGCCGCCGACCGCGAGCTGCTTGATGATCTTGTAACGGTCCTTGATCATCGTGCCGGGCGGCGTCGGCAAGACGTTGGAGCAGCGGACGCAGTTGCGTTCGCCGGGCGGATTCGCCGCACCGCAGGCCGGGTTGTTGCAAATGATGACCTGCGCGTCGTCGGTCGCGCCGGTGTCGGCCATCAGCATGAAGCCGCAATCCATGCAGCTAATGGCACCGGGCAGCAGGGCGGCACTGCACGCCGGGCACTTGGTCGCCCCGCCCGCAGGAGCAGCGGGAACATTGGGAAGATTGAATTCGCCCATCGAGGGGGCGGACGCCGGAGAGCCCGGATTGCTGCCGCGACTGGCTCCGGCCGCCGCCATCGCGGGCTTGGGCTGCACGCCCTGGGAACTGCCGCTGGTTCCCTTCACTCCAGGCACGACAAACGGCTTCTTGCAGGTCGGGCACCCCATCTGCTTGCCGGCCATGCCATCCGCGATCTGGATGGGTTTGCCGCAGGCAGGGTTGGGGCACTTCAAGACTTGAGGCATGGCTGGGTTCTCGTGGTCCTGTCCAGGTGTCTGATCTTGGGGTGGCGAAAGGGTTAACGGCGCTTGGCGCGTTCCTCGAACCTGAGCACGTTCCGGCCCACTCGGATCATATCACCCGAACTCAGCGGCGTCGGCCCGCTGATGCGTTGCTCGTTGAGGTATGTGCCATCCGGAGTGTTGACGTCCACCAGCATGTAGCGGTCGCCGCGAAGCACGATGCGGGCATGCATCTTCTCGACCTTGTTGTCGCCAAACAGGCCGATGTCGCACGATTCGGCCCGGCCCACGCTGGTATCGGGCTTGGAGAGAATCAACTCGCGGCCAGCGCGGAAACCCTGCTCGACCTTGACCCACGCTTCCTTCAGGAGCACTTGCGCCAGGCCGATCAGCAGACCGATGCACATGCCAAGAATCACCAGGCCCAAGGCCAGCGAGCTGCGCGGCAGCCAGCCCTTGAGCGTGCCATCGTCGGACCATGGAATCGGGATGGACCCGAAGGTCGCCTGGATGAAGCCCCCGATGAAGCCGCCGATGCCGCCGCCGATGATGCCGTTGATGATTTTGCGTATCGCCTGGCGCATACCCTCGCGCGCGGATATGGCACGCATCAAGTCAAAGATGCCGATGGAGATGCCGATCACCACGCCGACAATCGTCCAGCCGACGACCTTGAAGGCCAATAGCCCGAACTTGTCGAAGAGCGTTTCGCCGACGAGCGAGGCGATCATGCTGCCGAAGAAGCCGACCGCTACACAGATAACCACGCGGATGAACCGCGTGTAACTGACGGAGTTGAGCAGGGCGTCGAGCGTGCCGACGACGAGGGCGAGCAACAGTCCCAGGAGACTGCCGATGATGACGCCTTTGACGACGCCTTCCGTCTTGCTCGCGACCCCGGAGAATTGCTGCAGCGCCCAGACGATGAATGCCGCCCAGCCGCCGCACAAGGCGCAGTAATAGATGAAGTTCTTGAATGACATTGAAATTGAGCGCGGCGAAAGCCGGCTTGCCGTGTACTCCCCACGGCATTGCTGGTCCGCCGTTTACTCCCTCACTTAGGGGGCGATTGCGAGTCTGTCATAGCCGCCAAACAACACCACCCCTCTGTCGGCTTGCAGGGTCCGGACCTGCGGATAGACGGCCAGCGTTCGGGCAACACCCGGCTCGGAGCACACGCGACCTTTCGCAAGTGCTCCGAGCCGGGAATGCACGAATCGGGTTGTTAGTCGAAGATACTCTCCTTGGGCACTTTCACGCGCGCCTTCGAACTCGCCCCTTCGGAGAGGGTCGCTTCCAGGATGTATTCATCGGCCTTGGCAGCGACCACGCGCCATGTCACCACCGCGTAGTCCTTGCCTGCCTCGGTCTTCACCGGCTTGTCGGCTTTCTCATTGCTGGCGAGGACAACACCCGCAGGCAGCTTGATGGTGCAGGTCTGTCCGTCGGCGTTGCGGACGTAGGCCGCCGCGACGAACGGCCTGCCCGCCTTGGCCGGACCAGGGAACAGACGAATCTTGCCCCGGCTGTTGGCGTTCTCCACGATTTCTTGCCGTTCACCGGCGATGCGGCCCAGGCCGTAGGTGTAACCCACGGTCCGCTTCTCGCCGGGGTTCATGTTCAGCTTGGACCAGTACAGCATGACGCACGAATCCTTGTCGCGTCCCTTGTCGGCGTCCTTGTTCATGGCTTCATAGGGGAAGTCCCACTTGGCCTCGCTGCCGCCCCACTCTTGCGGCCATCGGCAGATGACCAATTTGTTGATGGGCTCGTAACCGCGAAGCTTCAGGCCCATCTCGGCCACCGTGGCATTGGGGTCGTTGGGGTCGTTCGTCTCCATCACGCGCACAAACTGGGGGATCTTTTCCTTTTCCAGCTCGATCTTGGTGTCCACCATTTTCGGCTGGGGATCGTCCTCGGTTGGCGGAATGAAGAACGGGGCACCGTCATTCAGGCCGATGTACGTATCCATCATGGCCCGGATGCCGACGGTGTGAATCTTCTTGTCGCGGTTCCAGATCTGGTACTTGACCAGGGCCGTGTCGTACAAGCGAGTGCCCTCGCCGACCACGATCTCGACGGTTTGCGTGATGCGGATTTGTTCGGTTTCGTAATCCATCACCGAATACGTCTTCCGCTTGTCCTGCGAAACGACTTCCTTGAGGACCTTGCCCTTGTCCTTGCCCCAGCGCACGCCGGCACCGGCGGACTCGCGGCCAAACACGTAGGGATAGCCTTCGATGTCCACGACCGTGTTATTCGTGTTGCCGCGCTCATTGCGGGTAAGGAGCTTCGGCTTCTCCGGATAACGCGGGTCCTTCAGTTTCAAAATCGAGATGCCGAACCGCTGCGTTTCCGGAGTGAACAAGACCGCGATACGGTTTTCATTGTCGTAAGGCTTGGGCCCTTCCTCGCGGATGATCTTGTCGAGTTGTTCTTCCTTGTCATCCGGCGGCGGTCCGCCGGCAACGCCGCTGCCCCACGGGATCATGTCCCAGATCATGACGCCGAACAGGCAGAGGAAGAGCAGGATCAGCGGGAGAAGGTTCACCGGCTTGCCGCGTGCGCCCTTGCCCGCATACGTCTGCATGAGGACCGGCGCCGCCGCAGCGCCTGCGGCACCGACCGGCGCGGCTGCCATGAAGTTGAAGCTGCCGCCAATGGTCAACGTCACGGGGATGACAAATCGCTGATTGCCGTTGGCCGTGATCGTGACCTTCGCCTTGAGCGTCTCGCCGTCGCGAGCCGGCACGTTGCTGACCGTCAGCGGGATCGTGGCGACGCGGCCGTTGAGCCGGGCGCGTCCCACTTCCAGCCAGGGCTGATCGGCGGTGGCGTGGGCATAGACCGGGCGCTTTTCCTGCGCCTTGATTTCCAGGCTTTCGCGCAGCGTGGCGCCCGGCTGGCCCTTGAAGTTGACGCCGCGCTTGTCCACCTCGACCTTCGGCGGCGGGGTCAGACCGAGCGCTTCGAAGAACTGCTGCACGGCGCCAAGGCCGGAGGCCGACGCACCCTTGACGGGATATTGCCAGCCATTGTCCTTGTACCAGTTGGCGACCGTGTTGTTTTCGAAGAGCGGCGCCGACTCCTTGGGATTCGTCTTCGCCTTTTCGGCGACCTGGCGCGGGCTGCGAGCGCCCGCAAGGCAGCCGGACGGGAACGGCTTGACCGGCACCTCGGCCTTCACGGGGATCGTGAACAGGCCCGCATTGGATTCGACGATCAAGCGGCCTTCGAGCGCCTTGTTCGACGCTCGGAGCTTCTTGCCGGAGATGTTCACCGGGATCGACAAATCGCTGCCGAACTGGAAGAGCTTTTGCTGAGCACCGGCACCCGTACCCAGCGACAACCAGGGGGCGTTCTCGACGGCAACGGAGCCGTAGATGAGCCGCATCCCCTGGTTCTTCATCTGGAGTTGGACGGTCTTGTTCTCGCCGATCTTGAGCTGGCCGAAGTTCAAGTCGGTCGGCTGCACCGCCAGCTTGGGCTCCTTGACCGCCTGGCTGGGGAGCTTGGCGAGGAACTGATCGAGTCCGCGGTCCTTGTCGGGAAAACGAGCCGCTTCTCGGGCGGCCATGGCCAGGTCGGCTCGGCCTTGCCCCGCAAGGAACTTTTCCAGATAGCCTTGCTTGAGTGCTTCGGTTGCGGACGACCAGTTCTCCTGGCAACTGAGCGCCAGCTGGTCGAAGTTCTGACATTGCTTGCCGTTGGGCAGCGTGAAGGGGCTGCTGAACGGCTTGGCGCCGATGGCGACGGGGCCGGCGGCTGGGGCCGGTCCCCCGTTGCGGCCTGCCGGAGCATTGCTCAGGGAGATGCCATCGTAATAGCAGTACGCCGCGTCATTGGGATTGGCGCGCTGGCACTTCGCACATGTGAGTGGCATGAGTGAGATCCTTGCCTGGGACCAAGAGACAGAAGGCAAAGGGAAAGGACGGCGCCTCTGATCTTCGTTGGATTTTCACGAACTTGCGTCGATGGCCTCTCAAGCCGCCGGGTCGGCTCCCCTCGGCGGTGGCGGCAACTGCAGGCGGACCGATCCTCGATCGCAACTTGCCGTCGCCGATTCGTCTCCATGCCATGGCCGGCAACGGAGACGGGACGGAGGGGCGAACCAGCGCCAAGGCGTGAAATCCTTCCCAGCCTTCGCACAGGACCGCCCCTCAACCCCAAGGTGAACTAGACTTTCACTTTCAGCTGCACGGTTCCGACCTGAACCACGTCGTTCACTGCCAGGGCGCGCTTCTGGCCGGGATAGACGCGGGTGCGGTTGACGAACGTGCCATTCGCACTGTTCAAGTCTTCCAGGTTCAACACGCCGTTTTCGAAGACGATGAGGGCATGTTGACGGCTGGACCAGACGCGGTCCGGCGGTTCCTGGTCGTCGAGGTCGATGTCGACGGGCTTTTCATCGGCGCGGCCGATGAAGTTGTTCCCTTCGTAAATCGGGTACTCGACATTGATCTTCAATCCACGCTGCACCACCAGCTTGGGCTTGGCGTCGGCGCCGAGCGCTGCGGGAGGTGCTTCGGTCGGAGCGGCCGGTGCGGGCGGCGCTTCACCCATCGGGGCAACGACGCCTTCCGCGGCAATGGCCGCCATCGGCATCGTTTCAATTCCCGGAGGATTCGCGTCCGGAACCGACATCGGTTCGGCCACGGCTTCAAACGGGTTATTGTTATCTGACATTGGAGTGTACCTCCTCTAGGTGCGTATCTCAAAAGGAAAGAATGGAAAATCGATCAAGCCAGTTGCGAGGCACTTGACCTCGCAACTGGCTTCTCGTTTTGACTACGCCTTCAACTTGAGCTGGACGGTTCCGACCTGGATCACGTCGTTCACCGCCAGCGAGCGCTTCTGGCCGGGATAGACGCGGGTGCGGTTGACGAACGTGCCGTTGGCGCTGTTCAGATCTTCCAGGTTCAGCCCGCCGTTTTCGAAGACGATGAGGGCATGCTGACGGCTGGACCAGACGCGGTCCGGCGGTTCCTGGTCGTCGAGGTCGATGTCGACGGGCTTTTCATCGGCGCGGCCGATGAAGTTATTGCCTTCGTAGATCGGGTATTCGACATTGAGCTTCAGGCCACGCAGAACGACCAGACGCGGCTTGGCGTCGGGCGGCAGGGCGGCGGCTGGAGCGGCGGGTGCGGCGGGAGCAGCGTCGAGCGGAGCAGCCATGGCGGGCGCGCCCATGTCAACGGGCATCGCCATCTCGGGCATGCCGGCGTCCACAGGTGCGGCCATCATCATGTCGCCGGCCGCGGCCGGGACAGCGCTCAGATCGGACTTGCACTGTTCGCAGAACAAAGCCCCATCTTCGTTCTGGTACTGGCAGAATGGACATTTCACCATGATTCGCGAAACCTCCGGTGTATTTCCCCAAAGCGGCTGAGTGCTAGTGGTAAACAGGAATTGGAACTTGAAACCCGGCCGGCGCTCGCACGACCGCTCGCACGGACGGCCGACCCCTCACCTCGCTCTCTGTCAATCTGCCAGACGATCAGCCCGCCGGGGCTTCCATCGCTTCACGAGCGGCGTCATCGACGGCCAGCTGAGTCTTCTTGGATACGCGGCCGCCGGCGTTGATCTCCTGAAGGACCTGCTTGGCCAGCATGGTCTTCTTGGCGGCGCGGGGCCCCATCAGCTCACCCTTCTTCTCGATGGCCTGGGCCACCTTGATGACCTGGTCCTTGTTGTCGCCGGCGATGGCCTTCTGCAAATCCGCGTTCAACTCGAAGATCTGCACTTCGTCGATGTGCTTGGCGACCTCGGCATTGATGTAGCCGTGGCCCGCGGACGTGTACAGCATTTCGAGCGGCACGGTCACGCTCTCGCGCTTGCCGGTGCCCGGATCGAAGCTCACTTCGAGCTGGGCGATGACGAACTTGCCGTCCGGACGCTTCGGCAGCGTCAGGTCGAGGATGTAACGGCTGGACTTGTCGCGCTCGAGGGTACCGAGCTGTGCGCAGTAGTGACGGGCTTCCGGCTCAGCCAGGTTGAGCTGCTTGATTTCGGGGACGACCATGCGGATGCGCTTGAGGACGACGTCCTTGGTCGGCCGCAGGTGCATTTCGACGTTGAGGAAGCCGGCCGCGGCAAGGCTCTCGAACTCTTCGACGAAGATACGCTGCGCTTCGTCCTTCTCGTTGACGTCGATGTAGTACCACTTGCCTTCGGACAGCTTGGCCAAGTCCTTGATGAGGGCGCTGTTCCACTCGGTGCCGACGCCCATGACCGTCAAGTGGATCTTCTTGGTGGCGGCTTGCTGAGCCAGCTGGCGGCAGGTCTGCTCGCCGGAGGTCTCGCCGTCGGTGAGGACGACGACCTGCGACAGCTTGCCGGCGCCGGCCTTCTTCTGGACTTCGTCCATGGCCAGTTGAATGCCCTGGTCCATCGACGTGCCACCCGGATCGACGTCGTACATGTCGATCTTGTCGATGACTTCCATGATCTTGGCTTTGTCGGCGATACTGGTGGCGGGCAGAATGAGCTGAGCGTTGTAGGCGAAGCCGACCACCGCCATGGTGTCGTCGGGCTTCAGCATGTCGAGGGCGCTGCGGGCCGCCTTCTGGATTCGCTTGAGACGGCTGATGCCCGTCCCATCTTCTTCGTACATGGACCCCGACACGTCGAGGACGAGTGCCAGGTTGAGTCCGAGGGACTTGCCGCCGCCGGTTTCGCCCGTCGGAATGAGCTTGACGAGACAGTAGCTGGCAGCGGTTTCGCCCATGACCGCAATGCTATTGCGGTGCATCATGCGTTCGATGTTAATCTTGGCCGGCATCTTGGATGACCTTCTTCAATGGAACCACGATGAGGAGACCTGTGAGACGTCCACCGAATGTCGCTCTGGTGCCTATGCCGAAGTGCCGGCTGACTCCTGGCCACTGCTCCCCCTAGCCGTGGCCAGCGAGGATGCGATCGGGACCGGCTTCAGGTCGAGACTGGAAAGATCCGGGGCCACGGTCGAACGACCGCATCAGGGACGGCTCCTGCTCCGAGACAAGAACCGCCTGGCCAGGGCTTCCCTACACCAATGAACCCACGGCGAAGACCGTGGAAGAGGTCTCTTCCTGAGACTGGCACGTTGACACCAACTCTGAATAGACCGCAGTTCTAGCATACAAAATCGGCGCTGGCAACAGGCTGCTCGCACTTTTTTCCAGATGCCTGCGCCGCGTGTCGTTACGGGTGGAATTCTCGACCCAGACGGCAAGGCTTCGCGCCGCAAAAACCCCGTATTTTCCAGGGAATATGCAACCTTCGCGCGGAGCAGATCGTGCGCTGCCGAAGCGGCCGGAGATGTATGCGGAATGCGAGTCATCGGTACCCATTGGTCTATCCGGCGCGGAAAAAGTTCCGGATTCAGCGCCGCCTTTTGCCAAAAAGAAACAGGCGCCCATCGAGCGATGCATCCCGACGACGTCCCCGTGCCGGCGCCGCCGCCGGCATCTTTCACGAACTGTCAGCATAGCGCTCTACGATTTGTAAGGAAATTTCTGACGCGCGTGCCAGGGCCGGCGCTGCACCACGGCCACGACCAGGCCCGACACGGCTCCCAGGACTGTCCAGCTGGCAACCGCAACTACGAGCCAAAGGCCGGTGGCCGCGATGGCGCCCGCCCCCTCCGCCAGGGGAGATATGCCTCGCCATGCGACACGCGCCGGGGCGTCCAGCAGCGGCAGTATGCATGCGACCGTCCCGCCGGCCGCCACGCCCGTCGCCGCGCCGGCGATCAGGCCGCACGGAATATCGATCCAACGGGACCCGCGCCAGCTCAGGATCACCACTCCGGCCAGCGCTCCGACCCACCACGTCGCCAGCACGAAGTGCCGAACGAACAGCGCTTCGACGGGCGCTTGTCTCCACGTCGCGGCCGTACCGGCCTCCGTGCCTTGGGTCAGTACCCGCGCGTAGATATCGGCGGGCCCTGCGAGGAGCAGACGGAGCAGCAAAGCAATCAGCGCCCATGACACCACCGGCCCAAGAGGCCAGCGACGGGTTGTCTGGTTTACCGGGGGCGCAAGCGTCGGCTCTTCTCGCGGCGGCGGTGGCGGCGAAACGACCGTGACCGGTTTCGTTCGAGCGGGCGGAGGTGCTGCGGCCTTCGATGCATGGCTCTCGTCGGGGAACTCACGCCCTGGGCTCGGCTTTTTGATCGTTTTGTGCGGTGCGGTCACTTCCACCGAGACGCGCAGCGTCAGCGTTGTTCCCAGGTTGGCAATGACCTTGACGACGCCTTCGTGACTGCCCGGTGTCAGTTCGCTGGAATCGACTTCAAAGTAGAGCGTGGCTCGCTGCGGGCCGCTGGCGTTCGGCGTGGTGAAGCGGATCCACGGCACCTCGCTGACGGCGCGGCCGTAGACCCATTTGCGATCCGGCGTGTGGACGGTCGTCTGGCCGAGCACCGACTCGGATTGTCGGCAGCGAAGGCGCAACTCCGGCTCGGTCAGTTGTAGCGCCGGTGGCTTGGCCAGGCCCATGCCCTCGAAGAATTGCTGCACCGCCGCCATTCCCTGTGCCGCGGGACCATTGACGGGGTACGGCCAGCCATTCAGTTTGAACCAGCGCGTCACCTCGCCGCCTTCCAGCAGGGCAACCGCCGGCTTGGGATTGCCGCGAATTCGCACCGCGAGGTCGCGTGGGCTGCCGGCGCCCTTGTAAGGTGGATGCGGAAACGGATGTGCTGCTGCCGTCAGCAGCACGGCAACTTCGACGATTCCGCCGTTGGTGATGACCGTCAGCCGGCCGTGGTGGTCCGCGGGCGCCGCCAGGTCTTTCGTGTTGACACTCAGTGTCACCACCTGGTCGCGCAGCGCCTTGAGCTGCAGGGTGCCGGCCGTCGCGCCGACGATGCGCAGCCAGTCCTCGCCGCCAGTCACGGCGATGGTGCCCAGCAGCAGGCCCTTGCCGAGGTTGACGACGCGCAACTGCGTTTCCATCGTCTCGCCGGAGCGCAGGGTGCCGAGTGACACTCGGCGTGGCTCCAGCTCGAGCCGAGGACCGGCCAGGCCCGCGACCGGCAGCCGAACGAGGAAGGTGTCCAGCGCCACGTCCGCATCGGGATGCTTGCGCGCCTCTTCGGCGGCGCGCGCGAGATCCAGTCGGCCGACGCTGGTGAAGAACTGGCGAAACACCCCTTGTTGCAGCAGTTCGCTGGCGTCGCTCCATTCATCCTGGCAGCCCAGGGCGAACTCGTCGTAGGTTTTGCAGTGGCGGCCGCTCGAAAAAACGAACTCGTGCGGCAAGCGATTGGACGGCGGAGCGGCCGACGAGCCATCGCGCAGGTTGGCGCCGTCGAAGTGGCAGTAGGCCGCTTCGTCGGGATTGACTCGCTGGCAGCGCGGACAGGTCTGCATGGGGTCTTCAACGGAGAAGGATGGAACACGGTCGACGGACAACGGCAAATATGGTTGCCTGGGTCGACTGCCATTATACTTCGTGCGGTAGTGGATGGTTGTGTTCGGTGGGCCAGACACTCTTGTCTGGCCGGCCAGACAAGAGTGTCTGGCCCACCATGCCAGGTACCAAATTGGCCCGCGTGCAGTATAACTTTCATGCGGTCAGGATACTGCACGGACAGAAATGTCCGTGCCACTGAGCGCTCGCTCAAGTGAATGGCATTCTGCGTTCGTCAGTGCTTCCGCTTCCGTGCTTGCGCCGCGCGCCTTTGAAAGCGGAGCACCACGCCGCCGAGCTGGATGCGGTCGCCGTCTTCCAGGTCGTGCGAGACGCGTACCGGTTCGCCGTTGACCTGCGTTTGCTCCGCCGGCGCGTCGTTGTTCACCAGGATGAACGAATTGCGTTCGCGGCGGATGTAAGCGTGCCGTTTCTCGATCTTCATGTCGCGGAACAGGGCGACATCCGCCAGTTCATCGCGACCCAGCAAGTTTTGGTTTTTCACCAGCGGGTATTCCCTGCCCTCCTGCCAGCCGCGGACGACTCGCACGGAAGCAGGCTGAAAAACTCCCTGCACCAGCGCGGACAGGGCCCCGATGGAGGCGCCGAGGATGATCAGACCAACGGCACCGCCAAGAATGCCCCAGAGATCGCTGGTATTCGGCGACTGCTCGATCGCCGACAGGTACAGCCAGCCAAAGACGGCGCCGCCGATGAAGCCGCCCAGCGTCCCGCCCAGCGTCCCGTAACTGAGCTTCCCCAGGGATCGCGCTGCAATGCCCTCGCTGACGCCCACTGCCAGGCCGAGAAACATCCATCCCAGGCCGCGCGCCAGCATCGTGGCGAGCAACGGCATGGTGCCTTCGCGCCGGCCGATAGCTCCCACCAGCTGGAAGTTGACTTTCTCGCCGACCCACATGCCGATTGCGCCGCCGACGGCACCGAGGACGACGCCATACGACGCCAGATGGCAGAACCGGACCAGCGAACGATCGCGAATGGCTTCGACGCTGACGACGAAGTAGCCAATAGACGCACCGATCAACGCTCCGCCGAAAAGCCATTGTCGGTTGTCGGACGTGTGCGGGTCCGCGAAGGCGCCGAATAACATCCAACCCAGGAGTCCGCCCAAGGCACCGAATACCGCATTGAAATAGACACGGCTGAACAGTGCCATGACGCGATCGCATCCCAACAACGCGTTCGTTCTACAGCGCTCCATTCCGTGGAAGAATCCGCCCAACGTCTGTAGCCGCAGGCTTCAGCCCTTAACATTCTACACGATTTTCCGTGCTCGCCGGCGCTCGGCGGCGACGGCCTGGA
>JAIEMG010000036.1 GCA_019752375.1 Gemmataceae bacterium | reverse complement strand
AACGGATCATATGCTCTTTGGCTGGAGCAAGGCCTCTATTCCCGCCTCCAGATGAATATGAATGGGAATTGTACCCGCCGACAATCGCGCTTGCGAGCGATCGAGCCGCCCGGGCGCCCGCGGAAGCAACCGCCGGTCCAGCCATGAAAACGGATCCCTCCCCTGTTTGTCGATCGCAATCCGCCGGTTGTTGGTTGCGGACTGACTTTCCGGTTGGTACAAACAGGGACTCGAATCTTGCGCAGCACCAAGCTTTTTCCGGATTGAATGATCGATATGCACATTGCCGTGCTCATCATGGCTGTCCTCCTTCCGGTCCTCATGGCAGCCGCCTTCTTGCTGGCCCGTCACCTGTATCGACGGCCCTATTTCTCCGAAGAGATGTCGCCGGTTACTCGGCAGCACATTGACCTGTTCCAGGGCGGTCAACTCAGTGAAGCAGCGGTCGAATCGGCCAAGCAGCGATTTCGCATGCTCCTCGAGCGCGGAGAGACGGAAACCGTCGAAGCCAGCTTGCGCGCCGGCACCCATTACGTCATTCATGTGCGCGCCCTGGCGGAGCTGGGGACCGATGACGCCGGCCGCATCCTGGAACGCCAGCTCACGCGCCGGTTGACCGAAGACCAGGTCGAACAGGCGTGGTACTGGATCGACCTGGCCAGCAGCCTGCGCACGCTCAATCGCGAACAAAGCCTGCCGCATCTCCTTCGCTGTGCCGAATCAGCGGGCGAATTGCCGTTGGGCCACTTCTTCGCCGCCGAAACGGTCTGTTTCCTGAGTTTTGCAGGCTACCTGCGCCAGCCGGATTCATCGCTGGGGCACACGGCCCTGCGCGTATTGCACCGTGCCCTGGAAGGGCTGCGCTACGGGGTCCAGCCGCATGTGGTCGCCGAGGCCCGGCTGGGGGAGGCCGTCGAAAGCCTGTGGGACCATCGACCGGAGAAGGTCTACCCGCTGGTCGTGCGCATTTTCATCGAGGCGCTGCGTCAGGTGCGCCGGGCACCTCATACCGAACGCGTACTGACCGAAGACCGATCCGAGCAGGAAGCGTACCAGTGGCAGATGTCGCGCCTGATCGCGCTGGAGCCGATGCTGGACGATTACCTCTTGGAGGCCGCGCCATACTTGTGCGAGGGCCTGGCCCAAGCGACTCCTGCCGAGATGCGCGACTATTTGCTGGCGCTCAACGACCTTCGTGCCGAAGCCGCGCCGACGCTGCTCAAGCTCCTGGACGACCAGCACTTTCCGCACGCTGACCTGGCCGTTGAAGTGCTGACGTGGTCCCGCGACCCGCAAGTGGCTCCGTCCCTGCGCACCCGTGTGCTGCGACGATTGCCGATGGATCGCCGAGCAATGACACGCCGCCGATCCGCCGCACCGCGACACCGCTCGTTCCCCTCGGACGTGCCGTATCGCGCCGTGCTGCGTGCCTTGCGCAACCACCCGTCCGTCGAGACCGAGGCGTTTCTCCTCCTGGCCGCATTCGACTGGGACCCAACGGTACGCGTCCCGGCCGTCGGCAGCCTGGGCTGGTGGGAGCCGCTCGATCGCCCCCAGGTGCTCCACTGCCTCCACTGCGCCCGCCGGGACGGCAACCCGGAAGTGCGCCAGAGTGCTCGCGCTGCGCTGGCCCGGCTTGGCGAGCGGCAAGCCCTCCAGTGGTTCCGGCAAGCGCTGTGCAACGAGGATTCGCAATCGGTCCATGAGGCCATTCAAGTCGTTGCCAACGAAGGTTTGACACTCCTCTGGCCGGACCTCGACCGGCTCGCCGACGCCGACGACAACGACGTCGCCCACCACGCCCGTGAAGCGCTGGAACGCCTGTGCGAAGACCTCGATCGCCGCATGCGGAAGCGCTGACGGAATCGTGGGGCACGACCTGCGTCCGTCAACTGCACGGGTTTTCAATTGGTAGACACATCGGCGTCCTGCTAGACTGATCTTTGTTTTCACCATTTGCGCCTCACTCGGCTGATTTCGCCACAGGGGTTGCGACCCCGATGATGGACCAGGTGCGCTCCCAGCGCCAGGCGGGCCCGAAACGCGAAGGAGAGATCGACGAATGGCCGCCCCGATGATTCCCCAGGCCCAAGCCGTTCCCGGCGGCCTGCCTCCGAACCTGACCGCCGCCCGGGTGGGCCAGTATCAGCTTCGGGTTCGCTACTATCGGCGCATGAAGCCGCAGCGCGTCTATCCGATGATTGTCGAGCTGCTTCCCGTCGACAAGAAGCCGGCCACCAGTTCCACGCCGCCCGGCGACCCGGTGACCATCTGTCCGCTGGTGCCCGGCGCCCACATCACGCCGGCCGTGCTGGAAGTCGGACCGAAGCAGTCCAATAGCAAGGCCACTTTTTACGTCACGCCGCTGGCCACCGGACGGTTGCGCGACGCCAAGATCACGGTTTCGCACCAGGGTCGGGTGCTTCAGGAAGTTTCGCTGCCGGCCACGAGTGCCACGCAGACCATGACTCGCTTCCTGGCCGTGCTGACGTTCGTGTTGCCCGCCGCGCTCTACTGGTTGACGGTCGTTCAAGACCTTTCGGAAACCAGGGGGCCGATCGAACGCAAGTCCAGTAGCACCGCGAAGGAAGCCATCAAGAAGGAAACGACCAAGAAAGAGACCACCAAGGAAGATACGAAGAAGGAAGACAAGACGAAGGACACCAAGAAGGAAAACCCCAAGAAGGCCACCAGCGCGATCACGCCGGACAGCGACGGATACAGCTTTGTGTATTTCCAGGGACCCAAAGGCGAGACCCCTCCGCCGGACGACGATGACCTGAGCCCAAAGCCGGAAGACGAAAAGAAGCCGACCCAACCCCCGCCCAAAGGCAAGATCGCGAAATTCCTCTGGGAGAACATCCCGGACTACGAGGGGTACACCGAGGAGCCCAAGCGCGAAGCAGCGCTCACGATCCAGCACGGCTACGACGTGGCCCGCAGCATGTCGCGCGAGTACCTGTGCTTCTACTTTGGCGCCACGCTGCTCGGGATGACGCTCATCTCCTGGGTCTTCCATCGGCCCGTCCGCGGCAAGCGCTGGGGCAAACCGCTGAACCTCCCGGCATCGGAAGCACCGCCAACGTCCGGCGATTCGCTATCGTTTAATATTCCGGGAGCGCCGCTGCGCTGAGGGTGAAAAGGGTCTGGCACCGTTGTGCGAAAGCCCATTACAGCCGACGCCGAGGATCCTTGCATGTCGTTGTCGCTCTCGTGTCCCTGCGGTGCCCGCTTCGAGGTCGACGAGAGCTTCGCCCGGCAGACGGTGGCCTGCCCCGAGTGCCAGCGTGCCGTGCAGGCTCCCGCCGCTGTCTCGCGGCGACCGGTTCGTACCAGCGGGTGGGCGGTTGCAGCCGCCGTGCTGGCCCTGGTGTTGGCTTTCACCGGCATCGGCACCATCCTCGCCGTCATCCTTGGCGTCATCGCACTCGTCAGCATTGCTCGTAACCGCGGGCAGGTGACGGGTACCGGCTTTGCGATCTTCAGCATCGTCTGGGGGATCGCCTTCACGGGCCTCTTCGTCGTGGCGATGGCGCGTGGCGAGCTCTTCGGCGTCGGCGACAGCGTGCGCGAACGCTTGATGGGCGACGAGGTCGAGTCGAAGGGCCCGCTGGAAGTGCGGCGGCCGGAGCAGGGGTTCGTCATCACCCGACCCAGTGTCAAATGGGGCGTCGCCAAGCCGTCGCTGGCCCTCAAGCTGACCGAGAACAGTGACGAGTTGCTTCTCGTCAACTTGAGCAAGGACGCCTACATCGACGTTGAGAACGAGTGGCTCGCCGGACGCAGCTTCGACAGCTTGCGCGACGAGGTCGTCCGCCGGTTCCGCGACAACGGCGCCTTGAATGACCTCGACGGCAAGAGCAAGTTCCGGCCCAAGCTGACCGATCTGACCGTCCGCCAGAACCAACGATTACCGACGGCCAACGGCATGGACCAGGCGGAGTTGCTGCTCGACGTGCGTGTCGGCGGCGCCTGGATGACGTTCCTGATCCGGCTCCTCAAGCACGAAAACAGCAACCGCGTCTACCTGATCCGCGCCTGGGCCCAGCGGCGGCGCTTCCCCGAGGTGGAACCCGACATTCGCCGTGCCATGGACAGCTTTCGCGTGCTCGACGAGTGAGTCGATCGAAATGGCTGCTTTCTTATGACGAATGTCTCGGGCAGATTCCCGGAGTGAATGTACAAGGTAGTGGTGAATGCCACTAACCTGGGCGATCGGCAGCAAGGATCTCCCGTGGCACGGACATTTCTGTCCGTGCAATCGTCAAGCTGCACGGACAGAAATGTCCGTGCCACGGAGAAATCACTTAAGTTATGGCATTCAAGGTAGTCGAGCTCCTTCGTCATTGGGCATTGGTCATTCATTAGACATTCGTCCTTCGTCATTAGTCATTACCCCTATGGCTGTCTGTCGCTACCATCCGGACCGGGCTGCCATCGGCGTCTGCATGCGCTGCCGGGCCGTGATCTGCGCGGAATGCTGCACGCGCATGGACGGCGTCAACCATTGCCATGCCTGCCTGCGCACGCTGGGGCGCCGCGGCGAGGTCCAGCGCGGCGACAACGTGATGCCGAACATCGCCGGTACGGCCGTGTTCGGGGTCGCGTGGCTGGTCTTGTTCGGACTGGCCTGGTGGATGCAAGGATGGCTCGCGCCATGAACAACCGCCGCATTACGAACCTTCGCGAGACGCGTGTGAAGCAGTCGCCGACAGGGACTCTGCTGATGCAGCGTTCTTCGTCCGATCTGGAGATCCGGCCGCGGACCACCGGTGAGATCCTGGACGATGCCTGGCAGCTCGTCCTGCCCGATGCACCGGTGCTGCTGGCCATGTCCGGTTTGTTCCTTGTCCCGGCCCTGGCCGCCCTGCTGCTTCTGTTGACCATGCCGCAACCGCGGAATATCGCAGCGCGAATGCTCATGCCGGCGCTGGTGGCACTGCTTTTGCCGATGAGCGGACTGGGGGCCGGTGCATGTCAGGTCTTGTTTCGCCGCCGGGCCGAAGGTAAGCCGGTAACGCTGGGCGGCTGTCTGTTCGACGCGCTGCGACACGGATTGGATCACGTCGTCGTTCGCAGTCTCGTCTTGTTGATGACGTTGATCGGACTGCCATTCCTCCTTATGCCTGGTCTGGCGGTTTGGATCGGAACTGCAACCGCTCACGCAATCCTGGCCGACGGACAGGTCCGCTGGTGGAAAGCCCTCGACGGCGCCGGTAAACAGGGCCAGCGCGTCATCGGCAAGTCGAGTGCGGTGGTCCTGGTGCGCCTGCCGCTTCTGTCATTGACGTTCGTCAATATGCACGCATTGATTCAGATTGCCTTGTGGGCCCTCGACCAGCTCGCCGGCTTCGACATGGCTTTTGCGGGCCTGGTGCTGTCGCTTTCCAATCCCGTCTACGATCTCACCTTGTTGATGATCGCGATTCTGCTCATGACTCCGTACATCGAGGCATCGAACTACTTGCTGCACGTCGATGCGAGAGCGCGATACGAAGGGCTCGACCTCTGGTATCGTGCCAAGCGTCTCTTCCCCGCGATGGACCAGAAACTGGCCGTGGCGATCGTGCTCGGCATCGCCTCGTTCTTGCTGACGACGAAGCCGGTGGCCGCGGCCGACGCGCGTCACGACACCGTGCACGGCGCGCGCCAGGAGATTGCCCGGATTACAAAGGAAGTCAACGCTGCAAATCCTTTTGTCGACGGGGAACCCTGGCTGCCGGCGCTGCAAGACGTGGCCGAGCGACTGGATGAATCGGGCAGCCATCATCGCGGGCGCTTTCATTGGTTTGCTCAGAAGCTGCCGGGCTTTGCAGGACAGCAAAACCGGGACGGCGCCCTGGGTATCCTGAATGACCTGGATCGACAGCTCGCGCTGATCGAGGAGAGCCTGCAACCGGCGGCGTCGGGAAGCGCCCTCTCGAAATCGGACATCAAGGCACTGCTGCCGCCGGAACCCACGGACGATCCGGCGCGGCCCACGCGCACAACCGCTCCACGGCGAACCGAACGCGAGGTCAAGCAACCCGTGCGCAAGGACGATCCGGCGACCGACGGTCCCGGACGCAAGGCACGCCAGGGCCCCGGTGCGGTGACGCCGCGGTCGGAAAGCGGTTTCAGCCCGACCACGTGGACGATCGTGGCCGTCTTGCTGTTCGCCATGGCCGTGGTGGCAGTCGTGCTCGGTCAACGACGCAGGCCGCTGGCCCGCCCGCCCGCCGCCAGCGCCAAAGCCGATCCCAACGCGCTCACGTTGGATGCCCTGCTCACCGAGGCCGACAAGCAAGGCGGCGAGGGGCTGTGGCGGCAAGCGGATGATTTAGCGCGCTCGGGCAAGTTCCTCGACGCGGTGCGCAGTCTCTACATGGCCGTCCTGGCGATGCTGCACCGCGCCGACCTGATCCGCTACGGTCCGACGCGCACCAACGGCGAATATCTACAACAACTCCGGGCGAAGGAAGGCCTTTACCGGCCGTTTCGCGGGCTGACCGGTCTCTTCGAAGTGAAGTGGTACGGCGAGCGCTCCTGCGCGCCGGAGGATTTCGAGACCTGCCGGCGCCTGGCCGAAAACGTCCGCGCGGGGATGGGCGCAACCAGTTGAACATGTCGCGAATCGCCACCTGGCTCCTTCTGCTGCTGCTCCTTGCCCTCTTCGCCGGCGTGGTCTTCTACGCGCTGCGGGCGCGGGTGGAGGCCGGCAAGGAGATGCCGCCGTACTCGGTCTACTCGGAGGACCGCAACGGCCTGGCCGACGCAGCCCGACTGCTGCGCCAGCTCCGCTATGAACCGGTGGCGCTGACGCGGCCGATCCAGCAACTGCGTTCCGATGACACGACGCCGCGCTTGCTCATTATCGTCGAGCCGGAGGTGAAACACGGCATGTCGGGCGAGGCGGCCGACCTGAGCCGAAACGACGTGAAGGGCCTGCTGCGCTGGGTGGAGCAAGGCAACACCCTGCTGCTCGTCGGCCGGCATCCCACCAGCCTGCATCGCGACCTGGACGTGTTCATTCGCAGCGATGCTCTGGCCGCGGAGGACGAGACGCCGAGGGAAGTCGTCCTCGCCGGCGCCGGCGGTTACACAGAAGACATCGACCGCATGGCCGTCGAGGGCATCGACAGCCTCCAAGGCGCCGGCTTGCCGTTGTGGTCGCTCAACAATCAGCCCGGCGCGCTTCTGCTGCGCCGCGGCAAGGGCCGGATCATCGTCGTCGCCGACCCATCGCTGCTGACGCGGCGCGGCCTGCGCCGGCACGACAACGTGATGTTCCTGGTCAACGTCGTGGACCTGCACGCGCGCGACGGCAGGGTCTATTTCGACGAATACCATCATGGCCTGCGCTCGGGCGGCGGTTTCTGGGGGTATCTTCAGTATCATGAGCAGCAGTGGATGCTGGTGCCGGTGCTGGCAGCGGTCATCGTTGCCGGCTGGGCGTTGATGGTGCGGCTCGGTCCGCCGGTTCCCATCGCTCCCGAAGTGCGTGACGACGCGGTCGATTATGCGTCCGCGCTCGCACGCATCTATCAGCAGGCCGGAGTGCGTCATCTGCTGGCCAAGGTGCTGGCGCGCGAGTTCATGACGGCGCTGACCCGGCACCTGCGGCTGCGGCGTAATGCGTTGCCTGCCGAGGTGCTGGCCGCCTGGCGGCAGCGCGATCCCGGCCAGGCGCCGCGCGTTCAGAACCTGTTGCGCGGCGTCGCCGAGCTGCGCCAGGGCGATCTCTCCGAGCGGCGTCTGTTGAACTGGGCGCGCGCCTTCGATCAGTTCCGCAAAAGCGAGGTGCTGGGTGGGTCCTGAGGGCAATCCGTCGATTCCGGAGCTGGTCAGTTATCTTCGCGATCGCGTCGAACGCGTCGTGATCGGGCAGAGCCAAAACATCGACCTGCTGTTGCTGGCCCTGCTATGCGGCGGCCACATCCTTCTCGAAGGCGTGCCCGGCACCGCCAAGACACTCCTGGCTCGGACTATCGCCCGTCTGCTGGGCGTCGGCAGCAAGCGCATCCAGTTCACGCCAGACCTGATGCCATCCGACATCCTCGGCACCAACGTCTTCAACCTGCAGACCAGCCGTTTCGAGTTCCGCCCCGGCCCGGTTTTCACCGACATCCTCATCGCTGACGAGATCAACCGCACGCCGCCCAAGACCCAGGCCGCGCTCCTGGAAGTGATGGAAGAGAAGACGGTCACGATCGACGGCATCAGTCATCCGCTGTCCGACCTCTTCACCGTGGTGGCGACGCAGAACCCGATCGAGTACGAAGGCACCTACCGGCTGCCCGAAGCGCAGCTCGACCGCTTCCTGCTCAAGCTCGAAGTGACCTACCCGCCGCCAGAAGAAGAGGACCACATCCTGCGTCTCTACCAGGGCCGCACCGGCCTGGGCGCACCGATCGACATGGTGACGCCCGCTGCCTTCGGCGCCATGGAAACGACCGGGACCGATGGTGCCGGCCTCGGACGAGCGCGCATCCTGCAAGCCCGACAAGCGCTCACGGGCGTGACGGCCAAGTCGGAGGTCTGCGCCTACATCGGCCAGGTCGTACGCCGCACGCGGGAGATGGACCAGGTGCTCATGGGCGCCAGCTCCCGCGCCGCCGTCCACGTGCTTCAGGCGTCCAAAGTGCAGGCGCTGATGAACGGCCGCAACTTCGTCATTCCCGACGACGTGAAGCAGGTCTGCCGGCCCGTGCTGCGGCATCGCGTGACACTGCAGCCCGATGCGTATGTGGAAGGCTTCACCGCGGATGACTTGCTGACGGCGGTGCTGGAGAAGGTCGAAGTGCCGCGGTGAAGGTTTTTCATTCCTGTGCGGCCCGGAACACGTCGGCGATCACCAGTTCAAAACCAGGCAGCAGTCGCGTCTTGTACGTTTCCGGTGGCCGAACGACCTTTTCGACAATCCGCTTGCCCCACCGGCGCAGCATGACCATCTCTTCGCGCTCCAGATCGAGGATCCAGTATTCCTTGATGTTCAGCGCCAGGTACTCCTCGCGCTTCTCGACGTAATCGCGTTCTTCGGAACCAACCGAAACCACTTCGATGACGATTTCGGGGATCCAGTGGGCCCAGGGCTGGTTTTCGGGGGGCCACGGTGTCAAGTACACAGCGATATCGGGATGACGTTCCGAGTCGAACTCCGGGATGAGGAGCTTGCACTCGTGAGTCCCGCCAATGAAATGGATGCGTCCGGGATTGGATAGATCGAAGGCCGTCAGCTGCCGGCGGATGACAAACACCTGCAAACCATGCGGCCGTCCGGGAACGTCGGACACGGCGATCACTCCGCGGCTTAGTTCGTAGATGTGCCCTGGCTGCCCCACTGCATATTCAAAGTCCTCCAGCGTCATCGGACGACCGTGGTCTTCCGGCCCGATCTTGATTGCGGTTCTGATGGAGTCGCGCATGCCCTTTTCTCCTGCCGGGGAGTGTTCCCTTCATGTAACATAACCCTGGATCACAATCACGGGCAAGCCTTGATGCTACCGACTCGCACCACCGTCTGGCTGTTCGTTTTGCCGCTGCTCCTCTGGTTGCTGCCAGTCCTGGCCGCAGGGGGATCGTGGCTGTTCGGACAGGCGCTCTCGCTCGTGACGAGTGCCGAGCCGACACCATTCAATCCGAGCTTCGATGCGATCCGCACGCTGACGTGGGTGCAGATGGCCATTCAGGGCGGCCTCTTGCTCTGCTTCCTCCTGGACGCGGCACTGACCCGCCGTGGCGCCGTGCTGCGTGTTCGCAGGGAACGTGCGGCTCGGCTGTCGCTCGGCACGGAAAACGAGCTGGCCCTGGTCATTGAGAATACGGGCCGGGGCACGGTGCGGTTGATTGCTCGCGATGAGACGCCGCCGTCCTTTCGCATCGATCCGCCGCTCCTGCACGGGACCGTGCCTTCGCATGGCATCGTGCGACTGCCCTACAAGCTGCTGCCCACCGATCGCGGCGATTTCACGTTCGGCAACGTCCATCTGCGCTGTCGCGGGCCGCTGGGCCTGGCGTGGGTCGATCGCACGATCGAAGCGCGCGAGACGGTGCCGGTCTATCCCAACCTGCTCGAAGTGCGTCGCTACGAAGCCCTGGTGCGCTCGACGCTGGTGCGCTCCGGCGGCTATCGCTCGCGGCGGTTGCTCGGCGCTGGCCGGGAGTTCAGTCACTTCCGCGAGTACACCATTGACGACGATTTCCGCAGCGTGAACTGGAAGGCGACCGCACGCCGCGGCAAACCGATCACCAGCGTCTACGAAAGCGAGCACAGCCAGGACATCATCTTCTGCCTGGACGTCGGCCGGATGATGGCGGCCCGCGTCGGCGCCCTGACCAAGCTCGACCACGCCATCAATGCGGTGCTGATGCTCACGCACGTCAGCCAGGCGTTTCAGGACAACCTGGGACTGCTTGTCTTCTCGCACACGGTCCATCGCTACATTCCACCCGCCAAGGGCCGCGCCCAGCACGCCCAGTTTCTGCAGGCGCTTTACAGCGTGCAGCCGGAGTTGTGCTATGTGAACTATCGAGAGGCGTTCTCGTACCTGATTGCCGAGCATCCCAAGCGGGCGCTGACGATGATCTTCACCGACCTGCTCGACACCGTCGTTTCCGCCGAGTACCGCGATGCGATGCGGCTCCTACGTCAGTTTCACTTGCTGTTGACGCTGGCCGTGGCCGACGTGCCCTTGCAGGACCTGGCCGCCCGCACGCCCGAGGCCGTCGGCGACATGTACGACGTCCTGGTGGCGCGCGACCTGCTTTCGGAACGCGCGGAACTGCTGCGCAGCCTGGAGCGCCAGGGCGTGATGGTGCTCGACACCGTCCCGGACCGGCTGACGGTGGACGCGGTGAATCGGTATCTCAGTCTGAAGACGGGAGTGCGAACTTGACGGAATCAAAAGCACAAAGCAAACACGCTCGTTACCGGGCTCTGGGGTAGGTTCCTTGGGTGACGATCTCTCCCAGGGTAGCCCGCTGCGCGGTCAACCCTGGGCTATGTCACCAATGCCCTTTCAGGGCACCAAGGCGGGCTTGTCCACATCCCACCATCAAGTGCTGGTGCGTCCTCGAACGCCGGGGGACTCGGGGCGCTGGGCTGGCGAGAGGGAAAACCGAGAAGTGAGGCACGTCGGCAGAAAAGCGGCGGTGAGCAAAAACTCCCGATTGACGCCCTTGGCGGTTTCGGGGTAAACTCCCGCAGCTGACATCGAGAACTGCACCTGGGGTGATAGGGCCGACTGCCGCCAAGCGGCCCGAACCCGCAGAAAAAGGACTTTCACGGGTATGCATGAGGCGTCTTCGCTGACCCAGGGATGGGCCTCTCCTCCCTCCGTCTCCGCTCCTCCATGCTGACCCAGCTGACCACCGACGCCGTGGTGGTCCGCGCGCCGGCCAAGGTGAACCTTTTTCTCGAGCTGCACGGAAAACGGACCGACGGCTACCACGAGCTGGCCACGCTCATGGTCGCCGTCAGCCTGTACGACACGCTGGAGCTGCGCGACGAGCCCTCCGGGCGCATCGCGCTGACCTGCGACGATCCGGCCCTGAGCGCCGGGCCGGAGAACCTGGTGCATCGCGCCGCCGAGCTGTTGCGGAAACGCACCGGCAGTCAACGAGGCGCTCGCATCGGTCTGAACAAACGCATCCCGCAGGCGGCTGGCTTGGCGGGCGGATCCAGCGACGCGGCGGCGGCGCTGGACGGATTGAATCGGCTCTGGCAGCTGGGGCTGTCGCGGCGGGAACTGGCGGCCCTGGGCGCCGAGCTTGGCAGCGACGTGGCGTTCTTCTTCGCCACCCCTGCCGCCTGGTGCACCGGCCGCGGCGAGATCGTGACGGCCTGGCCGATGGGACGGCCCTTGCACTTGTTGCTGGTCTGCCCCGACGCGGGCCTGAGCACGGCGGACGTGTATCGCCATGCCACGGTGCCAAGCGCCCCGGAAAGCGGCGAGGAGATTCGCCGGGCCGTGGCACGGGGCGACTGGAAGGAAGTCGGTCTTCGGCTGCACAACCGCTTGCAGCCGCCGGCCGAGAAGCTGTGTCCGGAGGTCGCGGCACTGCACGCCCGGTTGCGGGCCCTGCGGCCGACAGGACAGGCGATGAGCGGGAGTGGCACGGCGCTGTTTGCCGTCTGCCGCGATCGGCGCGACGCCCTGAGGTTGGCGCGCCGGTTTCGAAGTTCCACGGGCAAGCAGGAGAGGGAGCGATTGGCCTCCACGGGAAGTGGGGTGCGACTGTTCCTTGTGCGAAGTTGCGATTGAGCTCGTGCGAAAAGGGGTCGGGTACCGTTGTGCGAAGCACCCAACGGGCCGTTCCGGCAACGGTGCCCGACCCCTTTTCGCACGAGCGAGTGGGCCACAGAAAAAAGGAGAACAACTGTGGAGATCACCGAAGTCCGCATCAAGCTCGTCCAGGACAACAACGAGCGCTTGCAGGCATTCTGCTCGGTCACCTTCGACGACGCCTTTGTCATCCGGGACCTCAAGATCATTGAGGGAACGAAGGGTTCGTTCGTCGCGATGCCGAGCCGCAAGCTGACCGATCGTTGTCAGCAGTGCGGCTGCAAGAACCACCTGCGTGCCCGCCATTGCAACCAGTGCGGCGGCAAGCTGGACGAGGACCGGGCCATCCGCGACGCCGACGGCCGCGCCAAGCTGCACGCCGACATCGCGCACCCGATCAACAGCGGTTGCCGCGAGGTCATTCAGGGCGCGGTGATCCGGGCCTACCAGGAAGAACGCGAACGCTCCAAGCAACCCGGCTACGTCTGCACCTACGACGACCTCGACGGCGAGTACGAGGAAGGCGCCGCCAGCCTGACCCAGGTGGTCAGCGAGCTGGGCACCGGCAACCGCGGCACCACCTATCGCACCCACGGCGCCCACACCCAGCGCGGCACCCACAATCCCACCACCGAGACGACGACCGGCGTGGGCAGCGGCCGCAAGGAAGAAAAAAAGACCGGCGACTTCGGCGCCGGCGTTTTCTAAGCGCCACGGCAATCAATCCCCGTGGGGCACGTTTTTAACGTGCCGGGCCCTGGCATCGTCCAACGACCCGGCACGTTAAAAACGTGCCCCACTCCTTGCGCGGCTACTGAGGACTGCGCGGATAAAGCGATCAAGCGGACTCCCCTCGCCCCCCGTGCTCGGGGAGACTGCTGAAAAACTGCACGCGCGGACCTGGCGGACGTGGAACACTGGATTCGCTGGATGGAAACGTAGCACACCCTGCTGCAGGGCTTTCTCGAATCGCCATCGCGTAGGGTGGGTCGAGCGTACTCGCGAGGCCCACGACG
>JAIEMG010000311.1 GCA_019752375.1 Gemmataceae bacterium | reverse complement strand
GTTTTGGTCGCTCAACCGGGGCGTTCACACGCCCCGCTCGCCTGGCGCCTGCCTAAGTTAATGGCATTCGACATTGGGATCAAATTTCCCACTCGTGTACGGTCACCGGGCGAGCCGTTCGAGCGCTTCGCGTGCCGCCTGTGTGGGTGGCGCGGTCGGTTCGCCGGCTGCGATTTTGCCCAGTACCTGCCGGGCGTCCGGCGTGTTGATGGCTTCCAGGACGCGCACGGTACGGATCGTCCGGACCCACTCCGGCCGCGGCGAGTCCGTCATCTTTCCCAGGATCTGCACGACGCGTTTTTGCACCTCCAGCGGCGGCTTTTCCGCTAGCCGCTCGCGCAGGTATGGAATCGCCTCATCGCCCAGGTTTTCGAGTTCCTCGGTCGCGGTCTGGCGCGCGGCGAACTGGTTGCTATCCAGGTCCGCCAACAGCTTGCGGATCCGGGCGACCGAGGTCGGGTCGCGTGGAGGGACCGGCTTGACGTGTTCCTTCAAGTACGGCACGGATTCGCGCCATGCCTGGATGAGCGTCTGAGTCGCCCGGCGGACGTGCGGCATGCTTTGTCCCGCCAGATCCTCCCAGAACATGTCCAGCTGCCGGGCGCTGAGCGGCTTGGCTTTGCGAAGGTCGTTGTGTTCGGGGACGACCTCGATGTAGCCTTCGCGTTGCACAACGCATGCGGTGCATTGGTCGTTGGCAACTTGTTCGAGAATTTTGCGCAGCACCGTGTCCAAGGGCACGTCGTACTGTCGGCCGAGCTCGACGAACTGGTCCCGAACCTTTTCCAGCCCCGTCGCTTCAAAGCTGATTTCGTCGATGAGTATGTTCAACCCTTGCTTGTAGGCGAGGTAATCCAGTGCATCTCCGAGCGTCGTCTTCGCCTCGATACCTCTCTCCAGCGTAACGCGTCCGCGTAGGCCCTCGTCGAGCCGAGGAGTGCCCTTCCAAAGGGCCAGGTATTCGCGCACCCCCTCCTGGTGCGCTGCCAGCAACTTGGCCTGCTCCGACTCGGACCGGGCAGCCGTGATTTCGATCAATCCATCACGAACGTGAAAATAACTCTTCCAGGCGTCGCCATCCACTTGCCAGACGATGACGTCCAGGACGTCCACGAGGCACGGTGCCTCCGGCAGCTCGCGGCCGCGGCCTGCCAGGGGGATCCTGGCCGCATCCGGCTCGCCCAGGTCGGCGAAGGCCTTATGGTCCAGGACCAGTTTCTGCCCGAAGAGCTTGCCGTAATGGTTCAGGGCTTCCGCCAGTGACATACCGTATGGTTCCTTTTCGCAGCGCACCGGCGCGAAGAGGCGGGCAGCGAATCCGCGCGGAAATCGCTCGTTGGCGCGGATTTCGAGCAGGACCGGAGTGATGACCAGAGCGCCCTTCTCGAACCGATATCCGGCGACGCGCCCATCGAGTGGTTCGATCTGGCGCAGCAGCAGTCGCAGGATGGTCTCCATGGGGAGCGTGACGCGGGGCAAGCTCACCGGTCTTTTCTGCACCGCATCCACGCCGGCCGCTGCAAAGGCGTCGTCGTCGATTTGAATCTTCAGGTCGCCGCGATCCGCGAGGAACTCCAGGACATCATGGAATGGCGTGTTGGGATCGATTCCGTGGTCCAAGGCCACGTTCCGAGCCAGTTTTCGCCGTAATTCCTGGTCGCGCGGGTCCTCCGCGGATGGCGCCGGCGTCGCTTGAACCACCGGGACTGGCGCGATGATGGCCTCGGGCTTCGCGGCGCCTTCGTGAAAGACGATGGCTCCCGCGCTGAGGGCACCGATCCCAAGCAGCAAAATGATGGCCACCTTCCAGCGAGTCAGGACCACTGCGGGCATGGCACCTGCCGCGAGAGCAGTTACCTGAGTCGACACCAGCCCTGTCGTGGCCTGTCCCGTCGCGTAGAGCACGGCCGCGCGGCTCATGTGGGCGACAACCGTCGGGCTGACGGCGGCAGAGGCGTTCTCCGTCAGGCACGCGGCCAAGGCGGCCGCGGAGAGCGAAGCGCCGCGAGCGGCCAGTCGTTCGCGAAGCAGTTCTTGTCCGCGCGCCATACGCTTGGCCATCGAGCCGGCCGGCCAGCCAAGTACGTGCGCTGCCTCCCCGTGCGTCATGCCTTGCAAGTGGCACAGGATCAAGGGCGCCTTATACTTTTCCGGCAACTGGCCCAGTTCCACGTCGAGCAGTTCGCGGACGTCGGCCGATCGCGTGCCGTCGTTCCGCTGCGTGTTCCGCATGGCGCTCGCCCTTTCCTCGTGGACACGGCGTCGGACCGTCGTGCTGCGGTGCTTGAGAGCCAGGTTTCGCGCCACGGTATAGAGCCAGCTGGCCAGTGGCCGGCGGCCATCGAGCGTCGTGGCCTTGCGGGCCAACACCAGGAACGTCGCCTGGAGCGCGTCGTCCGCGTCGGCGGAGTTGCGCAAGATGCGCTGACAAACTCCCAGCACCATTGGTCCATGCCGCCGGACGATGGCGGCAAAGGCGTCTTCGCTCCGGTCGGCGGCGAACTGTGCAATCAGGCCGGCGTCGGTGGCATCCTGGGTTGGACGCACGCCAAGCCGCTGAAAGAGCCGGTGCACAGCAGTGCCGAAGCGTGGGGAAGTCATGGCAGGGCCCTCGAATCGCGGTCGCTCTACTATAAACACCCGCGGGGCCCTGCGGCTAACTTCCAAATCCGAAGAAATGCCATTTCCGGTGGCCGCCGTCGCCTTCGCGCTGGATGATCGGTCAGCCCACGCCTTCACGAAAACAAGGTTGGATGATTGGATATGGATCACGAACCGGCAGCATCGAGCAATCAGGATTTGCAAATCCGCATGGCAGCGGAGCGAACGCTCCTCGCCTGGATTCGAACCGGCCTTTCCATGATCGCGCTGGGCTTCGTCGTGGCGAAGTTCGGTCTCTTCCTGCGCGAACTGGCCCGCGCAACCAAGGTGCACGAGTCGCAGGACGTGGGAACTTCAAGCTGGATCGGAGCGCTTCTGGTGGCACTGGGCGTGGCGACGTGCGCAATGGCCGCGGCGCAACAGTTCCTATTGCTGCGACGTCTCCGTCGGCGAGAGCCCGCGCCCACTCCGCCGTGGACGCTAGCCATCATCATGGCACTGCTGCTCGCCGGCCTCGGCATGAGCATTCTGGTCTACTTGACCAGGGTGGCGTTTTAGTGAAATCTGAATTCAGGTGATTCGCGACCACCGGGATTACGTGTCTTTGCGAGTCCGCCGCGGTCGTGATTGGCCGCCCTCGGCCTTCTCCAACAAGGCGCGCAGCCGCGCCACTTCCGTTTCGGCCGCGACCCGCAGCTGGCGTTCCTGATCGACCTGATTCATCAGGTCGCCAGGCAATGGCAGCAATTCGCCCTGGTGCCAGTAACGAACCCAGTCGCCACGCAACGCGACTTCCAGTTGCAGTTCCGCGATCTCGTGGCGACCTTCGCGATTCACCGGTAGCCGTTCATATTCCTCTCCGGCGTGGCGCCAGATTTGCAAATCGCGATCCTCGGGATAGTACATCAAGCAGTAGGGCACTCTCAGCTCGCGCTCATACTTGGCGAAGCTCTCTTTGTAATCCTTGCGAATGCTGGAAACCGAGACATATTCCAGCACGAGGAGTGGCTGGACCGGCTCCAGTTCGACATTAAAGCTGCCCGGCGTCTTTGGCGGTTGGTCGCATAACCTGACCATGTTGTCGGGGACGACGCGACGCAGTTTGCCCTCGAAGAAATACTGGATCAGTAGCTCGTTAAAGACCTGCACGTCTGAACGGCGTGCATGGAGCACGTCCAGGCTTTCTAGAGTGATCTTGCGCTGTGTCGACTGGGGCAGGGATTCCATGAAATGCTCCAGTGGCAGGGTGCGCTCGTACTTGCGAGCAGCCCTTTCATAATCCGCTGCCGTCCACGCGGACTGTTTCACTTTGGACATGGTCGCTCTCCTCTGAGCGGGATGCAATCCAGCAGCCACATGGCATGATCCAGGCTACGCAACCGCTTATGGAGGTCGCAAGGACTCTTTTGGCGTTTCCACTTTACGCCGCGATGCGCTGCCCTTCACCTCGCTGCCAGGCAACCTGGCGGGCAAGTCCTTCATCCAGGCCAATGCGGGGCTTCCAGGCCAGGTGCCGATAGAGCTTGGCCGTGTCGGCACTGGTGTAGCGCTGGTCGCCGGGCCGGGCGGCTTCTTCGCGGATCGCGGCACGGCAACCGGTCAGGACCTCCAGCTTGCGCAGCACCTCCCAGACCGTCACGGCCTCGCCGCCGCCGACATTGTAGACCTCGCCGGGCAACGCCTGAACGGCCGCCACGGTTGCGTCCACGCAGTCGGTCACGTAAGTATTGCCACGCACCTGCAAACCGTCGCCGTAGACCGTGACCGATTCGCCCGTGAGCAAGGCGCGGACGAAACGATGGTAACCCATGTCGGGACGCTGGCGCGGTCCGTAGACCGAGAAATAGCGCAGCACCACCAGCGGCACGCCCTGTTCCTCGGCAAAAGCTCGGCAGAGGTTTTCCGCCGCCAGCTTGGTCACGCCGTACGGTGAAATGGGGCGCAACGGCAACGTCTCGTCTCCGGAGCCATAGCGGCCGTAGACGGAAGACGTGGACGCATAAAGGAAGCGCTGCAACTTCGGCAGTCGGCGTACGGCTTCCAGAAGCCGCTGGGTGCCGGTCACGTTGCAGCTCTCGTAAAGGTCGAATTCGGTCCAGCTCTTGGCCAGTCCCGGCATGGCGGCCAGGTGAAAGACGACTTCCACGTCCTGCAGCACGGACGTCAGCGGGTCATGGCGAAGGTCCAGCTTCTCGAAGGTGAACCAGCGATGGCTGCGCGCCGACGCCAGGTTGGCTTCCTTGATGGGAGCAGGATAATACGGCACCATCGCATCCACGCCGATGACGTTGTGGCCCGCCTGCAAAAGCCGTTCGCACAGGTGCGAGCCGATGAATCCCGCCGCTCCAGTTACCAGACACTTCATGATGGCACCTCCTCCTGAGGTTCTTGGGCTTCCTGCCGGGCGAGACGTTCTTCCAGAACAACGATGCGTCGCTCGCTCGCCGCCAGTTGTTTGCGCAGTGCTTCAATAATCGCGGACGATTCCAACTTCCCGCCACGTTCCAGGGCATGGGCGAGCACCGCATGCCCTTCCGCCAGTTCATGGACGGCTGTCAGCATCTGTCGATTGAACGCCGACTGCTGACGCGAGAGCACGTCGACATAGGCTCGCTTGAAGTTGTTCAATAGCTTCTGTTTGATCCAGTGTTTCCAGGCCGCGAATCGACCGAGCGTGACATCGGTGTAATCGTCCGGCAATCGCTGCATTCTCTCGGCCTCAACGAGCGCCGTTTGCACCGCCGAATCAAAGCGCGCCGGAGCTTCCGGACCGGCAGGGACCACTGCCAGCGTCACCTTGGCTTCCGGCGAGAGGACCGCCGCGAACTGCGGCAACTCGGGCGATGCGTCGGGACGCTCGGCCCGCAGCACGACCTGATAGTCACCGGCTTCCGCCGGGACCGGCAGGAGCACGGACAGGAACAGCTCTTGTTTCGGCATCAATAGGTCCGGCAACGGCGTGACGGTCTCTCGACTACCGTACGCCTGTGCGGCCATGTTCTCGATTCTGGCACGGAGGACAACTCGCGTCGGCCCCTCGCCGGTCAGTGCGTGCGAGCCGTGGTTCTGAACCCGCACGGGCAGCAACACCGTGTCCAGACCGCAGGGCACTGTCCGGTTTGCGCCGCGTGGCTGAACCAGGACGCTTTCCACCCACTGCCGTCCCGGCGTATCGAGCCACTCTTCGATGAAGGCGCCAAATTGCTTTCGCCATTCGCATCGCGCGAATCGTTCCGCACGGCCCCGGCCCCGTCGAATCATGCGCTCCGCCAGCGGTTGCCTCGTCTCCTCGATTGCGGTCACCAGTCGCGCGGTGAAAGTCTGCCTGCAACCGTACTCGGCCCGCACGTGCCGCTGGCCGTTCGTGCCCAGCCCACGCCAGTGTTCGGGCCGTTGCCAGAGGTCGTCAAGTGCCCCGGCGAATGATTCATATTCATCCACGGCCTGACCGCTATTTGACCGCCGGACATAACCTGCCAGCACATCGCATTGGGCGTTCACGAGCACCGGCACCGCTTGCGCGCCAGCTTCCAGCACCGCCAAGGACAACGACTCGCGTTCAGAGAGTTGTAAGACGGCCGCAGCGCCGGCGACCACGTCGCGTCTCGTCCGTGCATCGACGAAACCGAGGTCGCGCAGCCAGTTCTCGCGCGGCAATGGCACGCAACCCTGGCCGACGAAGGCAAACCGGAATCGGTCGGGATGTTCCGCTGCATAGCGCCGGGCGTAGTCGAGTAGCTTCGGCACGTTTTTCCGCGGAGCGAAACGGCCGCAGTAGAGGACGTAACGTCGAGCGCCGACGCGCTCACGCCCCCGTGCCGCATCACCGGCCTCTTGATCCACGACGGTGCCGCAAAGTGTGGCACCGGGATGGTTCAGTCCCAGGGTGCTTTGGGCGAATTCCTGCTCCTCGCGGCTGTGGTAGAGGATGCCGCCCACCTGCTCATAGGCCTCGCGCAGTCCATTCAATCGAGCCGCCGGTTCGTCGTGGAAGCACGGCAACAACAAGACCTTGGCGGCAAACCTGCGTGCTACGTCTGCAGTGAAGCCGAGCAGATACGGCCCCACGATGACGGCATCGAACGAGTCGATCCACGTGTCCAGGGCGGCCAGGAGATGAGACGAACGCACTGAATGCTCAAGGAAATCGTTCTCGATCGCTGGCGAAACCAGGCCATTGGCGTCCTCGACAGCCTCTCGAGCCTTCAGGTACTTTTCGCGGTCAATCGGATCAACACCAAAACGGTGGACCGGGATCCCATTCTGCTCGCCAGTGCCTTCGGTTGCTTGAACCGCGAGCGCGTCTTCGTCCGCGAGGCAAGTCGTGAAGACTTCGACCTGGTGCCCCGCTTGGTGCAGCGCCTCACCGATCGTGCGCAATGAAGTTTCCGCGCCCCCCACGAAATCGACGCCATATCGGCCTGCCACGATGGCGACACGAAGCGGACATTCGATCGGCTCGGGCTCCCGACGGCGCGAATCGAGGACGCGGTCGACCTGCCGGGCCAGGTCCGTGGCATCTTCTGGCGCGAAGGTCAATCCGGCGTCGCCTATTGTTTCCGGCAGTGCCGCCGCCCGCGCGGCAATGACCGGCAGCCCAGAGGCCATTGCCTCCAACACGGGGACGCAGAATCCCTCGTGCAACGATGGCATGACGAATACGTCGGCCGAACGATACGCATCGTACAGACGTTCCGTGCCGACCTGGCCGAGGATGTGCAGCCGATCCGCGACACCCAGTTCCTCGGCGCGGCGGCGGCACTGGAGAGTCTCGTCACCATAGACTCCCCGATCATCTCCGATGACCACCGCGTGTACCGCGGGACTCCGTTCTCGTAGCAGTGCAAGCGCCTCGATCAGGATTGGAACGCGCTTGTTGGGAGCGAGCCGACCCACAAACAGCAATAGGGTGGCGTCTGGAAGCTTTAGGTCGTTGCGGAGCGAGTGCGATTCGGTATCGCGGGTGAAGCGATGGGTGTCCACCGGATGGCCGAGATGGAAGAGTCGAGCGAAACCCGTGGCATCGCGCAATTCGCGCTGGGCCGCCCGGCTGTGAACAAGGGCCGCATCCGCGCACCAGACCAGAGCCCGACGACGCGCGCCGTTGTCCAGGCCTTCCCGCTGGGGGCGTGTACCAAGGTGGCTGGGTGTCACGCCGTGATAGTCCACGATCACCCGTGGTTTGCCGCCGGCCAGGAGTGGCAGCAACGCCAGAAGGGGATAATCCTGACTGTAGTCGATAAGGACCAAGTCCGCGCTGGCGAGGAACTGCCAACCCGCTCCCCCTGGTGCGACATCGATGCATTCGGCGTGGCCGTGGACGTCTGGATGGAGTTGATGCAGAGAGGAGAGAAACACGCGTACGTCGGTGCCGCGATCGAGAAAGAAGGCGAGCTTCTCGGCGATCTGATTGCCGATGGCATCGTGTTTTTGGGCATTGGCACCGAGAAGCGCAACCCGCACGGCGATCCCTCCGTGGATTCAATGGCGGCGGCAGCGATTGAGTAGCGCGGGCTATGCTAGCAAGACAGGGCAAATGCCGCAATGCCGGGATACGGGAAGACCGACGACGCCGAGACACGGCTTCGGCAGCGTGGCCCGTCCCTTAAGTACGTACGTCCAGAAGGCTTGCGTTGGGACAAATCTGCCGTATACGACGCGTCAGGTAGCCGCGGATCGCTCCCGACGCAGTCATGGTCAGCACGCGTTCGGCAATCTCGCGGGCAGCTTCTTGGGAGGTGCAACGCAACACGTCCTTGATCGAGGGCACGAAGGCCGGGCTCATGCTCAGGCGGCGCAGGCCCATGCCAAACAGCGGCAGAAAGCACCGCGGGCGGCCCGCCATCTCGCCGCACAGCGTCACGGGCTTTTCACGCTCGGTGCAGGCCTTGATGACCTGGTTCAACAGTTGAATGACCGCCGGACTGAATGGTTCGCACAGGTGCGCCACCTTGGGATTGTCGCGATCGGCCGCCATGACGTACTGGATCAGGTCGTTGGAGCCAATGCTGACAAAATCCACTTCATCCAGCAGCGCATTGATGCACAGCGCTGCCGCGGGCACTTCGATCATGACGCCGATCGGAATGTGTTCGCCAAAAGGCACTCCCTGACGCTGGAGCATGAGGCGCGTTCGTTCCACCGTGCGTTTGAGCCGGAGTACCTCCTCAAGCGTGCTGATCATCGGGAACAGCAGGCTCACCGCGCCATGTTGCCCGGCGCGGAGGATCGCCCGCAGCTGGGTCTGGAAAAACTCCGGATGCGCCGAGCTGAGACGAATGCTGCGCCAGCCCATGAAGGGATTGGCCTCGCGATGGTTGCCGAGGTAAGGAACCTGCTTGTCGCCACCCAGGTCAAGGGTGCGGATCGTCACGCGGCGATTAGGCGCGGCTTCGATGACTTCACGGTACGCCGCCAGCTGTTCTTCCTCATCGGGGACATTGGGATGGGTAAGGAACAGATATTCCGTTCGGTACAGTCCCACGCCGCTGGCGCCGGCACGAACGGCCATCGCGGCCTCCGCGGGGCCGTTGACGTTGGCGAGCAATTCCGCCCGCACGCCGTCCGCACTGAGTGCCTCGTGGTCGCGGTTCTCGATAAGTCGGTCGCGGAGCACGACATACTCGCGCTGAAGCTTGCGATACGCCGACTCCACTTCGGGGCCCGGATTCAGATAAACGTGCCCTTCGCGGCCATCCAGGGCGATCAGGTCGCCCGTATGGACTTCGCGCAGGATGCCGCGCAGCCCGGAGACGGCAGGGATGCCCAGCGAACGGGCCAAAATCGCGGCGTGGCCGGTGCTGCCGCCGGACTCCGTGATGATGCCTGCGACCTTCATGCGTTCGAACATGAGCGCTTGCGACGGCAGTACTTCCGGCGCCACGATAATGACCGGCTCCTCGATGTTGAGCGGTTGCGGATTTTCTTCCATCGACAGGTGCGCCATCAGCCGGCCGACCACATCGCGAATGTCGGCCATGCGCTCCTTCAGATATTCGTCGACGATCTTACCGAACAGGACGCTGTACTCGTCCAGCAACTCGTGCAGGGCGCTGCGAGCGTCGATGTGGCGATTCAGGATGGCGGTCTTCACGCGGCCCACCAAGGCTGGGTCGCGCAGGAGGAGACGATGGGCTTGAAATATGGCGGCTTCCTGGGCGCCGACTTGCTTGGTCACTCGCTGGGCGATCACCTCGAGTTCCTGAGAGGCCGCGGCGCAAGCGCTGTCGAACCGGGTGATCTCACTACTGACCGCCGCGATATCCAGGGTCGAGGGCTCGCGCCGAGCCAGCACTTCGTCCACACAGTAGGCGGGAGCAACAGCCACTCCGGGCGACACAGGCACACCACGCTTCATGCGTGTACTGTACTAGCGGAAGTGCAAGGGGTCAATTCGCTGCTGCTGGTCCTTCAGATGTGGCCGCGAATGCGTTCGAGCGCCCGCGACGCCACTGCACGCACTTCGGCGTCACTGTCCTGGCTCGCCTCGGTCAGGCCGGGGATTGCTGCTTCAGCGGCCGAACCGATCTGTCCGAGGGCCTGCGCCACGTTCAGGCGCACTTGAGAATCGGTGTCCTTGAGCGCCTCCGTCAGGGCCGGGACGGCTGCTTTACCGTCTGGACCGATTTCCGTCAGCGCTCCCGCTGCCAGGATGCGCACGCCTTCGTCTTTTTCCTTGAGCCCGTCTACCAAGGTGTGGATCGCCGCCTCCACGCCGGGATCGACCTTCAGCAAGGCGCTGGCTGCCAGGAGACGTACGTCCCGGTCGGAGTCTTCCAGGACCTTGGTCAGCCCCGGCACCGCCGCGCGGGCCTCAGTTCCCATCTTGCCCAGGCTACGCGCCGCCAGGGCTCGCACCGCCTGGTCCTTGTCCTTGAGGCCTTCGCACAACGCGGGAACAACGGCATTGGCCTTGGGGCCGATCTTGCCGAGCGAGCCGGCGGCGTACACGCGCAGACGCACATTCTCGCTGTCGTTCTTGAGTGCCTCGGCCAAGGCAGGCACCGCGGCGATGGCGGCCGGCCCGATCTTACCCAGCGCCGAAGTGGCGATGATGCGCACGTTGCGATCATTGTCCTTGAGCGCTCGGATCAGCGACGGCACCGACGCCTCGGCCGGCGGTCCCATCTCGCCCAGCGCGAACGCGGAATTGGCCCGGACCACGCCGTCCTGGTCCTCCAATTTCCCCATCAACGCGGGCACGGCCATGTGCGCGGCCGGCCCGATCTCCCCGAGGGCGTTGGCGGCGGTGGAACGAATCGTGTCGCTCGCGCTGTGCAAGGCGTCGACAAGTGCGGGCACCGCGGTGTGGGCGGCCGGCCCAATGCGCCCCAGAGCACTGGCGGCCCACTGTCGCACATTCACGTCGATGTCGCGCAGGGCTTCGATCAGCGCCGGGACCGCGGCGACTGCGCCAGGACCGATCGCGCCGATGGCATATGCCACCCACTCACGGACGATCTCGTCGGGATCCTTGAGGGCGGCGACCAGGGCCGGAACCGCAGCCTGTGCAGCCGGACCCATGTCGCGCAGGGTGCCGGCGGCGCTGGCACGCACCTCGGCGTTCGCCGACTTGAGTTGCTCGATCTGCATCTGCACTCGTTCGTCCTGGACCATGGGTTCCCCCGACTTCACGAAAGCGATATGAATTCTGGTAGACTCGCAGCCCCGATAAGTTAGGAAAGCTACCGTCCGCGGAAACGATTGCAAAGGATATTCCGCCCCGGACTTGCACGCGAAATCGGAATTGACCATGCTTCGAGAACTAGCCGTCCAAAACCTGGCCTTGATCGAGGATGTGCGCGTGGAGCTACAGCCCGGCTTTTGTGCCTGGTCCGGCGAGACGGGGGCCGGCAAGACGCTGCTGCTTGAAGCACTGGGCCTGCTGCTAGGCGGGCGCGGCTCCGCCGACCTGATCCGCTCTGGCAGCGAGGAGCTCCGCATCATCGGCCGCTTCGAATTGGCCCAGCCCCCGCCGGAATTGACGCAAATCCTCGGCATGGCGCCTGAAGACGGGGAGGTGATCCTCACGCGCCGACTCAACAAGGCAGGTCGCAGCTCCGCCTACGTCAACGAGCAGCCCGTGGCGGTCACCACTCTCCGTCAGCTGGGCGCACATCTCGTGGACGTCCATGGCCAGCGCGAGAGCCTATCATTGCTGGAGCCGGTGTACCAGCTGCGGCTTCTCGACGCGTTCGCCGACCTGGAACCCGCGCGACAGAAGTACACGAAGCTCGCCGATCAAGTTCGCCAGTTGCGGCATCGCCATGGCGAGCTCACTGCTCGGCGCGAACAGCGCCAGCGTGACCTGGCCTTGCTTCGCTTCGAACGCGAGGAACTATCTGCCGCGGGACTGCGACGCGGCGAGGTCAGCGAGCTGGCGCGGGAGCGCGAGCGGCTGGTGCACGCGCAATCCGTCCAGGAGTTTGCCGTCCGGGCGTGTGGCCGGCTCCACGACGACGAAGGCTCGGTGGTCGAACAACTTGGCAAGCTGTTTCGCGAAGGGCAAGCGTACAGCGAAATCGACGCGGGGTTGAGTCAGGCCACCGAACGGTTGCACGGTTTGAGTGCCGAGGTGCGCGACCTGGCAGATATGTTCCGCCTGCTCGTGCAGCATTTCGAAGCGGATCCGGAGCGCCTGGAACGCATTGAGGATCGCTTGCAAGGATTGCGCCGGCTCGAAGCGAAGTACGGTCGGACCATCGACGACCTCATTGACTATCACGGAGGCTTGCAACAACAAGAGGCCCGTCTGGAACATGAAGAAAGCGATCTGGAAGCTGTGACACAGGAGCTTGCCAAGGCTTTCGGAGAGTTGCGACGGGCGGCCGAGGCGCTTAGCCAGCAACGCCAGCGTGCGGCAAAGGGACTGGCGGCGGAAGCGCATCGCCAGCTGGCCGACCTCGGCATGGCGGAAGCCCGGCTTGATGCCGTTCTGGAGAGCGTGCCGCTGGGCGATGACATCACAAGCGCACCAGTCCCTGCGGACGGCATTGATCAGCTGGAGCTAATGCTCGCAGCCAATCCCGGAGAGCCGGCGCGGCCCTTGCGCAAGGTCGCGTCCGGCGGCGAGCTCTCGCGCACCATGCTTGCTCTCAAGACTGTGCTCGCAGCGCACGACCAGGTCGGCACGCTGATCTTCGACGAGATCGACGCCAACGTCGGCGGCCGGTTGGGCGACGTGCTCGGCCAGAAGCTCGCGGCCCTCGGAAAAACCCACCAGGTGATCTGCGTCACGCACTTGCCGCAGGTTGCAAGCTATGCCCGACACCAGTGGACCATCCGCAAGCGCCGGCAAGGCAAGCGCACGGTCACGACAATCGAGCTTCTCGAGGATACGGAGCGGCTGGAGGAGTTGGCGAGCATGATGCGCGGCGAGGCGCGCGGCGAAACCACACGCAAAGAAGCCGCCGCCATGCTGACAGCGGCGAAGAAGAAGTGGTGAAATGTTAAAGCCCACGGGTTTCGGCCCGTGGGCTTACGCGATGGACAGCCACGCCTCTCACAGAGTCTATCCGAAAAGGGGTCAGGCACGTTCTGTAGAAAACCCTGATTTCGCGGAGGGTGCGGCCGGCACAGCCGGCCCTACAGGCCTAAGTTTTTGTAGGGCCGGCTATGCCGGCCGCAACCGTACTGTTCACGGAGGTTGCGGCCGGCACAGCCGGCCCTACAGGCCTATATTCTTGTA
>JAIEMG010000229.1 GCA_019752375.1 Gemmataceae bacterium | reverse complement strand
GTGGGGCAGGTTTGCAACCTGCCTTATGGTATGACGGATGGCAGGTTACAAACCTGCCCCACGAATTCAGACCCCTTTTTGTGCGGGGCGGTACTTAGCCGCAGCGCTACGAGTCGCGTGGCGGCGGTATCGTCACCGGTGGAACGGCGCAAGGACCGGCAGGCGGTAGGGCGCTCATGACCGGCGGACAGGGATAGTATTGCGTCATCCGCTGCGCCTCCTGGGCGGCTTCCGTCCCCTGCAGAAGCTCGATCAGCTTGAGAGCTTCATCCAACCCCGAGGAGACGCCGCCGCCGGTCAGTCGATTGCGGTCGAGGTGAAAGCGCGGATGTCCCTCGACCACTTTCACCTTCGGAAAACGATCGGTCAGGCAGCGCAGAAAGGCCCAGTGCGTCGTCGCCTCGTAGCCGTCGAGCAGGCCGGCGGCCGCGAGCAGCAATGCGCCGTCGCAGACCGAACACACGTAAGTCGCCCCTTCCGCTTTTTGAATCAGAAAATCGAGATAGGCCCGAGAAGGGTCGCCCATCAACCGGGCGATGGCGTTGGGCTCCCCGCCGGGGACCCAAAGCGCATCGTAGTTGGCCGCTTGTGCAAAGCCGGTGGTCGCCTCGAACGTGAAGCCTTTCCCGGATTTGATCCGTCCGGGATTCTGAGTGACCAGTTCCACCTGGAGCCCGCCCCACGCCAGCATTTCGTAAGGTCCAGTCACGTCGAGCAAGTCGCAATCGTCGTAGACCGGGATGCCGATAATCATTTTGGATTTCATTGGCCTGCCCCTGGGGCGAGATTGACCCGGATCTCTGCGGCCGCTGCTGCTTTTCCGTGCCTGGCTCGCGGCCGTGGCCAGGCCCCGCCGATAGCGAGCGGTTTTACGATCCGAGGAAGTGAGCGAGTTGCGCTTCCACGGGCTGATCCTTGTCGATCCTCGGCAACTCCAGCGTCACTGCCTCCGGGTACTTCTGCACCGCTCCGGTGTTGAAGACCACGATTTCCTCGTCGCGCCTGACCTTGCCGTCCTGAATCAATCGCTCCAGGCAATCGAAGCAGACCGCGGCTTCGGGACAGACGCCGATCCCTTCCAGGCTGAAGGCTCGGCGCATCCAGTGGCCAATGCGTTCCTCGCGTCCCGCGATCGCGCAGCCGCCGCTGGCCTGGATGGCGTCGAGCATCATGAAATCGCCCACGGCAGCGGGCACGCGCAGGCCGCTCGCGATCGTGTGGGCAATGGCAAACGGTTCGGCGAAGCGTTCCCCCGCCTCGAAGGCGCGAACGATGGGCGCGCAGCCGTCGCTCTGGCAACTGACCAGGCGCGGCAGCTTGGGGTCAACCAGCCAGCCAATGGCACGCAGCTCGGCAAAGGCCTTCCACATGCCGATCAGGCCAGTGCCGCCGCCGGTGGGGTAGAGGACCACGTCGGGCACGGTCCAGCCAAGCTGCTCCGCCAGCTCCAGGCCCATCGTCTTCTTGCCTTCCAGACGGTACGGCTCCTTCAGCGTGGACATGTCGAACCAGCCCATGCGTGCAGCGCCTTCGCGCACCAGCCGGCCGCAGTCGGTGATGAGGCCATTGACGAGGAAGACCTTCGCGCCCGCCAGGTGGGCCTCGATCTGGTTGATGATGGGCGTGTCGTCGGGCATGAAGACGAAGACTTCCAGGCCGGCGCGCGCGCCGTAGGCCGCCAGGGCGCCGCCGGCGTTGCCCGCAGTGGGGATCGCCAGCCGGCGCAGGCCGAAGTGCTTCGCCAGACTGACGGCGGTCGTCATGCCCCGGCTCTTGAAGCTGCCGGTCGGCAGTTGCGATTCGTCCTTGATCCAGAGCCGCTCCAACCCCATCTCGCGACCCAGGCGCGGGCACGGCAACAACGGGGACATGCCCTCGCCCAGCGTTACCGGCTCGGCGCCTACCGGCAGCGGCAGCAGCTCGCGGTAACGCCACAGCGACGGCAGGCGCCCCGCCAGGTCCGCCGGTCGCAGGGCGGCACGGATGGCGCCCAAATCGTAGCGCACCCACAAGGGGCGGCCCTGGTGAATCGAATGGACCTGACCGGCCTCGAACCGAGTGCCGTCCAGCGCGCTTTCAAGGTGAGTGACAAACATGAGGAGATTGTAGGATGAAATGCGGCAGGACGAAGGCATTCCCTGGTGGAATGTCGAAGGACGAATGACGAATGTCTAATCAATGCCCAAGGCCCAAATGACCAAAGGTCCAGGCGCCGCTCCTTCACGCACGTCCCTCTCGTTCCCAAGCGGATCCCTCTCGTACGCAAGCTCTGGAGCTCGGGTACGGGGTACGAGAGTAAAACCCGCCTTGGTGCCCTGAAAGGGCATCGGTGACATAGCCCAGGGTTGACCGCGCAGCGGGCTACCCTGGGGAAGGACGCCACCCACGTTTTTCTACGCTGAAAGCGTTGTGTATCCACCAAGCGCGTAGGATTTAAACGTCGGGGATCAGGCAACGGATACACAACCCCCTCGGGGAGACAGCTGATCCAGGGCGAGCCGCAAGCGCTGACGCGGCCGCTCGGACGCCGACGCCGGCGGCAGTTGTGCGGCACGCTCCTGCAATTGCGCCGACATGCCGCGCAGGTGTTCGACCCGCGCCGCCAAGCGTTCGTCGTCAGGAAATTCCGCCGTCGTTTGCCGCAACGTCTCGATCTGGGCCCGCTGCTCGCTCACCCAGTCGGCGAAGAACGGGGCGGCCGCCTGCAGCAAGCGTTCGCGTACCTGAGCCGCCAACTGCAGCGGTTGCACGTCGGCCACGTTGGCGAACAGGTGCGTGGCGTCCTTGAGCCGCAGGCGGTCCTTCACCAAGCCCGCTTCACGTGCCTGCGTGACGAGTTCCTGAAACACTTGGGCGAAGCCCTCGGCGCCGATGCGGCAGCGAAAGTGGGTGCCATCGGTGTGATGGGGCACCTTGTCCTGCAAGGGCAAGTTGAGAAACCAGCGGAAGGCCATGTCGGTCTGGGCACGTTCCATGACCAACCGGTCGGAGGGCAACTTGTAATGGAAGCGCAAGAACAGGATCTTGAGCATGCGTACCGGATCAATGGCGGGTCGGCCCATGTTCGCACAGTACGCTTGAACCAGCCGTGGTCGAAAGCGCTCGAAGTCGATGCGGGTGGCGACCTGGCGCAAATAATGGTGGACGGGAACGACGAGGTCGAAGACCTGGCGGTCGAATTCGGACAGCGGTGGTTGTGTGTCGATTAACATGGTCAGTTTGGGTGGTCTAGAGTGCACAAGAGGGCTTCCTTCACGATAGCACCCCAAGCGCCCCACAGCTGCGCCAGTGTAACTTCGAGCCTCGCGAACACTGGGGACGACTTTGTCAGCCGTCTCCAGAGCCCGGTAACGAGGTACGTGTGTCGAGCTTCCGATTTCGGATTTATCCACAATGGACCTTGCCACATTCATTCAGAAGCGTCGTCCGACCTGGCGCGAGCTTGAAGCGATCCTTCAACGCGTCGAGGGCAGCGGTCTGTCGTCGCTGGACGACGGGCAAGCCGTCGAGTTCGGCCGGCTCTATCGCAGCGCCGCGTCGGACCTGAACCAGGCGCAGACGTTCGTCAGCGGCGACGCGACGGTGCAGTACTTGAACGACCTCGTCGCACGCTGCTACCTCGTCATCTACAACAAGAGCCGCACCGACCTCTGGGGGCTAGTGCTCTACCTTTTCTGGGGCTATCCGCAGATCTTTCGGCGTTACTTCAAGTACGTAATGCTGGCGACGGCCATCTGCGCCGCCGGCACGCTGTTCGGCTTTTTGGCATCGTACTACGATCCGCTCGGCGCCCAGTTCCTGCGCCACGGCGATTTCGAGATGATCCAGCCGAACGAGGAAGGCGAGGAAGACCAGACGCCGCTCCAGACCACGGGGCAGTTCCAGGCGTTCTCCATGTTCCTGTTCACGAACAACGCGGGCGTGTGCCTGTTCGCTTTCGCGCTGGGCATCACCTACGGCATCGGCACCGCCTGGCTAATGTGGACGACCGGCATCATGATCGGCGAAGGCGCCGCGATGTTCCTGAAAGCCGACCAGTTCCAGGCCTACCTTACGGGCATTCTTCCTCATGGCGTGCTGGAGATCCCGGCTTGCTGGATCGCGGCTGCGGCCGGCTTCGTATTAGCGGAAGGCATGATCCGTGCCCGACCGTGGCCGCGCCGCGAGGAGATGGCCCGTGCCGGCAAGCAGGCGCTCTTCCTCGTCGGGGGCTGTATTCCGCTGATGGCTGTGGCGGCGATCCTGGAAGCCGGTGTGGCGCGGGCCCCGGACTGGTTCCTGGGTGCGGGGCTGAAACTGGCCGTCGCGGGGTTCTTTGCGCTGTTGTTCGCGGCATATCTGCTTCTGCTGGGCTGGGGCAAACGGGACCAGGCGCTGATCGAGTAGTCCTACATCGCTATTTCGGAACCACGATTCCTCAAGAGCGTCTGTGGCCGCAGGCTACAGCCTGCGGAGTGGCGTCGCCGCGACTGTGGATACCCTCCGCAGGCTGAAGCCTGCGGCTACAGACGTTCGCGCCGTTTCTTCCAGAAGCGTTGCACCCTTTTTCCTTGGACATCCTTTCACGTCCACAGGTATAAATGACTCCACGGTAACCGGCAGGATTGCTCTCATAGCCGTTTGGGCTACCGTGTCAGCTTCTGCTGCCCTCCAAACTACCTGCCTTCAGCCGCAAGCTCCTTGTACGGTCGGATGAACAGTACCAACATTGAGGCTCGCGCTTCATGGTGCATCATCGTTATTCCATGTGGGCCGCGGCGCTGCTCGTCGCCGGCATCATCATTACTTCCAGCCCCGTCAGCGCGGCCGATCCGCAGCCGGTCCGGGTCGCGGAGCTCAAGGTCGAACCAGCGACCCTGAACCTGAGCGGCCCGCGCGACAGCCGGCGTTTCATCGTCCGCGGCAAGACCGACACCGGCGCCTGGCTTGATCTGACGGGCCGTGCCGTCTTGCAAGCGAACGGCGACGCGGTGCGGATCGATGCCGGCTTCGTCGTCCCCGTCAAGGACGGCAAGGCCGAAATTATCGTCAAGGCCGGCGACAAGCAGGTTTCGCTCCCTGTCACCGTCACGGGGCAGGCTGCGGCGGCGCCGGTGAGCTTCGTGCGCGACATCATGCCGATCCTGGGCAAGACCGGTTGCAATGCCGGCACCTGCCACGGCGGGCAGAAGGGGCGCAATGGCTTCAAGCTCTCGCTGCGCGGCTACGATCCCGCGTTCGATCACGAACAGATGGTGGACGACATCTCCGGCCGCCGCATCGATCTCAAGGAGCCGGCCAACAGCCTGGTGCTGCTCAAGCCGACCCAGGGCGTACCGCACGAGGGCAAGCTCGTCTTCGATGAGAAATCGCGCTACTACAAGCTGATGCAGCAGTGGATCGCCGAGGGCTGCCCGTCCGACGTGGCGACGGCCAAGCGCGTCGAGCGCCTGGAAGTGCTGCCGCAGCTGCCGGTGCTATCGAACATCGGCCACGAGCAGCAGCTGGTCGTCGTCGCCTACTATCCCGACGGCACCAGCCAGGACGTGACGCGCGATGCCGTCTACTCCAGCAGCACCGACACGATCTGTTCCGTGTCAGGCGAAGGCCTGGTCAAGGCGGTTCGCAAGGGCGATAGCGCCATCCTCATTCGCTATGAAGGCCAGTTCGCGGTCAACCCGGTGTCGGTGCTGATCCCCAACCCCAACTACAAATGGACCAACCCGCCGACCAACAACTACGTCGATACGCTCGTCTACCAGAAGCTGCAGCGCATCCAGGTGACGCCGTCCGATCTCTGCTCCGACAGCGATTTCCTGCGCCGAATATATCTCGACTTCCTCGGCATCCCGCCGACGCCGGAGGAAGTGCAGGCGTTCCTGGCCGACAAGCGCGAGACGCAGCTCAAGCGCCGCGAAGTCATCGACAAGCTGCTCGACCGGCCGGAGTACGTGGATTTCTGGACGATGCGCCTGGCCGACCTGATGCAGGTCAATCGAAAGTACCTCGGCGAGAAGGGCGTCTGGTCGTTCCGCGACTGGATCGGCAAGCAGGTCGAGAGCGATCGGCCGTGGAACGAGACGGCCCACGATCTGCTCACCGGCGTTGGCAGCACGGTCGATGCGCCGAACAGCGCGTTCTTCCGCATCGCCCGCGAGCCGGGCCAGGCCGTCGAGAACACGACGCATCTGTTCCTGGGCATCCGTTTCAACTGCAACAAGTGCCACGATCATCCCTTCGAGCGCTGGACGTGGAACGACTACTATCACCTGGCCGCGTACTTCAGCCAGGTGGGCATCCGCAAGAGCACGACCGATGACGAAGTGGTCTACCAGGGCCGGGACGGCGGCGACATGCGCCACCCCAAGGGCCAGGTGATGCCGCCCAAGTTTCCGTATATGTTCGCCGGTGCCGAGAAGACGTCGCCAAAGGACAACCGCCGCGAGCAACTGGCGCGCTGGATCACGGCGAAGGAGAACCCGTACTTCGCCAAGGCGATGGCGAACCGGCTATGGGCCTACCTGAATGGCCGCGGCATCATCGATCCAGTGGACGACATCCGAGCCGGCAACCCGCCCAGCAACGCGGAGCTGCTCGACGCGCTGACGGCCGACTTCATCAAGCACAATTTCAGCATCAAGCACATGCTCCGCACCATCGCCAACTCGCGGACGTACCAGCTCAGCATCGTGCCGAATGCAACCAACGGCGACGACTCGGAAAACTTCTCGCACGCCCGTCCCCGGCGTCTGACGGCCGAGCAGTTGCTCGACAGCGTCCGCGCGGCCACCGGCACCAAAAACCGCTTCCCCGGTTTGCCGGTCGGTTTCCGCGCCTCGCAACTCCCCGATCCCGCGGCCGGGCGCGACAACTTCCTCAAACAGTTCGGCCAGCCGATCCGCGAATCGCCCTGCGAGTGCGAACGCCGCAACGAGATGAGTCAGGGCCAGGCGCTGGAGCTGGTCAATGGCCCGACGCTGTCCGGCGCCGTCGCCGACCCTGCCGGCCGCGTCGCCAAGGTGTTTCAGGCGAAACCGGACGACAAGCAGGTGATCGAGGCGATCTATCTGTCGGTGCTCAGTCGACCGCCGACCGAGCAAGAGTCGGCTCGGTTCGTGAGGGAACTGGTGAAGGCGCCGAACAAGCAGGAATGGGCCCAGGATCTGATGTGGGCGCTGTTGAACACACCGGCGTTCTTGTTCAATCGGTAGCGAGGAGCAATAGTATGTACGCCGATGTCGAGGAAATGAAGGCAATCGCGGCGTTGCCTGCCCTGATCGCTCGGATGGAAGAACGCTTTCGCGAGGAGGCGAGCCCCGAAGAGATTCCGGAGCTCTGGGCGTACACTTATGTGGCAATGGGGCTGCGGTATCCCGTGGCGGTAGTGAATGACGTATTGCGACACGTGATGCCGCTCATCGAGTCGTCGAGGATTTACGAGAGTATCTTGGCCAAAGGCAGGATAAAGGGGTATCGCGAATCCATCCTGATACGCGGCCGCGAGAAGTTCGGCCAACCCGACGAAGTGACGGCGAACGCGTTACAGCGGATCACAGACGAGGAACAACTGGGTCGGATTGGTGATCGGCTTACGGATTCGTGCAGCTGGCAAGAGTTGCTTGGTGATGAGCAATAATCTCGTGCAGCTTCAGCGAGGAATTGTCGTCGAATACATGCCCAGAGCCTCGGGAGCATGGTCCATGATCCAACGCCGCGCGACGATCGACGGCCTCTACAACACGGAAGCCCTTGCCGAGTTGAGTGAACTCCTTAACCTGTCGGAGGATCTGTCATGATCCAACGCCGCATGACGATCGACGACCTTTATGACGTGGAAGGACCGGCGGAACTCATCAACGGGCAGATCATCCGACTCATGACCGGCGAACGCCCTGGGGAAGTGGCCTTCAACATCGGCGCTGATCTTCGTCCCTACGTGAAAAAACTAGGGCGGGGCAAGGTGCTGATGGCGGACGTGGGATATGCCGTCCCCATGTTGCCATCGGGTCGGGAAGCCTTCTGCCCGGACGCAGCGTACCACCGGCACTCGACCGCCATGAACCGGATGCGGTTTGTCCCGGGCGCTCCCCACTTCGCGATCGAGGTTCGGAGCGAAAACGACTACGGCCCCGCCGCAGAGCGTGACATGGCAGACAAGCGAGCGGACTACTTTGCCTCCGGCACCGAGGTTGTCTGGGACGTAGACCCCGTGAACGAAACCGTGGCGGTCTACCGGGCGACGGATCCGGACAACCCGGCCGTGTTCCGCCGCGGTGAGACGGCCGACGCGGAGCCTTCAGTTCCGGGGTGGCGCATGGCAGTGGATGAGGTGTTTGCGTGAGTGGGGCGATAACTCATAGATGTTTCTGATCGACCGATGAACGATGAAGTTTCAGCTGATTCGCGGCAGCACGCTGCTCGGTGTAGTCACGCATGATTCAGAGGCGGGACAACATCCGTGGGATGTCGGATGGTTGGAACCATCAAGCGAGTTCGATGCTGTGAGTGAGCTGTTTGTGCGCGAACAGCAATACTTCGATCGTCTCGTGGAAATGGAATTGTCGCCGGTCGCCACCTTGGCTGACACGAAAGTCGTGCTGGTGGCGCAAGCCCAAGCACTACAGATTGAAATCATGAGACTTGGAGTTCGCATGAGCGCACTGGAAGCCGACTGGACACAGGATGTCACCGAAATCCACATCGCGAGGAATAAGGTATTCTGGCGGTAGGTTGGATCGGCACGTCAAGGTGCCAAATGAGACTTCAACGGCGTACATTTTCATAAGGGAGCCTGACCCATGTTCTCGATTCCCCAACGTGCCGGCCGCCTGTGCGACGGCAGCATGACGCGGCGCGAGCTGCTGCAAGTCGGCGGCTGCGGCTTGCTCGGCCTTAGCTTGCCGAGCTTCTTTGCCCAGCAGGCGAAGGCGAACGAGGCGCCCAAGACCGGCGGCAAGGGCTGGGGCAAGACCAAGGGCGTCATCTTTGTGTTTCTCCAGGGCGGGCCGCCGCACCTCGACCTGTGGGACCCCAAGCCCGAGGCGCCCGAGGGCATTCGCGGGCCGTTCAAGAAGATCCAGAGCAACGTGCAGGGCATCGAGCTGAGCGAGACGCAGCCGAAGCTTGCGCGCTGTGCGGACAAGTACACGCTCATTCGCTCCGTCAGCTACTCGCCCAAGGGGCTGTTCAACCACACCGCGGCCCATTACCAGATGCTCACCGGCTACACGCCGGACCGGGTCTCGCCGTCGGGGCAGCTCGAGCCGCCCTCGCCGAAGGATTATCCGAACATCGGCTCCAACATCGCCCGGCTGCGGCCGCCGGATGTGCCGATGCTGCCGTTCGTCATGCTGCCGCGGCCGATGCAGGAGAGCAACGTCGTCAACAAGGCCGGCACCGCGGGCTTCCTGGGCCGGGCGTTCGATCCGTACTACCTGTTCCAGGACCCCAACGCCGGCATTCGCACCGATGACCTGGTGCTGCGGCCCGACCTGTCACGCGACCGCTTCAAGAACCGTGCGGCCCTGCGCGACATGGTCAAGGAAAGCATGGAGAGCATCGACCGGCAGGTCTCCAGCTACGCGCTCGACGAGTATTATCAGAAGGCGTTCAACCTCATCCTGTCCGGCCGTGCCAAGAAGGCGTTCGACCTCAACCAGGAAGCACCGACAATCCGCGACAAGTACGGCCGCCACACCTTCGGCCAGAGCCTGCTGATGGCGCGCCGGCTAATCGAATCGGGCACGCGCTTCGTGCAGATCAACTGGCCGGCCGTCGCCAATGGCGATCCGAACAGCGATGCCTGGGACTGCCATGCCGGCATCCTGAAGCCCGTCCGCGACCTGCACGGGCCGAAGCTCGATAGCGCCCTCAGCTCGCTGATTGAGGACCTGAGCGACTGCGGCATGCTGCAAGACACGCTGGTCGTGGCCATCGGTGAGTTCGGCCGGTCGCCGCGCATGGGCGTCAGCACTTCGGGCAACGGCAACGCCCCCGACGGCCGCGATCACTGGCCTTATTGCTACACCGCGATCGTCGCCGGCGGCGGCATCCCCGGCGGCAAGATCTACGGCAAGTCCGATGCCCACGGCTCCGCGCCGACCGAGAAGCCGGTGCACCCGATCGAGTTGCTGGCGACGATCTACCACGGCCTGGGCATCGACCCCGCAACCGAAGTGATGAACGACTTGAACCAGCCCCGGCCGCTGGTGGACGCCAAGCCGGTGCTGGGGTTGTTCTAAGAGGAAAGTGAACCACAGAGGCACAGAGACACAGAGAAGAAAAGCAGAGAATTCGGGAGATAACGATGCAGCGAATGACCCTAGCTTTCCGGAATTCCTCTCTGTTCTTCTTCTCTGTGACTCTGTGTCTCTGTGGTTCAAATGTCTTCGCCCAGGAGACTGTTAGCTTTCATCGCGAAATTCGCCCCATCCTTCAGCAGAAATGCCAGGGCTGTCATCAACCCGCCAAACTTAAGGGTGATCTGCTTCTCACCAGCTATGAAGGCTTCGTCAAGGGCGGCGCCAGCGGCGGGTCGTTTGTCGCCGGTAAGCCGGAGGAGAGTACCGTTGTCAAGCACTTGAAGGGTGCTGACGATCACTCCCTGATGCCCGAGGGCGAGGCGAAACTACCCGACGCCCAGATTGCGCTCTTCGAGACCTGGATCAAGCAGGGCGCCAAGGACGACACGCCGGAGGAATTCAAGCGCACGCTCGTCACCAAGGAACCGCCGACGTACAAGAAGCCCGCGGCGGTGACGGCGATGGCGTTCAGCCCGGACGGCACCAGCTTGGCCGTTGCCGGCTACCGTGAAGTATTGCTGCACAAGCCCGACGGCACTGGCTTGCAAGCCCGGCTGGTCGGACTGTCGGAACGCATCGAATCGATCGTCTTTTCCCCTGACGGCAACACGCTGCTTGTCGCCGGCGGCAGTGCGGGGCGCTTTGGCGAGCTGCAATTCTGGGACTGGAAGAAAGAAAAGCTGGCGCGTTCGGTGATGCCGTCGTTCGACACCGTCTATGGCGCCGCGTTCTCCGAGGACGGCAAGCGCGTCGGCTTCGGTTGTGCGGACAACTCGGCACGCATCGTCGACGTGAACAACGGCAAGCAACTCTTGCGCGTCGATCATCACCTCGACTGGGTCTTCGGCACGGCCATCACGCTCAACGGCAAGAGCATCATCACCGCCAGCCGGGACAAAACTCTGAAGCTGTGCGAGACCGATAGCGGCGCGCTCATCGGCGCCCTGACCACGCTCGATCCGACGCAGCCGAGCACGAGCTTCCGCTGCCTGGTGCGCCGACCCAAGGCCGATCAGGTCCTGGCCGGCGGCGAGGACGGCCTGCCGCGACTCTACACGGGAGCGGTGGCCGGCGGCGCGGGCGGAAGTCTGGTACGGACCTTCGAAAAGATCGGCGGCCGCATCGAAGCGCTGGCATTCAGCGCCGACGGCAAGACGATCGCGGCGGGCGGCGCGGGCAACTCGGCCAAGGTCTATGGCACCGATGATGCCAAGGTGATCGCCAACCTGACGCTGCCCTGCTCGGTCTTTGCACTGGCCTTCGCGCCGGACGGCAAGCACATCGCCGTCGCCGGCCTCGACGGCAAGGTGCGGCTCTTCACGCTCCCCGAGGGCAAGATGGCCCGCGAGTTCGTGCCGGTGCCGTTGACGGGCGCGCCGCCGAAGCCCTGACCCTTTAGCTTCCTGTCTTTTCCGATACAATCCCCATCGGTTCGCCCGCGGTTTTGCGTTGCCGTCAGGACGATGACTGGGGACTCATGCAAGAGTCGCTCTACGATCGCTTCCGTCCTTTCAAACCCTATGACCTGGCCCTGGCGCTTGTCATCCTGGTCCTGGTGGCGGTTCACGTCAATGCGCCGGTGCTCCAGCGGCTGATGCTGGTGGCCCTTGGCATCGGTGCCTTCTTCTTGTTGGAGCTGGCGCAGCGCTTCGTTCGGGTGCCGACGCCCCCCTGGCAGTCGACCATTATCGTCTGCATCAACACGTTTCTGGTCACGGCACTGGATTTCCTTGAAGAAGCCACACGCTTCACGCTCGCTTTCTACATGCTGAACATCGCGTTTGCCACCGTCGCGTTTGGCCGACGCTCGGGTGTACTGACGGCCGTCCTGTCGGTCGCGTCGCTGGCGTTGCTGGACGCGCTGATCGGCGATCGGCGTTTTGCGTTCACGGAATATGCGCTCTTTCTGGCGCTCTTGCTGACGCTGGTTGCCATCCTGATGCGCATCAATCGGCTGCAGCAGGACGCATTGATCGATGCCGTCACCGGACTGCGGAACCATCGCTACTTTCAGGGGCGCCTGCGCGAGGAGCTGGAACGCAGCGACCGCATGGGGCGGTCGACGGCCCTTATCATGATTGATCTCGACAACTTCAAGGGGGTCAACGACCGCTTCGGCCACGCCGTCGGCGATTACGTGCTCTCGCAGGTGTCGCGCGTGCTGGAACAAAACGCGCGGACCGTTGATGCGGTGTGCCGCTACGGCGGCGAGGAGCTGGCCGTCATCCTGCCGGAGACTTCGCTGCACGAGGCGAACCTGGTTGCGGAGCGGTTGCGCGAAGCGGTCGAGCGGCGCAACGATCAGCCGGGCCCCGCAGTGACAGTCAGTTGCGGTGTGGCGGCCTATCCCGAGGCCGCGGAGCATAGCGACGCCCTGATTGCGGCTGCCGATGCCTCCATGTACAGCGCCAAACGCGCTGGCAAGAACCGCGTCATCTGTGCTCCCTGCCTGGGAGCAAGCGAGCCCGCCAATCCAAAGAGCGCCTGACCGCCCTGTTAAGTCCGCCCATCACCTTCGTCTTCGTTCACGTCGCCACATTCGGCGAAAACCGCCGGAAACGGCAGAGGACACATCCGGCCAGGCCCCACTCTCGTCTTGTAGTGGATGAGTGTTTCTGATTGCGATCCCCTCGTTCAATGAAATTGCACCATTTCGTCATGTCCTTGGGAGGACTCCACATGCGTCGCAAATTGCTTTTAGCCTCGGCTAGCGGGGCCTTGGCGGTCGGAACGGCCTTGTCCTTGATTCCCGGCTGGGCTGCCAAGCCCGAGCAGGCCGTTGCGAACGATCCTGTCCCGGTCAAGGGTGCGTCCACCGCCCAGCTGCCCATTGGCCACGTCGTGCTGTTCAGCAGCGGCGTCGGCTACTTCCAGCGCGAAGGCGAAGTCCAGGGCAACGCCCGCATCGACATGTCGTTCCCGGTTCAGGACATCAATGACTTGCTCAAGAGCATGGTGCTGTCCGACCTCGGCGGCGGCCATGTCAGTGCGGTCAGCTACGACAGCCAGGCGCCCATC
>JAIEMG010000024.1 GCA_019752375.1 Gemmataceae bacterium | reverse complement strand
CGCTGGGGGGCGGGGGGGGGGCTCCCCCCGTTGGTTTGGGGGGCGGCCCCCCGGGGGGGGCCCCCCCCGCGACACTCGCCGGTTCGCATTCCCGCGCTCGCGGTCTGGCGAAAAAGCTCGTATAGTGGGGCCATGCGCTGGAGCCTCCGCTATCAATTGCTGCTCCCCCTGTTCCTGCTGCTGCTGGGCATCGCCGGCATCACGGCATGGACTGCCCTGGATGCAGCCGAACGAGCGCGTCAGCAGATTGAGGAAGATGTCCGAAACGTCGCGAGCGTCTTCGGCGAGACCAACTTTCCGCTGAACCGACACATCCTCGCGCACATGAAGCGCCTCTCGGGCGCTGACTTTGTCCTCATCGACAAGAATGACTTTCCGCCCAGCGATAGTGACGGTCCGCCGACCACGTTGCCGATCGGCCACGTCGAGTTGCCGCCCGTCGAAGTCACCGCCGCCGACTGGCAGACCCTACGCCTCGGGCCGCCCGTGGTGGTCGAGGGCCACACGTACCTGTGCAGCGGCATCGAGCTGCGGCCCGGCCGCACTTTGTACATCCTCTATCCCGAGACCGTCTGGCGCGACGCCCGCTGGGAGGCGATGCGTCCGCCGCTGGTCCTGGGTCTGGTCGGCGGCATCGCGTCCTTGACGCTGGCGCTGGCGGTGTCGCAACGGCTCGGACGCCGTATCCGGGCCCTGGAACGGCGCACCCGGCAGATTGCGAGCGGTGATTTCAGCCCGATGCCGTTGCCGAAACGGAACGATGAGCTGCGCGACCTGAGCCAATCCGTGAACGACATGGCCCAGCAACTGGCCCAGCTTCAGGAAACGGTTCGGCAGACGGAGCGATTGCGTCTTCTCGGCCAGGTGAGCGGCGGACTGGCGCACCAGTTGCGCAACGGCGTCACCGGCGCCCGCCTCGCCGTGCAATTGCACGAGCGTGCCTGCAACGGTGATGCCGACGCCGAGAGCCTCGACGTGGCCCTGCGGCAACTCTCCCTGGTCGAGGCGACGCTCAAGCGATTCCTCGATCTTGGCCGCACCGAAGAACTGCACCGAGAAGCGTGCAATCTGTGCTCGATCCTGGATGAGGTCGTCACCCTGCTGCAGCCGCAATGCCGTCACGCGCACACCGAGCTTCGCTGGCAACCGCCGACGACCACGTCCATGGTCCACGGCGATCCGGCGCGGCTGCGGCATCTGTTCCTCAATGTCATTGGCAATGCAATGGAAGCGGCAGGTCCTGAAGGTTGGGTGGAAGTGAAGTTGAGCCACTCGACGAACGGCAAGTGCGTCGTCACCGTGACCGATTCCGGACCAGGACCGCCCGCCGAGATCGCCAATCGGCTGTTTCAGCCATTCGTGACCGGCAAGCGCGAGGGGGTTGGCCTTGGGCTGGCGGTGGCGCGGCAGGATGCCGAAGCGCACGGCGGACGCATCGACTGGTGCCGCGAGCCGGACCGCACGCGGTTTCAAATTGAAATACCGACCGCATAGTATGACAGGGCTATATTGCTCTCCTGCATCGAGCAATAATGACCAAGGACCAAGGACTAATGCCTAAGGAATGTCCAATACCGAATGACGAATGAGCACCATTTCCTTGTTGTCCGCTCCTGGGGCTTGGGCCATTCGTCATTGCTTAGACATTAGTCATTAGACATTAGGATCCGCGCAAGAATAACTTGTGCAATTCCTGTAGGACGGATTTCCAATCCGTCCGGTTTTCTCTGGACGGATTGGAAATCCGTCCTACGTGCAATTGTTCAACTTATTGTTACGCGGCTCCTTAGTCATTTGAAAACACCATGAGTCACATCCTTGTCGTCGATGATGAAGAAGCCATCTCCTGGGCGCTCAAGAAGGCGCTGACGCAGGAAGGCCACAGCGTCGTCGTCGCTGCGTCGGCGGAGGAAGCATTCCAGCGCGTTGGGCAGCAGCGCCCCGACGCGATCGTGCTCGACGTGCGCCTGCCGGGCCTCGACGGGCTCAGCGCCCTGAAACGACTTCGCCAGCAGACACGAGAGGCGCCCGTCATTGTCATCACGGCATTTGGCAACCTCGACACCGCGGTTCGGGCCGTCGAGGGCGGCGCCTTCGATTACCTGGCCAAGCCGTTCGACCTCGATCAGGCGCTCGATGCCGTCGCCCGAGCACTGCGCGTACCATGTCCCGAATCCAAAGGCCAGGCGCCTGCCCAGGGAAACCGGGATGCGGGGCTGGACACCGGTGAGATTGTCGGCCGCAGCTCGGCGATGCAGGTGGTCTTCAAGCGCGTCGCCCTGGTGGCGCCGCGCGAAGCCTGTGTGCTCATTACCGGCGAGAGCGGCACCGGCAAGGAACTTGTGGCGCGCGCCATTCATCGGCACAGTGCGCGGCGCGATCGGCCGTTCCTGCCGGTCCACGTCGCGGCACTCAACCCCAACCTCGTCGAAAGCGAGTTATTCGGCCACGTGAAGGGTGCGTATACCGGAGCGACGCAGGCGCGGCCCGGCTTGCTGGCCCTGGCCGACGGAGGCACCATCTTCCTTGATGAACTGGCGGACATCCCGCTGTCCGTGCAGGTGAAGTTGCTGCGGGTGCTGGAGCAGAGTGAGGTGCTCCCGGTCGGCGGCAATCAACCGCAGCCCCTCAACATCCGTATCCTGTCGGCCACGCACCAGGACCTGAGCCGCCGCGTCAGCGAGGGCGCCTTCCGTCACGACCTCTATTTCCGCCTGAATGTGTTCCAGATTCACTTGCCGCCCTTGCGCGAGCGGACCGAAGACATCACCGCCTTGGCAGGGCACTTCCTGCACCGCTTCGAGCCGCGCGCCCTGCCGCTGGTGCCGGAAACGGTGAAGTTCCTGACGGCGCTGCCCTGGCTGGGCAACGTGCGCGAGCTTCGACACGCCCTGGAACACGCCGCCATCGTGGCCCGCGGCGGTCCATTGCTGCCGGAGCATTTCCCGTCCATCGCAGCCGGCAGCGGCGCCGCCGCCGACCCCATCGATCAGCTCGCGAGCTCCGTCCGTTTGTGGCTGGCCCAGCGAGTCAAGGAGAGTGGCGGCAAGGCACCGGCGAACCTGTACGCCGACCTGCTGCAGTGCGTGGAACCGCCATTGCTCGACGAGGTGATGCAACGCGTGTCGGGCAACCGCTGGGTGGCCGCCCAGTGGCTTGGCTTGAACCGGGCGACGGTGCGGAAGAAGCTGGGGACGTATGACATGATCGACGCTCACCGGCAGGACTCGGGCGAAGAGCGCGGCGCGGCGGATGAAGACGAGTGATTCCTGGCAAATGCGCTTGTTCCACTGAGCCGGCTTCCTCCGTAGAAATCGGCGTCAACGTCTGTAGCCGCAGCTTCAGCCTGCGGAGTGAATGTACCGCACCCGCGACGCCATGCCGCGGGCTGAAGCCTGCGGCTACAGACTTGCTGGTGCTGCGCGTTCCTGCGGTGAATTCTTACTTGGTCTCGTACTTCATCAAGATTTCCGACTCCGGCACACTCGATAGCTCCGCGAAGCCACCCTGGATGATCTGGTCGGCCAGCTTGCCGGCGTCGCGGAAGTAGCGGTCGGTCGGCCGCTCGCCGGTCAGCTTGCGGCGCAGGTCCTGGCAGAGCAAGTCGGCCGCGGCACGCATCACGTCGCCTTGCTTGGCGCCCCAGAGGGCCGTCACCAGCACCACCACCGTGTCCTGCACGCGCTGCGACAGCTCGGCCATCCGGCACTGGCGGTCGGCCAACTTCAACTGGTGTTTCCGCATCGTGCCGCTGATCTCCAACGCGAACGTGCGGAACCGCGCCAGCGCGAAGCCAACATGCTCGGCCAACTTCGCGTCCATCGGCGGAATCGTTTCGCGCGTGCGGCCATTGAGCTTCTGCTGCATCGACCAGCGGGCGTAGCTGCCAAGCTCGCTGCGCAGTGCCCAGAGATGCAGTGGGTTCGCCGGGCTGAACGTGCGGATCCGCGCGCGTTGCAACGCCTTGCCGATTGGCTCGAAGAATGCCTGGCCGTGCTGTTTCACCAAGGACTTGAAGAACGCCAGGCCGAGCATCTCCCCTTCGCCCTCGTAGATGCACGGCGCCAGGAAATCGTAGACGTTGTCGCCGAATACGTGGCCGTGCAGGAACGATCGGCCGCCGTGCGTCTTCATGAACAGCTCGATCGCTGCTTCCTTGAGCGCCTCGCTGCCGAAGATCTTGGCGACGACACACTCCAGCTCGCCGCGATAGCCCTGATCGATCAACCCGGAGCCCCAGGCAACCAGTGCGTCGGCGCCGGCGATCAAGGCAGCCATTCGGGCGATGCGCCGCTTCACTAATTCGCGGGTGTTGATCGCCTGGCCATAGGTGCGGCGGAACTCGCCCCACGGCAGCATGTTCGCCAACATGATGCGCATCGTGCCCGAAGCATTGGCGCACAACGACAGCCGGCCCAGGTTCAAGCCGTGGTACGCGATCGTCAGGCCGTCTCCGCCGGATGGGACCAGCAGGTTCTCGCGCGGCACCTTGAAATTGCGGAACCGCAAGCCGTTGTTGTAACCCTGGCGCAGCGCGTAGAGGCCATAGTTGACCAGCTGGAAGCTGTCATTCTCCTGGGACGGCAAATCGGCGATCAGCACGGCAGGCTTGCCGTCCAGCATGACCACCAGGCCGATGGTGCGGCCCGGGATGACATTCGTGATGAACAGCTTCTCGCCGGTCACCTCGTAGTGATCGCCGACCAGCGTCGCAGTGGTGCGGAGAGCCGTGAGGTCGGAACCGGCGCACGGTTCGGTGAGGGCGAATCCCGAGAGCGCCTCGCCGTTGGCCAGGCGCGGCAGGAAGCGGCGCTTCTGCTCCGCATTGCCAAACGTACGCACCGGATCGACGGCGCCAATGCAACCGTGGATCGACGCCAGGCCAGCGGTCATCGGATCGAGCGTGGCCATGCGGGCCAGGAACGGCGCAAAGCGAGCGAACGGCGCTCCCTGGCCGCCGAACTGCGGATCGATCAGCATGCCCCAGTAGCCGGCACCGGCCAGCTCCTGAAGCAACCCGACCGCGACCTTGCCGTTGGCGTCATAGAGCGTACCGGCCTGGCGACGTGCCCGGACGACGGTGAGACAATGTTCCATGGCTGCATCGCACGGAGCCGAGGGGGCAAGCGCGACGGGGGCAAACTGGTCCAACGGCACCTGGCGGTCCCAGACGGCCTTGTGGACGGGGCTCTGTACGGTCTGGTACTGCGGTGCGAACAGCGCTTCCACCTGATCGTCGGCGCGGTCCATGGCGCCGGTGCGACGAGCTTCCTCGTCGGTCTTGCCGCTCAAGCGCAGGGCGGCTTCGGCAAAGCTCTGGGAATCGCGTTCGGTGCCAGTGGATGCCATGGGCTACCTCCAGGTGGTGGGCGAGCTCACTTTCCGGTCTTGGGAGAAATGTCGAATGCCGAAGCTCGAATGACGAATCAATGACCCAATGTCGAATGCCATGAACTTAAGCGAGTTCCCAGTGGCACGGACATTTCTGTCCGTGCAAACTTCCGACGGCTCGGACAGAAATGTCCGTGCCACTGGGACGATTCTTGCTGACACTCGGCTAGGTTAACGCCATTCAACCAATGTCCATTGGTCCACGCGACGCGCTTCGCGGCTTCGTCAATTCAACGGGCTGCTGCGGAACTAATCAATTGTACGCTGTCCGGCGGTACGAAGTCGGGCAAGGCGGGGGGAAACGGGTGCAATCCGGGTGAAATGCGTTGCGTGCGACCGATAGGTCCGGCGGAATGCGCATGAAAAATCCCGCCGACATTCGCCGCAATGTCTTGTCTTGCGGTGAAGGCCTAACGGGATTGGTGAACCTGGACTTGGACGTCTCACATGTCCATGTCGATCGCAGTTTCGTAGCCCTCGGTCGGGCTGAAGTTCGGGAGCCGGTTAAAGAAGTCGCGGATCAGTTGGCGAACCATCTGGGCCGTCGTGAGTCCCTGGTCTTGTGCAGCGTTCTCCAATGCCGCAGCCTGCCAGCTCGGCAACAACAGCGACATTTCCACAATCTCAACCTCGGGACGAGTCATGTCGCTCGCCGCGGCGTTCAGCAAGGCCTGGGACCGGAGTGCTGTCATGAGACTTCGCCTGCCTGTAGTTAAGGTTCCGACCATCAGGAGAGGACTCCGATGCGGAATTGCACCGTAACGTCGAGTGGTCGCAAACCTGATGCCAGTTCACGCGCGAACTCCGAATTAAATCGAAACGTATTATTTGCTAACGCTTTATTAAATTTGCACACTGATCGGAATGAGCCGACGGCTGTACTGACGCTCAAACAAGGCGCAAGCGGTGTCCAAAGTGAGGCATCCGGATGCACACTCGTGGGGCTTTCGAGCGGAAGGCGAGATCAAACCACGCCAGACTTCGACTTGACCCGGTGCCGTAATGCCTGCTATACTCGCTTCCCTCGGAACAGTGGGTGGACAGAGTATGCGCCGAGCCGTCGCACCTGTAAGCCGAGGCACTTCCAGAGGATCGTGATTATGTCCGGAGCACCGGTTCCGTCGCGGTCTCGATTCGTGGCCTGTCTCTTACTGGCCACGGTTCCCGCTTTGCTCGCGACTGTCGGCCTCACCTGGGGCCAGTTCAACGAGCGCGACGTCAAGAAACAGATCAATGCGCAAGACACCGATCAGGTGTGGATGCTCGATTTCCGCTTCAAGGACCCGCGGCTCATCACGGTGGATATCCCGGGACGCGGCAAGCGCGTCGTCTGGTACATGTGGTATCAGGTCATTAACAACACCAAGGAAGCACGGACTTTCATACCCGATTTCGAGCTGGTCACGCTCGACAAGCACACCGCCCATCACGACCAGGTGCTGCCCAAGGCCGAAGAGGCCATCAAGCGCATCGAGGATCCGACCGGCTACCTGGACATCAAGAACTCCGTCACCATTGCCAGCCACCCGATCCCCGTCACCAAGCCCGATGCAGCGCCGCGTGTCGTGACCGGTGTCGCCATCTGGGACGACGTCTTCCAGAAGGAGCCGGACACGACTCGGTTCAGCATCTTTGTCTCGGGCCTGTCCAATGGTTGGTCGCGCGACGATCCCAAGGAGAAGGACGGCAAGGAAGGCGCGGTACGCCGCAAGACGCTGCAGTTGAACTTCAAGCGTCTGAGAGATCGGGCGCATCTGGACACCGAAGTGAAGTTCCTGCCGCCCTCCGAGTGGATCTACCGCGCGGTACCGCTCAAGGGCGACGAGAACGGCAAGATGGAAAAAGAGAAGGACAAGGAAAAGTAACCGCAAGTGCGACTTGCAAAAGGGGACCGGGCCCGTAGAATTCTGGGGTCCGGTCCCCTTTTGCGATGAATCAGATTCGAGGCACCCATGGCACACAAAAAGGGTCAAGGCTCTTCCCGCAACGGCCGCGAGTCCAACAGCCAGCGGCTGGGCATCAAGGTCTACGGCGGCCAGTCCATTTCGGCCGGCGGCATCATCGTGCGGCAACGCGGCACGCGCTACCATCCCGGCCGCAACGTCGGCCGCGGCAAGGACGACACCCTCTTCGCACTCGCGGACGGCGTGGTGACGTTCGATCGCCAGGGCACGCGCATCAATGTCGTGACTCCGCAGTAGCACGGAACCTGACACGCAAAGCCCGCGGTGAGGACCGAGCTCGTAAAGCCTGGTCCTTGCCGCGGGCTTTGATTGTTGGTGGCTACCGAAGCCGCTTCAAAGCCGACCTGGCTTCCTGGGTCACCCTCGATTCGGGTGTGCCATTCCCCAGTCGCTCCAGAAGCGCTCTCGCCTCGGGCGTGCCGATGCGTTCGAGCAATTCCACGGTCCGCAATCCGCGCAGCCGATCGGGCAGCACGTCCGGTGCATCCAACAATTCCAGTAGCCGTTGCACGCGCTGACGAACTTCCAGCGGTGGCTGTTGTGCCAATGTCTGGTGCAGTGCCTCGGCGGCCAGCTCGCCAAGCTTTTCGAGCTCCTCGGTGGCCTGCTGCCTGACGGCAAATTGCCGGCTATCCAGATCTGCAAGCCACTGGGCGATGCGCTTGGCATCCGCGGCGCGAACCGGCTGTAGTTCCGACTTGAGCACCGGCATCGTCTGCTGAGAAAAGTCGACCAGCGCATTGGCCGCCTGATAGGCGCGCCCGGCATCCGGACTCGCTAGATCGTTCAGCAGCACCCTGATCCGTTCGGCGTCCGGCACTTTTTTCGAACGCTCGGCTGCCGTGGCGCCGGAGATGTCCCAGACCAGGACCGTCGAATCAGCGCTTCCCGATACCAGCGACCTGCCGTCAGGCGCAAAGGCAATGGTGTGGACGCGCCCCTGGTGCCCGGTCAGGCGCAGTCGCTCCTTGCCGGTGGCGATTTCCCAGAGCCGGATGACCCCGTCTTGCCCACCGGACGCGACTGACTTGCCATCGGGCGAGAAGGCGATGCCATCGATTCGGCCGCGATGTCCCTGCAGGAAGCGATGCACTCTGTCGGTGCCGACCAGTTCCAGGCGAATGGCCGTTTCGTCGTCCGTCTCCCGATCGAGGAGGAGCAGATCGAAGCGTTCGGAGGCAAAGCGGGCGCGAAGCTTACGATTGGGCGAGAGCAGGGCGTCCGGAATCCAGTGTTTGTCCGCGAACTCGCGGAGGACCTTCCCCGTGGCGACTTCCACGAAGACGGTCGCGGGTCCGGCGCGTCAGCCAAGGAACTGGCCGTTGATGCCGCCGAGGCTCTTTGGTGCAGGAATGTAGTTGCGGAGGCGATCCGTGCTCTTCGACACCAGCACCTTGCCGTCCGGCGCGAAGGCGACGAGCGAGACGTGTTCGCGGTGCCCCTCGATTTTTTGTATTTCCTTGCCGGTGTCGGGGTCCCAGAGACGAGCCGTCCGATCCTCACCGCCGCTGGCCAACCGCTGGCCGTCGGGAGAAAAGGCGAGAGCGATGACACCATTCGACCTCCCGGTTTCCGGTGCGTGCCCGGCAATTGACCGAAGCACACGTCCGGTTGCCGGGTCCCAGAGGCGAATGACTCCATCCGCGCCGCCCGAAGCGATGCTCGCCGCCTTTGGCCCGAACGCCGTCACGAAGACCGCGCCCTCGTGGCCGCGCGACGGCCGTCGTTCCTTGCCGGTTGCCGTGTCCCAGAGGTGAATCGCTCCCTCGCCTGTTCCGACGGCGACCGTTTGACCGTCGCCCGCGAATGCCAGCGCGAAGATGCCGCCGCGCATGGTCAGCGTCGACCGCTCCTTGCCGCTGGCCAGGTCCCACAGGCGGAGGTTGCCGTCTTCGCCTCCCGTGGCAAATGTCTTGCGGTCCGGCGAGAACGCGACGCTGAATGCCCGTCGTTCTTCGCCCTTGATCAGTTCGATCCGATCGCCGCCGGCGACATTCCACAGGTGTGTTTTGCCGTATCGTTCGGTCGAGGCCAGCGTCTTGCCGTCGCGGGAGAAAGCGACGTCGATGACTCCGTAACCGTGTTCGCCAAATTGCCGCGTTTTCCGCCCGGTGGCGACGTCCCAAAGACCCAGACGCTGGTCCTTCTCCTGCGCTTCCACGCCGCCGGCGACGGATCGGCCGTCCGGACTGAAGGCGACGGCGTAGACGGCCCTAGTGATGCCCTCGCAGCGTCGGATGACCTTGCCGGTCGCCACGTCCCACAACCAGAGGGCCGAACCGGCACTGCCCGAAGCCAGCGTGTTACCGTCCGGAGAAAACGCCACGGAGTAGATGGTCGCTTCCGGCGCCTCGAAACGCGTTTCCTTGCCCGTGGCGGTGTTCCACAGTCGGAGCATCCCTTTCGACCCGCCCGCGGCAATCATCCTGCCATCCGGAGAGAAGGCGACGCCGAAGACGGGGTCCGCCAAATCGCCGAACCGACGAAGCTCCTTGCCGTCGGTCGCGTTCCACAAGCGTACGGTGCCGTCGACGCTGGCCGAGACCAGCAACTTGCCGTCGGCCGTAAAGGCGAGCGCCGACACGGGCCCGGCATGGCGCAATCGCACCGTGCCGAGGCGAGTCAACGCGCCCGGAGGCAATGCGTCACCGTGGCTGTCCACGCGGGTGACCGGGACCGGCGTCTCTGCAACAAGGTCGGCATGAAAGACAAGACACAGCGCCAGCGCGGCGCCGGAGAAATGGCGTGACATGTGGCGATCCCCTCGCAAACGGCAAACTCCCTGCCTCGAACCGCACCCCTCCGGCGAAGGCACCCCCTGTACGACCACGGTCTGGAAAATGTTCGCCGATGGGCGCGGAATTCTGGATTAAGATACGGGACCATCCAATCGTTCGAATTCGAGAAGGAAACGACTTAATGGGCAAACTGCAAGATCGCGTGGCGCTCGTGACGGGCGGCGGCCGTGGCATTGGGCGGGCCATTGCTCTGGCGCTGGCGCAAGAAGGCGCGCGTGTTGCCGTGACGGCGCGCACGGCAGCGGAACTGGACGAAGTTGTCGCTGTCATTCGCTCGGCCGGCGGCAAGGCCCAGGCATTGAGCGCGGACCTTTCGGATCGCGCCGCAATCGCCGGCCTCTTGCCGCAAGTGGCGAAGGAGCTCGGCAGCGTGGACATCCTCGTCAACAACGCCGGCATCGGCAGCAGCGCCAACCCGAAGCCGTTACTGGAATACGACGACGATTTCTGGGACCTGTCGCTGATGCTGAACCTGACCGCCCCCTACCTGCTCTGCAAGGCAGCCCTGCCCGCGATGCTGCAGCGCCGCTGGGGGCGGATCCTGAATGTCGCATCAATCAACGGCAAGGTACCGAGCCTGCACGGCGCGGCATACACCGCCAGCAAACACGGCTTGCTCGGCCTGACCAAGACGCTGGCGCTGGAAGTCGCGGCCGATGGCATCACCGCCAATGCCATCTGCCCGGGACCGGTGCGCACGGTGATGAGCGACAAGCGGTTGGAGTACGATTCCCGGCGACTGGGCATCAGCAAGGACGAGCGTGCAAAGTCCCTGACGCCGATGGGCCGTTTCCTGGAGCCCGAAGAAGTGGCGCCGGTCGCTGTCTACCTGGCGAGCGACGACGCCAAGATGGTCACGGGACAGGCGTTCAACATCGATGGCGGGATGGTGATGACCTGAAAATTGCCGCTGGAGGCGCAGTGCCGCCAGCGTGCGACGCCGCCAGCGGCGGAACATTTCAAGATTTCACTATTTGTTCGCTCCCGCGCTGCACCAACAGGGGCAGAGGAGAACACTCATGGCCGACGGACAGCTCGGTCTGGTCTTGCGTCACATCCGTCGCCTGATCGGCACGGAAGGGGCGCCGGCCGACGGGACCGACGCGCAATTGCTGGAACGCTTCGTCGCCACGCGCGACGAGGCCGCCTTCGAGACGCTGGTGCAGCGTTACGGCGCCCTGGTGCTCGGCGTTTGCCGCCGCGTGCTGCGCGATGAGCATGCCACGGAAGATGCCTTCCAGGCGACATTCGTCGTGCTGGCACGCAAGGCGGCGTCGATCCGCAAGCAGGAGTCCATTGGCAGCTGGCTCTACGGGGTAGCGTATCGCGTCGCCGTCCGGGCCAAGAGCAGTGCTCAGAAGCGACGGACGCACGAAACAGCGGTGGACGACATGACGCAGACGCTTCCGGCCGATGACGAAACCGACCCGGTGGATCGCACCAGCTGGAACGAAGTCCGCACGGTCCTCGACGAGGAATTGAACCAGCTGCCCGCAAAGGATCGTGCTCCGCTCGTGCTCTGCTACTTGAAGGGCCGCACCAACGATGAAGCGGCCCGCGAGCTGCACTGCCCCGTCGGTTCGATGTCCTGGCGGCTCTCCCAGGCGCGCGAGAAGCTGCGCGTGCGCCTGGCAAGGCGCGGTGTGGCGCTGTCCGCGGCGGCCCTGGCAACTCTTCTCGCGAAAAATGCGGCGTCGGCGTCGGTGCCGGCGGCCCTGGTACGATCGACAACTTAGAGTCTATCTGCAAAGAAACGCTTGAAACTAGGGGTATCCTGGAATTGCGATCACGCCTGAATCGCGTTTTCTGCTGGATATTTCGGCGATCATCCGGTTTCAGGCCCCGCATGAATCACCAAGGCCCCCTAATTTCATGGGAAAACTCTCCGGATAGACTCTCAAACCGCGCTGCTCGGCGCGGTGGGCAACGGTGCGGCACTCTCGACCGAGGTGGCCGCTCTTTCCGAAGGAGTGATGCAAGCGATGCTGCCAAGCAAGATCAAGATGTTAGTCGCTGCGGGTTTGGTCCTCGGCCTGGTCGCCTCCGGCGTCGGCGCGTTGACGTACCGAAGTCTGGCGAAGGACAACGAAGCGCCGGGTATTCAGGTCAAAAAGGAAGAACCCAAGGGTGGGCCGATTGTCAACGGGCTCAAGCTGACCGTGAGCGCCGAGCCGGCCGAGACGGCGATGAAAAAGGACGGCAGCAACGCGGAGCCGTTCAGGTTCAAGCTGACGTTCACCAATGTCAGCGACAAGCCGATCAAGCTCGATGCCTACGACCTGTTCTGGGGACGCGTCACGGGAAAGGCGACGCCGCCGGATGCGGACAGTATCAAGGGAGTCGGCGGCATTGGACGCGCTGCCGTGTTCATCAAGCCCGTGGCCGCGGACTTCCCGGAGATCAAGCCGGGCCAGTCCCTGGCGAAGGAGCTGAATTACACAGGCTGGCTGCCCGGCGACGGCACGGTCTACGCGATCGTCAAGCCTGGTGAGTTCCGCTTCAAGTTCACCTACGCAAACGCCAAGGAAATGGACGATCCGCTGGCCAAGGGCAGCTGGACGGGCGAACTGGCCAGCAACGAACTGGTCATCAAGGTCAAGGCGGACGAGAAAAAGGCGGCGGGCGGTCCGGAGGTCAAGGGACTGAAGCTGACCCTGAGTGCCGACAAGACCGAGACCTTCATGCAGAACGACGGCAAGAACGCGCAGCCCATCAACTTGAAGCTGACGTTCACCAACGTCAGCGACAAGCCGATCAAGCTCAACGCCCACGATTTCATCTGGAACCGCCTCAAGGGGGATGTTCAGGCCCCCGATGCGCAGAGCGTGCAAGTCGGGCGCGTGGCCGCGGATCGCATCGCCGTGGCGCCAAAGGCCGAGGACTTTCCGGAAATCAAGCCGGGCCAGAGCTGGTCATTCGACAAGCAGCTCGCGTTTCCCGGCCGGGTTCCGCTCAGCTCCGACACCTTCGCGACTTATGCGGTGCTCAAGCCGGGCGATTTCAAGATCAAGTTCACATACCTGTCGAACAAGGCGATCAACGCACCCTTTGCCGAGAACATGTGGCTGGGCGAGTTGGTCAGCAACGAGCTGGCCATCCAGGTGAAGCGGGCGGATGGGAAGTAAGATCCGATCTGGGCGAGCCGGGAGCGTCAGCGCTTAACATTCTACACGATTTTCCGTGCTCGCCGGCGCTCGGCGGCGACGGCCTGGACCATGATGTGGAGCTTCTGCC
>JAIEMG010000174.1 GCA_019752375.1 Gemmataceae bacterium | reverse complement strand
AAGAAGAGGCGATTGTTCAGGCAATGCGGTTGAGCTGGGAACGGGCCAAGCTGCTGATTGAGCCCAGCGCGGCGGTGGCTGTGGCAGCAGTATTCAGCAAGGAGTTTCGCGGCCTGGTGCGTTTGCAGCGGGTGGGCGTCATTCTGAGTGGTGGGAATGCGAACCTCGATCGCTTGCCGTGGCAATCGCGCGTAGAATAATGATTGATGTTGCTCTGGCCCGCTGCCTCGGAGGCAGGATCATGAAATCCCTCGCCGGCTCCTTCCTGATTGCTCGGCCGGTCCTTCAAGACCCGAATTTCCGCCAGACCGTTGTCCTGCTGCTGCAGCACAACGCCGAAGGCGCGTTCGGACTGGTGGTCAACCGTCCCGCCAAGTCCAAGGGGTTGCCGTTCCCCGTCTTCAAGGGCGGCCCGTGCGGTTCGCAGGGGATGTTATTGCTCCATGGCCACCCGGAATGGCTGGATGAGGCAAAGGAAGCTGAAAACAAAAGTGTGGCGCCAGGGATTTTAATCGGCGATGCGGCCTGCCTCACGCGCGTGACCGATCCGCCGAAACAGGAAGACTTGCGTTTCCGCTTGTTCAGCGGCTACGCGGGTTGGGGTCCGCAGCAGCTGGAAAGAGAGCTGGCGACCGGTTCCTGGGCCATCGCACCTGCCACCGCCGAATTGCTGTTCGACAGCCCTTATAAGGAACTCTGGCAACAACTCGTGCCACCAGCGATACCAATGCCGAGCCTGAATTAAGCGATTTTGGCGAGCCGGGAGCGTCAGCGACCGGAGTTCTTCAAGCTACTGTGCGCTTGAAAAACTCCGGTCGCTGACGCTCCCGGCTCGCCGAGTAAGGAGGGTACTTCTCATCGCGTCCAGACGGCGAACTTCTCTCCATCGCACGCAAGCTGCCAGTTGCCGCCGCTGGGGCCCCAGGACTGGGCGCCGATCTTGACGGCCACCTTGCCGTCGATGGTGGCCGCGTAAAGGCCCTTGCGCGCCTCGTGGATGTCCACCGAGCTGGCCGCGTGCAGCCCCATGCCTCGGCGGATCTGCATCATCCGCTCGATCCGGCAGCGGGTGTATTCGTCCCAGTCGAAATAGTGCGGCCAGAAGACACACGGCGTGCCGGGATGCGTCAGGAGATACGCATAACCCATGGCCACGGAACGGCCGGCGATGTGGCGCGTGTCGTTGTGGTGCGACTGGTGCTCGGCGTCCCGGCGATACTCGGTGTCGTGGTTGTCCAGGAACGTGACGGAACGGGCCGCCCAGTAGCCGATCAGGCCGCCTGGGACCGCTCGTCCGTGATTGTGCGAGCGCAGCTTGCTGTAATCGTCGCGCAACAGCGCATCATACATCAGATAGCGCGTCGGAAAATCGAAGGCACAGGACTTGCCGCCCGTGCTGTCGATCCAGTGCGTCACCTTCTGCCGATCTGTATCGTAAAACTCCCCGACCGAAAACTCCGGCGTGGTGGCGTCGTTGTACTCGGCGATAAACCGACCATGGAAGCCCTTGGCCAGGTCCCAGCGCCAGCCGCGGAAGCCCACGGATTTGAGCCGGCGCATCTGGTTCTTGATTGCGTTGCGCACGTCGTGATTCGTGTGATCGAGATCGCGGCCGGCGGTGCAGCATTCGCCGGTGTCGGGAGCGCCGTGACCCTGGCCGGAGTCGTCGTCGCAGGTGACGGCCGCGCGGTTATTGGGGAACGGCGGGTCTTCGAAATCGACGCCGGCCGTCCACGCGCCGACGCGGTGGTTGAACACGACGTCCGCCATCGCCTTGACTGGTCCCAGTGCTTGAATCGCGCCGCGCAGTTCGTCCTCGGAGCCGTACGCGCAATTCAGCTGGTTCCAACGGCGCGGCATATAGCCGTCGGGGCTGCAGGAATCGCAACTCGGCGGAAACCAGACCCAGCTAAAACCTGCTGACTTGATGCGCTCGGCGGAGTCTTGCATGATGCGATACCAACTCTTGCCGGCAAAACCGCGGTGCGAATGCCAGTGGAAGCCTTGCAGCACAATCTCCCGACCATCCCCCGCGGGACTGCGGTGCTCCGGACTTGGCGCCGGATTGCCAGGCATCGGAATGATGACGACCCACGGAGCCTTGACGTTGGTATGCATCGGTGCTCTTCCTCCCCGTATTCGTGGGCAAAGCAATGCCCGCAGCCCAGCGACGGCGCGCTGGATCGGCCTTTCACATTCGTCGGTGATTACGGAAACGCTCTTGATCGATGCCGCCCCATTCAATGGGTTTCTGTTCCGCGAGCGGCGTTACACACTGCTTGATTGATGCAATCCCGATGCCAATCTCAACCGACACGCCTCAACCGAAGTGAGGGAAAAATGTTAGAGTCAGAGATGCGTCGACGGGGCTCGCGAAAGATGGGAACTCAGCAGCGCAAAAGAGGGCAGGGAGGTGAAGCAAATTGCGCGAGAAGGGCTGATTACACTATTGCATTGCAGCGGAGGCTGCCTTGGAAAGGACGAAACCCTCTCTGATGGAATGACGAATGCCGACGAAGCCCCAAGCAGGAGCGAGGCGGCTTGCCCTCTGGTCATTGATTCGTCATTCGGGCTTCGGCATTCGTCATTGTGCCAGGAGGCTCTTACTTCTTCGTGTTCTTGTCAATCATGTCCTTGACGCGCGTCAGGGTCTTCTTTTCGTCCTCACGAGCGGCCTTCTCGCAGCCGCCGCAGCACAGGAAGACCGGCTGCCCCTGGATCGCGATCTTGGGAGGCGGCCCCATCGAGCCCAGTCGGCTTTCGCCGTCCGTCGCGCAGAAACGCTGCGCCAGCGCGAGCTTGCGATCCTCGGCATTCAGTTGGGCCAGATTCAACTCGACCTCGGTGTCTTCGTTTAGCTGCTCGGCCTTTTTCAGCGTCGCCTCGGGGTCGGCGTGTGCTTTCTTGACGCAAGCCTTGCAGCAAATGAAGACCTCCTTGTCCTTGACCGCGATCTTGACGGGCACACCCATCGAACCCAGGCGGTGATCGCTCTCGACTGCACAGAATCGCTGCGCTAAGGCGGCGTCGCGGTCCTTGGGATCGAGTTTGTCCAAGTTGTTCTTGATTTTGTCGTCTACGGAGACGCCCGGTGGGCTTGGCTCGCTGCCTGGATTGTTGCCGCTTCCCGCGCACCCAGCCGTCGCCAGCAAGACAGAAAGACCCAGTAGAAGACTGCGATGCATGGTCATGGGCTCGTCCCTTTCCCTCGAGAATGGACTCCGATCAGTGTTACTTCTTGCCCGCGTTCTCGTGCGCCTGTTTCAGGAAAGCGAGGGAGCGGCGTGCCACCTCCACTGCTTCGTGGCTGTGGCGGCTTAGCTCGACATGGACGCCGCCCTGGTAGCCGATCTCGTCCAGCGTGGCGAGCACTTCGTCAAAGTTGATCTCGCCTTCACCGAACATGAGGTGCTCGTGGACGCCCTTGCACATGTCTTCGATGTGGACGTTGTAGAGCACGTCCTTCCATTTACGGAGGGTCGCTGCAATCGGATCGCCCTGGCAGTGCAAGTGGCCGATGTCCAGCGTCAGGCCGAAAAGCGGATGATCGACCTTCTTGTGCAGTTCCTCGAAGCGCGCCATCGAGTCGATGAACATGCCGGGTTCCGGTTCGAACGCGAGCTTCAACTCGAAGTTGGCGGCACTTTCGCACAGGATCTTGCACGCCTCCACCAGGCGCTCCATCAACTCCGCGGCGGAGGCCTCGTCGGAGGGCGTGCCGGACCAAAAGCTCAGGGCATCGGCGCCGAACTCTTTCGCAACCGTGACTGCAGTGCCGAGGTAGTCGAGGCGTTGCTGCCGTTGCTCGGGCTTGGGACTGATGAGCGTGGGTTGGTGCTTGTTCCACGGATCGAGCACGAAGCGGGCGCCGGTTTCCACCACGCACCGGAGGCCGAATCGCTGCACCATGCTACGGACGCGCGCGATGCGCTTGCTCATGTCCACCTGGAACGGGTCCAAAGCGTCGTGGTCCATCGTAATGGCAACGCTCTGGTACCCCAGCTGAGCCAGGATCATCAGGGCATCGCCCAGACGGTGATGAACAAACCCGTTGGTGTTGTAACCGAAAATCATGGGCGTCCCAAAGCCAGTGGTGTCGGCGAGGAATGCGTGGGCTGCCCAACGGAAGCCATGGGACTTATTCTAGGGAGCATTTGCTGGACTGGCTTGGAAAGAAGCCCGTCCACGAGTCCGCGCTGGCGTCACAGGCGAACTTCGATCAGTGAGGTGACACCGCTGTCGATTGCCTCGACCAGGGCGGATTCAAACTTCGCATCGGAATCGACGATCCAGAAGCGTACGCCAAATGCCTGGGCGAACAGTCCGAAGTCCGGATTGTGCAAGTCGACGCCGAGAAAGCGGCCTTCGTACTTGCGTTGCTGGATTGCCTTGATCAGCGACAGGCTGCCGTCATTGATCAAGACGACCACGATGGGCAGTTCTTCCTGCACGGCAGTCGCCAGTTCCATGGCGCACATCGCGAAGCAGCCGTCGCCGACGACGGTGACGACGGTGCGATTCGGGAACGCAGCCTTGGCGCCAAGCGCCGCCGGAATGCCATAACCCATCGGCACGAAACCGGCGGGGTGGAGGAAGGTGCGCCGCTCGTAGACGGGAAACTCGGCAAGCAGGATGTACGACAGCCGGGTGATGTCCGCGGCAACGATCGCGTCGCGCGGCAGGGCCCGGCGCAGCGGTCCCACCAAGTCAAGGCCCGGCAATCGCCACGGCTCGCGCGGCGGTCGAGTCTCCGCCCACGGTTTCCACGGCGCGTCCGGCAACACAGCCAGCAACGCGCTGAGCGCGTCCTTCGCATCGGCATGCACGCCAATGGCCACAGGGTAGTGGCGGCCAAGCTCGGCCCGATCCACGTCGATCTGGGCGAGCGACGGCGGCGGCTTCAAGGTCCAGGTTCCGGTCGCGGCCTGCGAGAACCGGCAACCGATGGCCAGCATGCCGTCGGCTTCGGCAAACAGGGGCGACAGGTACTGCCCCATTTGCGTCAGGTCGGACGTGGCCCGGGACCAGGGCAATCCCGCCGCCAGCGGATGATCGGAGGGAAACGCGGCCTTGCCCATCAGCGTGTGGAAGACCGGTGCGCCCAACCGCTGGGCCAGCTGGATCAGCAGCGATTCGGCCCCGGCTGCGATGACTCCGCCGCCGACCATCAGCAGGGGCCGCTGCCAACCAGACATCAGTTTTGCCAGTGAAGCAATGTCGCCGGAGCGCAAGGCCAGCGGCGGTTCCGGCAAGTATGGCGACTGATCCACTGGCCATTCCGCGAGAGTCAGGTCGTCGTCCCGCAGCACATCCACCGGAACTTCCAGCAATACCGGACCGGGGCGGCGGCTCGTCATGCACTTGAAGGCGGCGTTCACGTCAGACGCCATCTGCCGCACGCTCTCGGAGCGCATGCGGGCCTTGGTTAGCGTCTCGCACACCAGCATCTGTTCGTTTTCGTGATAGTAGCCCGAGCGCAGCCCCAGTCCTTTGAGTGGAACCTGGCCGCTGATCACGAGCACCGGGATCGAATCGGTGAACGAGGTGGCCAGCGGCGTGGCTGCATTGAACACGCCCGGACCGCACACGGCCAGGCAAACGCCCGGCTGGCCGGTGGCGCGCGCATAGCCGTCCGCCATGAACGCCGCTGCTTGCTCGTCGCGTGCCAGGATGTGCCGGATGGTGGATTGCCGGACGAGCGCGTCGTAGATCGGCGTGAGCTGCCCACCGGGGTAGCCGAAGATGTGCTGTACGCCTTGCGCTTCCAGTCGCTGGACCAGCACGTCGGCGCCGGTCGAGGCACGCTTGCTGCTCATCGCGACCTCGATACATGCTCGGGATGGGTGGTTCATCGCCCCCGGAGGATTTCCAAAGCCTTGCCGACGGTTTCGGAGCTCATCTGGCCAGTCGTCACGACCGTATTGTTTGGTCCTTTGACGATGTTCTTCTCCGGGATGGCCTTTTCGACCAGCATGCCCAGGTCGCGGCTGCCGGTCATGATCCCAAGTTTCAGCCCCTGGGGAAAGAACATGACCGTCTCCACCGCCTCGGCGTCCATGGCTTTGAAAATGGCTTCCATGCGAAGGTCGTCCGCGAATTGAAAGCCGGCGCGAATGCTGCGGATGTGATAGATTTCCGACATGGGACCGGTGCGTCCCATCGGCACCGTCACTCGCAAGCTGCCGCCGACCACAATGGAGACGCTCTTGCGCGGATCGAGCTTGTCCATTCCCGACTGCACCTCGACATCGCGCAGGGGCACCGGATTGGCCTGCTGGCTGCGGCGAATCGACATGGCGACGTACTGCGCGGTCGGCGACACGACGAAGACACCCGGGTTGATCAGCGCGTAGGCCCAGCGGTTTTCCCGATTGGCCGGGTCGCGGTACTCGTACGCCTCGGCGGTGCCGGCGTCTTTCATCGGCAGCGGCTTGGCGCCTGTTTTCCTCACATAGTCGCGGAACTTCTTTGTCTCGAAGTTTCCCTGAAAAATGATCTCGAATTTCTTGGTGTCGTCATACGGCATCGCCATCGTGATCCGTTCCAGCTCGCTGAATAGCGGATCGGCGAACGAATCGGAATCGAAGCCAAGCGGGCCGAGGAGTTCCTTGAACTTCTCGTCGTTTCGCTTGTAAACGTCCGACTTGTGGATCTGGGCGATGTTGATGGAAATCACGAAGGCGGCGTCCGGGAAGAGGTACTTCTGAACCGGTTCCAAAGCCGGCAATTTCCGCTCCGACGTGGGCGGCCTGCGCTCCGTGCTCGGTACCGTCGCCTTGTTGCTGGCGAGGGCCGCCACCGTCTTGGGCGTGGACCCGGACAGCAGCGACACCGCCACTACCAGTCCGACAAGAAAGAAAAGCGCCACACCGGCGAGGGCCGCAATCTGCCACATCTTGGGCCGGAAGCCACGAGCCCGGACAGGAGCGCTCGGTTCCGCGACAGGCCGGCGCAGGCGGGACCGGGTCGACGTCGCGGTCGCCACGGTGGCGGCGGCGCTTCCCGGCGGCGTGGTCAGCGCCTCGTGCGCCGGCACAACGCCGGCAACCGGCAATCGCGCCGTGAAGGCCGCCGAGCCCTCATCGCAGTAGGGGGCCAGCGCCGCTGCGACGTCACCCGCGGTCTGGATGCGGTCTTCGGGCCGCTTGGCCAGCATGCGGCGCAACACCTGACGAACGCCCTCAGGCACGTCGGGCCGGAGCTGCTCGATCGGCCGCGGTGTGTCCATCTGATGCTTGAGCAGCTTCTCGATGTTGGTGCCGCCGGTGAAAGGCGGCTGGCGCGTCAACAAATAGTAGAACGTGCAGCCGAGGCTGTAGACGTCCGCGCGGGCATCGACGCTGCGGCTGTTCTTCGCCTGTTCCGGCGCCATGAAGTCCGGCGTGCCCAGAACCTTGCCGTCCTGGCTGAGCTGCGTGGTTTCGTCGCCTTCCTCGAGTTCGATGCGGGCCAGGCCCATGTCGAGGATCTTGACCACCGGCTTGCCAAGCCGCTTTCCCGAAGGCGAGCCGCGTCCCGCCATGCCGTTGGCTTCGCCGGTCCGCGTTAGCATCAAGTTCGATGGCTTGATGTCGCGGTGAACCAGGCCTTTTTCGTGCGCATGCTGCAGGCCCAGGGCAGCCTGGCGGATGCAGTCGCACGCCAGGGCGACCGGCAGCGGCCCCTGCTCCTTGAGCACTCGGCCAAGGTCGGGGCCTTCGACATATTCCATCGCGAAGTAGTGCATGCCGGCGGTGGCATCCGCGTCGAAGGCAATGACGACATTCGGGTGCGAAAGCTTGGCAACGACCGTCATCTCGCGGTGAAAACGCTTGATTGCCTCGGTGTTGCCTAGCCGATCCTTGCGGATGACTTTGAGCGCCACAATCCGGCCCATGGCGTGGTGCCGGGCTTTGAAGACCTGGCCCATGCCCCCTTCGCCAATGCGTTCCAGGATGCGGTACTGTCCGAAGACCAGAGAGGCGGCCTGGCCCTGAAAGATCTGATTGATCTGGTATGGCGTGAGCCAACCGAGCTGAATGAGATGATTGGCCAGGGCACGCGGTTCTGGAAACCGTGGCTGGATGGTGCGGGCCATCTCCGCAAGCTGGTCGGCTTCCAGGAGCCGGCTCTGGCGGAGCACGTCCACAAACGCAGCCAGGGTATCAATTGCCATGACGGAACCGGGGGAGGCCGGAAAGTCGATCCAGCAACTTTGCTACACACATCGTCGATGCCGCACGTCGGGAATGGCCACGGGACCATTATTGAGTCAACGGACGGCCATTGCAACCGTTTGCAGAAATTGACGGCGGGGCTGCGAGGCGATTCGAAGCAATGGGCATTCACCGAATCGCGATGATGGCCAAGATCAGGCCACGTGGGACTGTCGCTGCACCAACTCTTCACGATGTCGCTCAATTACCTGCAGCAAGGCCTCGTCCTCAATATCGACCAGGGAACGCTCGCCCATGTCGTTCGCGAGAAAGCCAAGGTGCGCAATGAGTTGGCCGAATCGGACATCGGGAGCCAGCTCCCACAGCGTGGCCAGTGTTTGCAGGATGTCTTTTCGAATTGGTGAAATCATGGGAGCAAATCTCCAATCCTCGGATAGGTCGCATAAGCGCGGCGGAGTTTCCCTATCACTTCCACACGGATGAGTGCGCCAGGCGTCAACCTTGCGATGCGGGTCGCGCGCGTCACTCCATTGTAAATGACAAGCACTCCGTCCGCAGCCTCGTAGACCCATGGCGGCGGCATTCCGACACAAGAAGCCCTAAAGCGGGCGATTTGTCGCTGAAGCTTGAATGGGTCGGCTCCCGATGCCCGCTCCGAAAGGACGCGAAGCTCACGCGGGTCGACATTCCGAAAGTCGGCTGCCAGCGCGAAAACTATTTCTTCACTTGTTCAAAAAGAAACACGCCGCGCTTGTTGGAAATCACGATGTCCGGCAGCTTGTCGCCATTGAAATCGCCCACCCAGAACTGAGTGCCGATGCCCGATGCCTCGTCGATTTTGTGCGGCACGAACGTGACGACGCCGTCCTTGGCTTTCTTCTGCTCGAACCAGTAAAGCACCGGGTCGGCCATCGGGTTTTTGTCGCCCTTGGGGCCGTGCGCCCACCAGCGCTTGCCGGTCACCAGGTCCTTGAGGCCGTCGCCGTTGATGTCCACGAACTGCATCGCATGGGACTGGCTGAAGATGTCCTTGAACAGCACCTGTCGGACGAACGTCGGGTTGTCGTCCTTGCCGGGCTTCTGCTGGTGCCACCAGATGCCTTCGTCGTGAGCGGAGCTGCTGAGGATGTCGGCCTTGCCGTCGCCGTCCATGTCGAAGGCATACATGTCGGCACAGCTGGGGCCGAGGTTGGCCGGGTGGAACTTCCAGGGCTTGTCCACGTCCTTTTCCGGCTGCTCCCACCAGCCACCGGTGGTGATGACGTCGAGCCGCTTGTCGCCGTTGACGTCGCCGACACCCAGGCCGTGGTCGAACTTGGCCGAGCCGGGAGCCTTGACCTGCGGATCGCTGATGGAGTGGACTTCCCACGGCTGCGTCGGGTCCTTGCCGGGCGCGACCCAGACCATCTGCTTCTCCTTGAATCCCATGACGAGCGCCCGCTTGCCGTTGCCGAAGAGATCGACGTAGGTCGGCGTCTCGTTGCAGGCGCTTTCGCAGATGACGTGTTGCTTCCAGTGGCCCTCCTTGCCCTGCGGGTTCTCGTACCAGTGGCACGGAGCGCCCGGGAAGCCAACGACAACCAGGTCCGGCCAGCCGTCGCCGTTGACGTCGTCGGCCCAGCAGGCAAAGCACTGGCTATAGCCGCCGGCCCCGTCGCCAAAGTTGCCGGGCTTGCGAATTTCGTGCGGCTTCCAGTCCGGCGCCTCGTACCAGTAGTCGCCAACGAGGATGTCGAGCTTGCCGTCCTTGTTCACGTCGGCGACGGCAACGCCCTCGGAGCGAAACGTCTTGTCGACGACGGTCTTCTTCCAGGTGATCTTCGATGCTTCGTCGTCGGCGCTGACGGACAGGGCCGGCAGGGCGGCAATCAGCACGAGCGAAATCAGCAACCAGCTGCGGAGGCTCATCGGTGGACCTCGATTCAGGAGAGATTCGGCGGGATGTCTTGGATGATTATGGGATGGCGACGGGGCGACTGCAACCGTTTCCTCGCTTCAGCCCCGGTTCACCGGACTGACGGTCTTGTCTGGAAGCTTGTCCTGCCCCAGGAATGACTGAAAGCCCAAGAGGAGGATAATTCCCATCGATCGCGCTACTTCCTTCAAGTTCACCTTGGACGCGCCTTCGCGGCGGTCCTCGAAGATGATTGGCGACTCACCAATGCGGCTGCCGGCGCGATGACAGCGGTATAGCACTTCTTCCTGGAACGAATAGCCGTGCGACAGCAGGTTCGTCAGATCGGTCTCGCGCAGCTTGGAGACCCGGTAACAGCGATAGCCGCCGCTGGTATCGTGGGCCGGAATGCGCATGAGCAGCCGCACCACGACGTTGACGCCGGCGCTCATGAACTTGCGCGACAGCGGCCAGCCGAGCGTGCCGCCGCCGGGGACGTAGCGGGAGCCGATCATGACGTCGTTTCTCTGCATCCCTGCCAGGATGGCTGGCAGGTAGCGCGGATGATGGCTGAAATCAGCATCGACGTTGACGAACAGGTCGTAGCCGTGCTCGATCGCGTAGTTCATTGCTGCCAGCACGGCAGTGCCCAGGCCGAGCTTGCCCTTGCGATGCAGAACGTGAATGCGCGGATCCTTCGCGGCCATCTCGTCGGCCAGCTGGCCGGTGCCATCCGGGGAGTTGTCGTCCACCACGAGGATGTCGGCCGTCGGCACGAATGCGTGAAATTCCTGAATGAGCCGCGCCAGGTTCTCGCGCTCGTTGTAGGTGGCCGTCGATATCAGGATTCGCGAATCGGCAACGGCTGGCGGCACGACGCTCCTCACTTCGCCTTGATTCTCTTGCATCGGACGCGGCAACGACCCTATCTTACTAGATGTCCGCCCGACAAGTCCCTCGCCGGTCGTTTGGCACTCGTTAGCCCGACGCGCAAGCGAGGGATAAGGTATCCCTCGCTTGCTAACGAGTGCGCGGGGGACTGAACCATCTTACTGAACGAGAGCGAAGGCGTGTCCCATGGCGACTCCCCTGGTCGTGGCCTGTCCGGAATGCCAGAAACAGATCAAGGCCACCGACGAGCTCAAAGGCAAAAAGGTCCGCTGCAAGGGCTGCGGCCACATCTTCGTGCTGGAGCCTCCGGCGGCGCACAAACCGGCCAAACCGGCGCCGGCCAAGGCTGCAGCGAAAGACGACGATGAGGACGCCAATCCTTATGGCCTCAAGGACGCCGAGGAAGTGGTGCCGCGCTGTCCGCACTGCGCCAAGGAACTGGATGCCGCCGATGCCGTCATCTGCGTGAACTGCGGCTACAACACGGTCACCCGGCAGCGGGTCGCCACCAGGAAAGTCGTCGAGACGACCGGCGGCGACCAGATGATGTGGCTGATGCCGGGCATGGTTTGCGTCGGCGTCATCCTCGTCTTGATTATCCTGGACCTGATCTACGTCTTCCTGGTCCCCGGCTGGGTCAAGGGCGGCGACTACGAGTTCATCGGCTACGGCGGCTTCCGGCTCTGGTTCGTGATCGGCTCCGTGTTCTTCATGTTCTTCGCCGGAAAATTCGCAGTGCAGCGACTGATTCTGCACCCAGTGCCGCCGGAACGCGTCGTGGGTGGCGATGGCGACTGAGTGACTAACCAACATCCCTCCACGGAACGCCCATGCTCGCCAAGCTGAACACCTTCGCCCTGGTTGGTATCGACGGCGTACCCGTCGAAGCAGAAGTCGACGTATCGGGCGGCCTACCAAAAACGATCCTCGTCGGCTTGCCGGAGATGGCGGTGCGCGAGAGCATTCATCGCACCGAACGCGCCCTCGCCAATCTTGGTTACGATCGTCCCTCCGGCCGCACCGTTATCAACCTTGCACCTGCCGACCTTCGCAAAGATGCCGGTGCATTCGACCTGCCCATCGCCCTGGGCATGCTCGTGGCGACCCGGCAGCTGCTGCCGGAGCAGCTGCGCGATTGCGCCTTCGTCGGCGAACTGGCGCTGGACGGCAGCGTACGGCCGATCAAGGGCGCACTGTCGATGGCGATGGCCGCGGCCGAGATGGGCCTGACGCGCCTGCTGGTGCCCGCTGCGAACGCACGCGAGGCCGCAGTGGTCGAATCCGTCGCCGTCTATGGCGTCGGCACGTTAGCGGAGGCGGTCGGCATCCTGTGCGGGCAGATTCCGGCCGAACCGGTGCCGGCACGGATCGACGAATTGTTCGCTGAGCTGAATCGCTACGACGTGGACTTCGCCGACGTGCGCGGCCAGGAGTTCGCCAAGCGGGCGCTCGTCGTCGCCGCAGCCGGCGGCCACAATGTGCTGATGATTGGAAGTCCAGGTACCGGCAAGACCATGCTGGCTCGGCGCCTGGCGACCATCCTGCCGCCGCTCACGACCTCCGAAAGTCTGGAGACGACGCGCATCTACAGTGCAGTCGGCCGCCTGAAGATCGACGAACCGCTGCTGGCGACCCGGCCGTTTCGTTCCCCGCATCACACGATTTCCGATGCCGGCATGGTCGGCGGCGGCAGCGTGCCGGCGCCGGGCGAAATCTCATTGGCCCACCACGGCATTCTCTTCCTCGACGAACTGCCGGAATTCAATCGCCGCAGTCTCGAAGCACTGCGCCAGCCGCTGGAGGAAGGCCGCGTCACCATCTCGCGGGCGTTGAATTCCACGACCTTTCCCGCCAGCTTCGTGCTGGTGGCAGCGATGAATCCTTGCCCTTGCGGGTATCTCGGCGATTCTAAGCGACCGTGCAAGTGCAACCCAATGCAGATCGAGCGTTACATGAGCCGGGTCAGCGGCCCGCTGCTGGACCGGATCGACCTCCACATCGAGGTGCCGTCGGTGCCCTTTCAGGAACTGTCCGCCAGCGCCGACGGCACCGCCAGTGCCACCATGCGCGACCAGGTGAGCCGGGCACGGCAGGTGCAACGGCAGCGCTTCGGGATCGACAACAATCGCCTGAACAGCCGGATGACCGGCAAGCAGCTGCGGCGCCATTGCACCCTGACCGAGGAAGGCCGCGGCCTGCTGAAAAACGCGATGGAAGACCTGGGCCTCTCGGCGCGAGCCCACGACCGCATCCTCCGCGTGGCCCGCACCATCGCCGACCTGGAAGGCACGCCGGACGTTCGACCGCCGCACGTGATGGAGGCCATCGGCTATCGCAGTCTTGACCGCAAGCTCTGGGCGCGTTGAACGTGGGGTCGGGGGACCACCCCCCCCCACACCGCAGGGCCGGGGGGAACCCCCCCCCCAAGGGGGAGCACAAAACGACCCCCGCAT
>JAIEMG010000384.1 GCA_019752375.1 Gemmataceae bacterium | reverse complement strand
ACGGATTTCCAATCCGTCCGGTTTTCTAGGGACGGATTGGAAATCCGTCCTACGTGCAATTGTTCAACTTATTGTTATGCGGCTCCTAAGTGCGCCCACAGGCCTTGCTCCCTGGGCGAAACCTACACGGAGTTGATTACGTGGCCCCATCGAAAACCGAAACCAAACCGACCGAAAATCCGTCCCCGCCCAGGACGCTGGAGGAGCACCTGGCCTGGGTGGCATCGCTCAGCGCGCAACGTGTTGACTTGCGGCCACTGGCCGAGGGGCTCCTCCAGGAAAATTTCGGCCTGCGCTCGGCCCTTGCGGAAGTACGCGAGGCCCAGGACGAGCTGCGCGAGCAGATCGACGTCTTGACAGCGCCCGAACAGTATCCCGCCGTCATCACCGAAGTGCATCGCAAGGGCACTGGTGCCGTCGAGGTCTTCGGCGGCGGCGCCCGGCTTCGTGTCGCGGTGCATCCCGATGTCGCTCCAGAACGGCTGCGCGTCGGCGCACGTGGCTTCATCTCGAAGGCACGCAATTGCCTGCTGGAAGTCGCGGGCGTCCATCGCGACTGGCAGGAAGTCGGCACGTTCGAGGGTTACACCGCGGACCGCACGCGCCTGCTGCTTCGGCACCAGGAGCAACTCGTCGCAGCGACGCCGGCGGCAGAATTGACCGGCGTGGAGTTGCGCAAGGGCGACCTGGTCGGCTTCGACCGCGACGGCGCCCGCCTGGCTTACGCACGGCTCGATCCGCCGGGCAAGGAAGACATGTTCTTCGAGGCGACCCCGAGCGACCGCTTCGAAGAGCTCGGCGGGCTGGACAAGGAGATCGCCCTGTTACAGCGCGTGGTGCGCTTCCGCGTGCAGCATCCGGAGCTGGCGGCGCGCTATCGGCTGCCGGCCAAGCGCGGCATCCTGTTCGAGGGGCCACCCGGCAACGGCAAGACGAAGCTGGCACGCTGCCTGGCGCGCTTCATCGCGGACCTGGTGCCGGCGGGCGAGTGCCGCTTCATGGCGATCTCGGGCAGCAGCGACTACTCGATGTGGCTCGGCCAGAGCGAGCAGAAGCTCATTGCCCGCTTCATGGCCGCCCGCGAGTTGGCGACGAGTAGCGACGTGCCCGTGGTGATGTTCTTCGACGAGATCGATGCCCTGGGCCGGCGGCGAGGCAGCGAGCTGGGCAGCGGTGCGCCGGACCGTATCCTCGCCACGTTCCTGTCCCAGCTCGACGGCGTGCAGCAAGTGAGCAACCTGATCGTCATTGGTGCGACGAACCGTGCCGACATCCTCGACATGGGCCTGGTCCGCCCCGGCCGGCTCGGCGACGTGAAGATCCGCATCCCGGCTCCGAATCGCAAGGCTGCTGCGGCGATCCTGACGCGCTACCTCGGCAACGGACTGCCGGTCGTCGACGACGTGTCCACGGTGGTCGCGGTTTTGCTCAGCCGCCTCTACAGCCCGCGCGGCGAATACGCCGAGCTGGCCAAGGTGAAGCTGCGCGACGGCCGGGTGCTGCCGGTCGGCGGACGCGATCTCGTCAGCGGCGCGATGTTCGAGAACATCGTCCGGGTCGCCGCCGAGGAGGCCGCCGATCGGGAAGCACGGACAGGCGTTGCCGGCGTCACCGAAATGGACCTCGCCGCTGCATTGGACCGCGAGCTGCGCGGTGCCTCCGCGCTCCTGACACCAGCCAACGCTCGCAGCTACGTTGCCCGGTTGCCGCAGGATATCGATCCGGTTTCGGTGGAACTGCTGAATCGCGGACCGGCAATGGCGTCGTACGTGCGAAGCGCGTGACTCTCGACCGGCGCGCGGAGGTGCTCGAACCGGCGAGCGGGGGCTCGGACCGGCGAGCGGGGGGCGTTAGCCCCTGAGGGCGGGATCGCTCAAACACCCAGGGGACTCTCAGGGGGCTAACGCCCCCCGCTCGCCGAGATGTGAGATGTGAATGGTGTGGGGTATGTAACATGGAAACGTGCATCAAAGTGATCGGCGCCGACTTCGAGCTGGCCAATGCGGTCGAGACGCCCGGCATCCGTTCGCACGTCCGCAAGGACGCGGCGAAGTTGCTGCTGGATCAGATCCACGGCTTTCCGCGGCATCGGTCCTGGAGCGGCACGATGATCGAGTGGGGCCGCCGGTTCCTCGCGGAGAACGGCGGCTCGGCGTACATCGACAGCGATCACCTGGAGATCAACCTGCCGGAACACACGCGAGCCGAGGACCACGCGGCCCTCATGCATGCGGGATTCGCTCTGGCTCGGCAGGCCCAGGTCGCCGCGTCGGCAGCGCTGGGCGACGGCGAACGCCTCAACGTGATGGCAGCGGTCAGCGATGGCCGGCAATCGTGGGGCCACCACCTGAACGTCATGGTGACGCGCGAGCTGTTCGACGCCATGTTCATCCGCAAGCCGCACCTGGCCTCGTTCCTGGCAACGCATCTGGCCACGGCCCCGATCTACGCCGGACAGGGACACGTCGGCGCCGCCAACCAGCGCGAGGCGTGCGACTACCAGCTGTCGCAGCGCGCGGACTGGTTCGAGGAGCTGATTGGTCCGCAGACGACGCATCGTCGGCCGCTGCTCAACGTCCGCGACGAGCCGCACGCCGGCCCTGGCCTGGCGCGGATGCACATTATTTATTTCGATAACGTGCTGTCGCCAATCGCCAACTATCTGAAAGCCGGCACGACGCAGCTCGTCCTGGCGATGGCCGAAGCGGGCTGGGCCGATCCCGCGCTGCTGCTCGACGACCCGCTCGACGCCTGTGCGGAGGTCAGCCGCGATCTCACGCTCAAGCAGCCGCTTCAACTGGCGCAGCGCGGCCGTCAGGCCGCGGCCGTGCAAGTCCAGAAGAGCCTGGCTGACCTGGCTGGTGAGTTCGTAGCGTCCGGAGAGGCGAAGGAAAACGTGCCGGGAGCCGAGCAGATCATTGCCGCTTGGCAGCAGACGCTCGCCCTACTGGCGGAGCGCGACCTGACGGCCCTGGCCCGGCGCTGCGACTGGGCACTCAAGTATCTGCTCCTCGATCGCCAGCGGGGGCGGCGCGGCTTGACGTGGCAATCGCCGGAGATGCGCTGCCTCGATCTTCGCTACGCCAGCCTCGATCCGTCGGAAGGCTTGTTTTGGCGGATGGCGGCCGCGGGACTCGTCGAAGAGATGCCGAAGTCGGAACGCGTCGAACGCTTCGAACGTGAGCCGCCGGACGACACACGGGCCTATCTGCGGGCGCACGTCCTTCGTCGTTTTGGCGAGTCGATCGTGGACCTGGACTGGGACCGTGTCCGTTTCGCCCAGCAGAATGATCGGCCATGGAGCTGGCAGGCGACGTTGATGATGCCGGACCCATCGGATTTTGGCCGGGTCGTCAGCGAACCGATCCTGGAGCGCTGCACGACGCTGGCTCAGCTGATCGAAGCGGTCGGCAGCGATGTGCCGTCTCCGCGCAACGACGGGGGCTGGCGGCCGTCGAGCTGGAGCGCGCCTTCGAGCCGGTTTGTCGGATATTCGCGGTGGCCCAATTCGTATTACCAGTAACCGATGCCGCCGCTTGCGGCGTAGCCCTAGCTAGTCAGGAGGTTCAACATGGAACGCGAACAACCCATTCAGCGCGCTGCCGCACCGGGCGGTAGCGGCGCCGGCGACAACAGCCTCGATCCGATCAATGACCGACTCGCGGGTCTGCTCGACGCTGCCGACCGTATTCTCGACACGATCCGTCCGGTCAATGCGGAGGAGTATCTCCAGCAGAACCGTCAACGCGGCGGCGAATAAAAGGCATACATCGAATGCCATTCACTTAAGGCGAGCGGGGCGTGTAAACGCCCCGGTTTTGGTCTCTCAACCGGGGCGTTTACACGCCCCGCTCGCCTTAAGTGAATGGCATTCGGCATACATCCTTTGTCTCTTGCCCTTTGTCCTTCGTCGCAGACACGAGGCTGCTTCGAGGGACAAGGGACAAAGGACCAAGGACAAGGGACAAAACTCATGAAACCCTTCCTGATGGGCACCGAAACCGAGTACGCCGTTTCCGGCCGCCGGAACCGCTTCGCGCTCAATGGCGAACAGGTCTTCAACCTGCTCAGCGACGCGCTGCGCCAGGAACGGCTCTGGATGACGGACGTGCTCGGCGGCCGGGCCATGTACCTGGAACACGGCGGCCGATTCTACATGGATCATGGCTTCCATCCGGAATACGCGACGCCCGAGTGCACGACGCCGGCGCAAGTCGCCGCCTACGACAAGGCCGGCGAGCAGCTCCTCGAACTGGCCCGCGCGCGGGTGCAGCGCGAGCAGCCGGACGTGAAGCTGACGCTGATCAAGAACAATCTCGATCCGGTCTATCCCGACTACTACACCTACGGCTGCCACGAGTCTTACACGTCCTGGGTGCCGTCGGGCGATGCGGTCCAGGCGCTGGTGCCGCACCTGGTCAGCCGGGTGCTCTATTGCGGCAGCGGTTGCCTGTCGGCTCGGCCCGGTGCGACGGGCTTTGAATTGTCGCAGCGGGCTCGCCACCTGGTCGAGGTCACGGGCAATGACACGACCGGTAGCCGGCCGATCTTTTGCACGCGAATCCGCAAGGTCAGCGATCATTCGGACGAAGGCTGGACCCGCGCTCATCTGATTGGTAAGGACTCGCAGCGCGCGCCGTACGGCATTTACCTGACCTTCGCCACCACGGGCCTGTTGTTCCAGGTCCTGAATCGGGGACGCAAGGCGGCACGGCTGGGCCAGGGCCTGGAACTGGTCGATCCGGTGGAGGCATTGCACGCCATCTCGGCCGATCCCGACCTGACGGTCAAGGTGCCGCTGGCCGACGGCCGTCGGCTGAGCGCGCTGGAGATCCAGGAAACCTACCTGGAGGAATGCCAGCTGGCGGTGCAGAAGGGCGGCCTACCGGACTGGGCGAACGATGCGTTGCGGCACTGGGAAGAGACGCTGACGGCGCTGGCGCGGCATCCGTTGCAATTGGCTGACCGGCTCGATCCGTACTGCAAGCGGCTGCTGTTCGAGGGCGAGCTGCGCCGTGCCGGCTACACGTGGAGCGAGTTGCATCGCGCCCTGGCCGCGTTGACGACGCTGCGAATGGGATATTCCGAGGCCGTCTACAAGGCGGTGGTGTCGGAAGACCGGCGCGGCCTGTCCGAGGAGGATGGCGTCAAGTACAGCGAGGCCGTGGCCGCGACCAGCGCGGACGAGGCCGGCACGCTCGATCGCTTGCGGTTCGCGCTGCGTCTGCAGGCGCTGGACGTGAGCTATCACGAAATCGGCGGTCTGCACGACTGGCTGACCGCGTTCGGCAAGATGCACGACGTGGTGCTGAATCCCGCGGACGTCGAGCGCGCCACGCGCGAGGCGCCGCCGGGCGGCCGCGCCGCCCAGCGCAGCGCCGCCATCCGGCAGCACCGCGAAGCGGACTGGGTCTGCGACTGGCAGTACCTGTACCAGCACTCCAGTGGCAATTGCCTCGATCTGCGCAACCCGTTCGATGGACAGCGTCGCGTCGTCACGCTTCAGCAACCGGACGATCCGGAGCAACGCGTCGGCGTACTCCAGATGTTGGAAGCAACGGGCGCGGTTTGATCGTAGGGTTCGCTCCGCGGACCAATCACACTAAAGTGGGGCGCAAGGAAAGAGCCCGGGAGGTTGCCCAGGCCCTTTCCTCGCACAATCACACGTCAGCGTCAGCGCTTGTCCGACGGCGATTCATTTTCCAGCCCGATGTCGGCGCTGGCCGGCACGCCACGATTGGCTGACGCGCCCTTGCCGCTCAGTTCCTTGATGGCGTGCAGCACGGCCTCGCGCTGCGGGTACGTCTCCTTGGGCTCGAGCCTGCTCAGTTTGAGGAACTCGTTGGTCCCGATCGGCCGCAGCCGCACCAGGTAGTCGAAGCGCTGCTGGGTGGGCCACGGATTGGCGTTCTCCACCGGCTGCTGCACCGAGAAATCCTGGCGCAGATAGGTCACGTCGGCCCGCACAAAGATGCCGTCGTTGCTTTCGTAGTACTGGCTGATCGGCGGCAGCGGCTGGTCGGGCACCGGAATGCGGCCGCGGACCATCTCGGTGGTGCCGCGCGACGGGGCATGGCACATCAAGCAGTTGGTCAGGTGATTGACGCGGACCAGTTCCCGGACCACGTAGCTGCGTTGCTCGTTGTCGTAGAACGGCGCCACCGGATCGGGCTCCAGGGAAAGGCGGCGCAGGGCGGGAAGGGCTTCCTTGTCCTTGAGAACCACCAGCGCTTCGGCGGCGTGGTCGGCGACCGGCGCCCAGGGGTAGCGGAGGCCATCCAGCAGGACCTGGCGATATTCATCCGGCGAGCGGCGCGACAGGACTTCCAATGCGTCCGCGCGAATTTGCTCCGATAGGTCGAAAAGGGCGATGCGGGCCAGTGCCTCGCTGGCGGTGCTCTCGCCGACGGTGCCGAGGTGCTCGACCAGCACGCGGCGCACCGGCCGGTTCTCCACCATCAGCATCTGCATGGCGGCGGGAATCGTCACGTCCTTGAAGTTGTTCTTCGTGTTCGGACGGATGACAACCTGGCCGGGCCCCATGTGCAGCGTGTTCTTGACCGACGTGGCCAGCTCGTCATTGGGGCGGTTCTGAACACGGCCCATCGAATCGCGGATCTTGCGCGACACGTTCTGTAAGCTCTCGGCCGGTTCCTTGCCGAGCTGGCAGTCGGCGCCGCGTCGCCACGGCAAGCCGGCCAGGTCGCCGCGGACCGCCAGGAGGTCCGGCGTGAAGTGGAATTCCTGGCCTTCCTTCGGCTTCCTGGCCATGTCCAGGATGGTTCGCGTCGTCTTGCGTTGCCTCTCTTCGTCCAGGTTCAGCTCGCGGACGCTGAGAAGCAGGCGGCGCAGGTCCTCGTCATTGAGCTTGTCGCGGCGCTTGACGACCAGCGGCGCTGGCGGCACGTATTCCATTTCCCCGACCGGCGCGCGCGTCAGGGGCAGCAGGTCGGGTTCCGATTCATTCGCGACGAACTCGGGCGCCTCGTCGAGGTTGCCGACTTCGTGCTCCGCGTCCGCCAGCCCGGCAACGGCTGCGGCGACGGGCTGCGCCGGACGCGAGCGATGGGTCATCGCCAGGCAGACGACGGTCAGGCCGACGACAAACACCAATGCGGCCGCCGCGCTTGCGCCGATCAGGCGATAGTTCATTGCCGGCACGGCCTCAATGGCCTTCGCCTTTGGTTTGACCTCCGGCTTGGGTGCCGCAAGGGCTTTCGGGGCCGGCGGCAAAGCCGGGTCTTCACGCAGACAGATGGCGGTTGCCGCTGCCGGCACGGTAAGCGGCGCCGCACAGAGCGGACACGCAATCGTCGTACCCGACTTGCGACTGCTGACGGCCAGGCGTCGTCGGCACTGGCTGCACGTCAAATGCACGGCCATTGGAGAATGCCTCCGCGGAGATGAAGGTGGCAGGACAGAACGGTTAGGGCTTCCGTAGGGATACAACAACCGACGGCGGCGTTTGTTGGCGCCATTTCGGCGAGCGGGGCGTGTGAACGCCCTGGCTTATATTGCCAAACCGGAGCGTTCGCATAGCCCGCTCGTTGCAGGACCTGCGACGCCTGAGCGGGTGCAAACCCGTTTCTGCGCGACCTGCTTGGTTGAAGGCCTCGCCCTCGTGACCGGGCAGAGCCCGCTAACGAGGGAAACGACCGCGCTGATGGGCGCAGAAACAGGTTTGCACCCCGCCTGAGCTCGCTTCTTGACGCTCTTCAATACCAGTGCGACAATACCAGCCTTCTCGAAGGACCTTTTCCTGTCCATGTTCTCTCAACGATCAGGAGGATGCCAGCATGGCGACGAAAACCGCTGAACGCCCACGCACCATCAAGCCGCCGAAGGTCAAGGACCAGCCGCTTTTTATCGGCGGCAAGTGGCAGGACAGCGTCTCGGGCAAGACCTTTGCGACCACCAATCCCGCCACCGGCGAAACCATCTGCCAGGTGGCCGAGGGCGACAAGGCGGATATCGAGTTGGCCGTGGTCGCGGCTCGCAAGGCGTTTGAGCAAGGCCCGTGGGGAACGATGAGCGCCCGCGATCGCGGCGTGCTCGTCAATCGTCTTGCGGACCTGATCGAAGAGAACCAGGAAGAGCTGGCGGCCCTGGAATCGCTGGACAACGGCAAGCCGTTGCGCGATTCGCTTGCCATCGACGTGCCGGCAAGCGTGAAGTGCTATCGCTACTACGCGGGCTGGGCCGACAAGATCCACGGCAAGACCATTCCCGTCGATGGGCCGTTCTTCTGCTACACCCGGCACGAGCCGCTTGGCGTGGTCGGGCAGATCATCCCGTGGAACTTTCCGCTGTTGATGCAGGCGTGGAAGTGGGGCCCGGCCCTGGCCACCGGCTGCACCATCGTCCTCAAGCCGGCGGAGCAGACGCCGTTGACCGCGCTGCGCGTGGCGGCCCTGGCGCAGGAAGCCGGCATTCCGGACGGCGTCGTCAATGTGGTACCGGGCTTTGGCCCGACGGCGGGCGCCGCGCTGTCCGGGCACAAGGACGTGGACAAGATCGCCTTCACCGGCGAGCACACGACCGGCCAGATCATCATGGAAGCCGCGGCACGCAGCAACCTGAAACGCGTCAGCCTGGAGCTGGGCGGCAAGAGCCCGAACGTGGTCTTCGCCGACGCGGACCTCGATGCGGCCGTGGATGGCGCTTACTTCGGTCTGTTCTTCAATCAGGGCCAGTGCTGCTGTGCCGGCAGCCGGCTGTTCGTCGAGGACAAGGTCTACGACCAGGTGGTCGAGAAGCTCTTGAAGAAGGCGAAGTCGCAGAAGGTCGGCGACCCGTTCGATCCGGAGACGACCCAGGGACCGCAGGTGTCGCAGGAACAATGCGACCGTGTCATGGGCTTTATCGAATCCGGCAAGAAAGAAGGCGCGAAGCTGCTGACTGGCGGCAAACGCGTCGGCGAGCGCGGCTACTTCATCGAGCCGACCGTCTTCACCGACGTCAAGGACGAGATGAAGATCGCCCGCGAGGAAATCTTTGGCCCAGTGATGAACATCCTGCGTTTCAAGGACGTGGACGAGGTGATCCGCCGCGGCAACCAGACGTGCTTCGGCCTCGCAGCCGCGGTGTGGACCAAGGACATCAGCAAGGCGCATCGCCTGGCCAACGGCCTGCGCGCCGGCACGGTCTGGATCAACTGCTACGACGTGTTCGATCCCGCCGCACCGTTCGGAGGATTCAAGATGAGCGGCTTCGGCCGCGAGCTGGGTGAGTACGCTCTGGAACTGTACACCGAAGTCAAGACGGTGTACGTGAACTTGCAGTGATACGAGCGGCCAGACGTAAGATCGGATCGCCAAAAGCGAAGAAGGAGTGGGGTTCCCCGCTCCTTCTTTCACAAGCGCGCCACGTTTCACCCTGTCCCGGAGGCATTTCATGAGCGGTACGGTCACCGGACATCCCGACGTGATGCAAGTCTGCCGGAACGGTCATGTCATCACGGACCTGCTGCGGAGCTGTCCTGGTCACGGTCTGAGTCATTGCGATCGCTGCGGTGCAACGACCCAGGATCGTTGCGGCACTTGCGGGCAGCCGTTGCGAGGTGCCGTTGCCGTTCCTGGCCTGGTGCCCGTGGGCACGACGATTGCACCCCAGTTCTGCACCACCTGCGGAGCGAAATTTCCCTGGTCGGATATCGCTCCGGTCGCCGTGATATCGGCTTCGCCCTTGGAACCGCTACTTCGCCGCCTGCCTCGCGTCGTGCGGCAGCTGCGCAGCCGGCACGGAACCCGGCCGCCGTTTCGCGTCGAGGACGTTTACGACCTGGAAGACTTGCTTCGCGCCTTGTTGCCGCTTCATTTCGACGACGTGCGCCCGGAGAGCCGTACGCCTTCCTACGCCATCGCCACTCGCACCGATTTTCTGCTCGATGCGGGCGCCTTGGCCGTGGTGATCAAGCGGACGATGTCATGCTTGCGCGAAAGCCAGCTTTGCGCGCAATGGCCGGAGGACGTCGCGTACTACCGTCAACGCCGGGCGTGCCGGGCGTTGCTCGGCTTCGTCTACGATCCGGAAGCGCTGCTGGTGGAGGCTGTCGGTCTGGAAAAGCAGTGGGCGCAGGCGGAAGGCGAGTGGCGGATGGACTGCGTCATCGTCCAGTAGAGCGGTCAGGGATCGGTGCTCATCGAGGGCGAAACCACGCCCCGGGCCGCGGGTATGGAGTCCGTTTCCGCTTCTTCTGAAGCATTGGGAGCAGCTTCCTGACCGTCGATGTCCACCTTGGGCATGCGCAGGTAAATCAGTACGCCGACCAGTGCGAGCAACCAGGTGATTACACGCTGCACCAGCGAGCCCAGAACGCCAGCCCCTTCGGAACTGCCGACCATCTTGTAAAGCCGGCCATAACCGTACTCGCCACCGCCAATTCCTCCCGGTGTCGGAAACAGCGCCTGCACGGTCATGCCAATCGGCACAACCACGAAGTGCTCGGTTGCGGTCGGGATCTGGCCTTCCACTCCAGGGAGGCTGACAATTTGCGCCGAGTAATAGAACACCAGAATCCAGCCGACGTGGCCGACCAGCGCCATGAGCAAGGCAAGGACAACGGCCCGCTGTTGGAAGCGATACATCCAGATGGCACGCCAGAACTCCGAGGCAGCGACGCCCACCTTGGGCAGTCGGCCCAACCGCCCCGCGAACCGCTCCGCCCGGCGTTCGGGCAGGAGGAGAAGGGCGGTCCACAAGATCGAGGTGAAGACCACCAGTCCGATCGCCCCCAGGACAATGATCTTCAGTTCGTCCTTGGCGAGCAGAGCAGGGTCGCCCGCTAGCCAGAACACGCTGCCAAGCAAGGCGACAAACCAGAACAGTGCCCAGAGACCGACCGCCCGATCGATGAGGACCGTTGCAACGGCAACCGTGCGCCGACTTTGCTCGCGTGCCAGGCAAAACGCCTTGACCGCGTCGCCGCCGACCGAACCGGGAAAGAACGTGTTCCAGAAGTAACCGATGAGCCCCAGTCGCATCGCGTTGGTCAATGTGAACGGCAGGGCCTGGGCGCGCACCAGCACGTACCAGCGCACAAAGGAGAGCGGCAGGCTAACGGCCATGATGAGGAGTGCAAGCACAAGCGGTGCGGTATGGATCTCGCCCTGAGTGAGTATCCTCTCCAAGCCCGGCGAATTATTCGGGCCCGGTCCCCAATTGCTCCAGACGACATAGGCCAGCAAGCCAATGCCCAAGCCGTACTTCGCAAGATTGATGAGGATCGTTCGCTTCACTAATGGACCCCTGTACCGCTGACGGTGCCAAGAGCGATTCGCTGGACGGCGCTTCGAGGAGCGTCCCCGAAATGTTAGCATTCTGCTGCGGAGGCCGCGCCCTGTCCAGCGAGGATTTGGCGCGAACGCGCAGATTCCGCCCAGGGCCAATTGACAGACAGGCCCGCCTGCGATACCTTTTCTCAGAAGGGGCGAGAACCGGCCCTTTGATGGGGGATTAGCTCAGCTGGGAGAGCGCTTGAATGGCATTCAAGAGGTCACGAGTTCAAATCTCGTATCCTCCACTCGACTTACGGCAAATGACGATTTCAAAAGGTGCCGTTTCATCGCCTTTTGAGCCTTCTTGATCTGTGAGAAGGCGAAGTACGGGTGAGGGCGAGTCGCTCCCCAAGCACTCTTCTCCCCCGTCCGCAGTTCTGTAGTGCAAAGGGTCGATCTCTATGGCCCTTACAGTAGCAGACCACATCTTCATTTCTCGGTGTTCGCGATGCCTACAGGCACTCTGCGAACTGAAAATCCGCGAGTTCACTCAACCTCGTGAGGGGTGCCCCCCATCCAAGCCCTCTTGTGCGCGGACGGTGCCTGCCGGGGCGAGCGCAGAACGGGACAGGCCAACCCGCCACACGTCGTGGCAAGTTGGCCAGTCTTGATGTCATGTCATTTTCAGTGCTGAAGGATCTCGGAGAACTCACTAGCGTTGTCGGCAAATGAGCGGACCGGGATGTCATAGCGATGGAGCATCGTGAGATAAAGATCGCCAAGCGGCCGTTCGTTTTTCTGCTTGATGAAGCGGCCGTGGCGCAGGCCGAGGTTTTTGCCGCCGGCCAGGATGGTGGGATAGTTGCGGGCGTTGTGGGTGGTGCTGGTGCCGCTGCCGTAAAGCGCCATCGTGTTGTCGAGCAGCCGCGCGTCCCCTTCACGGATCGAGCCGAGACGTTCCAGGAAATAGGCGAACTGTTCGGCGAGGTAGCGGTCGTACTTGGCCCAGTTGAGCGAGTTGTTGTCGTGGCTGAGGCCGTGATGGCCGCCGCCCCCAATCCCAAGGATCGAGGGGAAACGGTCGCAGATGCCGACGCCGTCTTCGGCGCACATCTGATAGGCTGCGACGCGCGTCGTGTCGGTTTCGAACGCCAGGACGATCAGGTCGAGCATGGTGCGAATGTAATCGGTCGGTCCCTTCGGAGACACGTCGAGATTGAACTTCGAGCGATCGACCTTTGGCAGCGCCTTGCCGAGCCATTCCTGGGAGCGCGCAAGCCGGTTTTCGACTTCGCTGAGCGATTGCAGGAACTCATCGAGCCGCTGCTGGTCAGGCCGTCCGAGGTTGTTGCGCAGCGAGCGCGAGTCTTCGAGCAGGAAATCGACGCGACGGCGTCCCGCGGCGAGCGCCCGCTCCCGCGCGGCGCGGTCGCCGTCGGTGGGCGGCTCGAACAACCGCTCGAAGATCCGGCGCGGCACCGACTCGGCCGGAATGGCTCGCCCCTGGGCGTCAAAAGAGATCGTGGTCGATCGGCTCTTGGTTCCGACGCCGCCCTGGCTCGACAGGACCAGCGAGGAGATACGGGTCTGAGCGGCGTACCGACGGGCGATTGCCTGGTCGATCGAGATCGAGTTCTCCAGGTTGACGCGGATGTCCGCTCCAGTAAGCCAAACGTCGACCGTGTTGTGCCCGACGAGCTGCCGACTCGTCGCATGCGACAAGCCGCCGAAGATGGTGAAGTCGCTTTTGTGCGGCTCCAGCGGATCGAGCGACTTGGTCAACTGGTAGTCGGCGCCGTCGGTGTGGGGGAACCAGTGCCAGTCCTGAAAGTGCGCCTTGTTTTTCTCGGGGAGCGCGACGCCGTTTCCGAAGAAGAAGGCGCAAAAACGCTTGGGCCGCTGCGCGGGTTGATCGCCCTTCGACATGGCTTCCAGCCAGGGCAAGGCCAGCGCGAGTCCGGCGCCGCGGAGGAAGGTTCTGCGATCGAGGTGCCAGGAGGCTCGGGGCATGGTGGGTTTCCTCTTTCACTTCGATTGAAACGGTTCACTGGCGGCAATCAACTCGATGAGCGCAGGCAGGCGGTCGCCGCGTTCGCGGAGGGCCGGAACCAAGGCGTCGGCCGCCTCGACGTCGCCGAGCGTGAGCGTCCGACCAAGAGCGTAGGCCATCATTTTGCGCAGCATCGCCCGACGAAAATCGTCGGACTTGGAGCGTAGCAGTTCAGTTTGTAATTCTCGCAAACCGTCGACCTT
>JAIEMG010000046.1 GCA_019752375.1 Gemmataceae bacterium | reverse complement strand
GTTCCGTTACCGGGCAGCTGCCTAACAGCTGGCCAAACCCGAAAAACCCGAAGGTTCTTTCCGGATAGTCTCTCAATTCCGCAATTTGCTCGTTTCCTTGCCGTTCGCCAGGATCAAGCCTGCCACGAAATTCACCGGATCGTCCCGTTCGCGCGACACGTCGGCCAGCGCACGATAATCCTTCACGCGCCGGCACAACTCCGCGACGTTCGGACAAGATAGTTGCCGTTCGTCGGCGTTCTGCAGGTTCTTGCGCGCTACTTCCAGTGCCTTCTCTAATCGTCCGATACGCACCAGGAGGTTCACCAGGATCTCGGCGGACTGCGTGAACATGCCGTCCGGATCGAAGTTCTGGTTCACTTTTGCCTCGAAATGCGCGATCCCCTCGTCCACGTTCTCGCCATCCAGCATCGACAGGAACACGCCATAGTCCTTGTACTGGTCCTCGAAGGGCGGTTCGCCCTGGTAGTGGAAGCGGGGGGAGAGTTGCTGTCCGTAGTGGCACAGTTCCCGCGCCGTTTTCAGGACCTCACCCGGCGTGAGGTTGATGGCCATCTGGATCACCGAGCTGAGATGCGAAACGTCGACGTGGTAGTTGTCGTCCTCGAATAGCCACTCGCGACCCGCAAGCAACTGGGTCACGGACAGGTTGTTGTCCACCGAGCCTTCGCGGCGGACGATGTCATTGCGAATGCGATCCAGCAACTGCTCGTGCAAGGAGCGGATGAGTTTGGTGATGCAATAATCCCGTATCTCCGGGCCATGCGTGAATTCGGCGCCGTTCAGGTGGCCGCCCATCAGCGTGATGGCGCTGCAAATGCCGTAGCGTTCCACGAGCCAGTCGAATCCCTTGCGCGGATGGACGCCCGCGTGAAACGCCAGCTCGATGATCGGCTGAATGTCCTCGCCCTCAAAGGGCTGATACTTCTCCAGCGCCGTCATCAACGGACCGGGCTCGTTCAGCATCCGAAAGAACGGCGCGGCCTTCAAGACGTCGCCGTCGTCCAGGTAGAGTTGCCCCACCAGCCGACCGGCATCGCGAATCGCGTTCTCGTACGGCTCGTGGACTTCCTCGGGCAGTTCTGCGTTCGGTGCCGAAGGCATGGGAGTGACGCCCAACTCGTATCGCTTCTTCATCAGCAAGGCGTAGAACAGGCTGCTGTACTCCTTGCGGTCCCGCAGGTTGGCGCAGAGCCGTTCGATGGCTTCTTTCGGCCCCGCCGACTCAAAGGTCTGTTGCAACTCGTCGTAGTTGGTTGTGGTCGTCATTTGCTCTCGTCCTTCGCGTGGGCCTGCCGGGGGGTGAACGCAGGGCGCAAACCCGTTTCTACACGCTTGAGCGCAATCGTTAGCCCGACGCGCAAGCGAGGGATGAATTGGCTAACGACCGAGTGCCGGGCGAACGAGCGCGTTTGGAGGTCATCTTACGATCCTCCTTGGTCACCCAGTAACGGGTCTGTAGCCGGGAACGCAGAGTATCGTACCACTCAAGGCAAGACCTGGCAAAGTGAATGAACCGCGGCAAGATTCTGTCGCGAGGGATGCTATTTCGCCGGCATGGTCCGCGCAATGCGGAAACCGTCCCGGCTGATACGCGCGCTTGGCACCTGGCGATTGCGGACTGCACAACGGACGGTCGCTTCGAGGTCGAGAAAGCTGCTGCCGCGCAAGACGCGACTCTCGGTGTCGGCAACCTGCAACGGTCCCTCGGTGTCCTGCGTGAGCTTGTCCAGAGGATAGTCGGCATAGCGATCCATGCACCATTCGCGCACGTTGCCCAGTGCGTCGAACAGGCCCAAATCATTGGGCATGCGCCGGGCGACACCGTCGGTTTGGGACTTGCCAATGCCCCGAAACCACGCATAGCTGGGCAGGAGCGCGGGGTCATTGCCGTAGAAACGGCTGGTGACGGCGCCGGCGCGACTGGCGTATTCCCATTCGGCCTCCGTCGGCAGACGGTAGCCAGTCCGCCGCAGGTAATCCGCGGGAAGCATCATGCCGGGCTTGATCCGTGGAAGCGGTGGAAAGCACATTTGGTCTTCGGGGATGCCCTCCTGCTCGCTGAGCCAGCGGCAATACCTGGCGGCCGAGTACCAATCGACCCGGACGATCGGACCGTGAACGTCCGAACTGGATGAGCTGTCACTCTCGAACTTTTCCGCTGGGTTGGCTAAAAGGAAATGGTGAAACTGTCCGACCGTGATCTGCTTGGTGCCGATGGCAAAGCCGCGGGGAATCCGAACGCGGTGCAGCACCTCGTCGTCGTTCCGGCCGGGTTCCTGCGCGGAGGAACCCATGTCGAACTCGACCGGATGGGGCACAATGGCCAGGGTGTTGAGCTGCCGGGTCACGAACCAGAGGCGGTCGCCCGGGGGCTTGCCGGCCAGGGCCTTGTCCGCCGCGATAATTCGGTCCTTCATTCTCAGCCGAAAGAGCACCAACCAGTCGATGGCGGAGTGAAGGCCGGGATCGGGATCGGTCTTGTAGAGGTCGAGCAACAGCGCGGCAACCCTTTCCCGTTCCTCGGGAGACATCTGGTCATACGTACCGAGCGCAAAGAGCAATGCACGGCGCGCCGATGAATCGGTTTCCCGCCCCCAGCGAGCGACCAGGACGCCCACGTCGGTGCGGAGGGGCTCGAAGAGCGGGATCAAATGGGAGCGCACCCGAGGATCGGGCGTGTGGCGCAACAGCTGCCAGGTACGCTCCGGCTGCCCCAAGTTGAGCAGGGCCAAGGCAGCCTTGGCCTGGCGCCGGGCCATACGCTCGCTCTCCGGCGCGAAGAAGTCCCCGGGCGGTTGCCGGTCGAGCTCCGCCAGCAGAAACGACGAAGCTTCTACCGCGCGATCCTTGACCTTCGGCCACAAGATGGCATGCTGCTTCGGATCGGCATCGAGCAGCAGGTCCACGAGCAAGTTGGGACGGTCGGCATCGAACTCGGCAAGGATCAATGCGCTCGCGACGCAATCGTCCGCATCGGCGCTGGCTCGGAAGACCCTGGTCAACGGCTCCTGGAAGGCAGACCGGACGGGGTACAACGCTTCGCCCCAACTTGGAAAGTGCCACTCATCCAAAAGTGCCGGTACGCCGTGCTCGGCCGCAACGGGCCAACGCGAGTTCTCGGGGTCGAAATGGGCCAGGGCGACGAGGGCGCGAAGGCACTGGGATCGCTTGGCCATCGGATCGAGCGCGATGCTCCAAAGGCCGGGGACCACTTGGTCGCGGAAGGGAGCCAGTTGGTTGCGGACCAGGAGTACTTCGCGAGGATCACTGTCCTGCAGCATGCGGTCACGCAGGTAATCCACCATGCTGGGGTCCAGGGGCAGAAGGCCCAGGGCGACGCGGGCACGGACGCGGTCGGAAAGTCCCGGTTCAGCGAGCTTGGCGCGGAGCAAGGGGGCCACCCGGTCACGCATCGGCGCAAGGGCGTCGAGCGCGTCCGGCGCCGATTCCGCGCTGGCGTGCAGGAGCGTTTGCACCCGCTCCACTTCCATGCGTTCGGCATGAATGCGTTCGCGGTCGAGAAAGACGCCGGCGCTCAAGGCGGCGAGAAACAGGAGCACCGAAGCCGACACCAGGACCTGGTGTCGACGCGCCCAGCGGCGCAGGCGCTTCACCCAGTGTTCGCGATGGGCAAGGATCGGTTCGTCGGCCAGCCAATGCTCGATGTCGTCGGCCAGCGCGCGTGTCGATGGGTAGCGGTCCTCGGGTCGGAGAGCCATCGCCTTGAGGCACACCGCTTCCAGTGCCGCCGGAACATGGCGCTGAACCTGCCGGGGCCGCGGAAAGTCTCCCTGCTGGACCTGGCGAAGCACCGTGCCGGTGTCGGCGTCCGTGAACGGCGGCTGACCAGTCAAGATGGCATAGAGCGTGGCGCCCAGGCTGTAGATGTCGCTGGTCGCGAAAATGCGTTTGAGCTGGCCGGCGGCCTGTTCCGGGCTCATGTACTGCGGGGTGCCTAGCGTGGAGCCGACCAGCGTCTCGGAAGAGACACTGGCAGCGACAGGGCGCAGCGGCGCCTCGTCGCATTCCTTGGAGGCCTGGAGTTCGCCCAACGGCTTGGCCAGGCCCCAATCCACGACCATCGTCTCGCCGAACTTGCCGAGCATGATGTTGTCGGGCTTCAGGTCGCGGTGCAGCACTCCACGGCTGTGGGCATATGCGATCACGTCGCAGACCGTGACGAACCGCGCAAGGAGCTGGCGGAAGGCGACGCTCCGTTCGCCGACGGCGTTGTTCGTCGATCCCGGCTTATGGAAGCGCTCGATCGCCTGCTTCATGCTGTCGCCGCGGATGAAGCGCATCGCGTAGAAAGGACGGCCGTCGGCATACTGGCCCATGCCGTAGACGGGCACAATGCCGGGATGCTCCAGGTTGCCGGTGACTTCGGCCTCCAGCACGAAGCGCGAACGGCTGCTGGAGTTGTCGGCGTGGCGCTCCTGAATTTCCTTGAGCGCGACCTCGCGATGGAGCTCCACATCCTCCGCGACAAAGACTTGCCCCAGGCCGCCCTTGGCATGCGGCCGGAGGATTCGGAATCGGACGCCATTCGACGTCGATTCCCCGACGGAGGGAGTAACAGATGGGGTGCGGGTCACATAGGCGTCACTGGCGCCGACCAGGCTCGCGCGAACGTCCGGGTCGGTGATATACCGTAAGTGATCGCGCATCGCGCCCGGCGCTTGCAGTGCAGCCAGGCTCTTGCCCGCGTCGTCGCCGTGTTGCCGGAGGTGCTCGGCGACCAGGGCGTCCAGTAGGGCCCGTCGCTCCGCCGCGAGAGAGCCCTGCTCTTCGAAAATCTGGCCGAGCGACTTGTGCTTGGCAACCGCCCACGCGTTCATTGCCACGATCAGCGTGTCGCGTGCGACAAAATCCAGCTGCACCGCCAGGATGCCAAACAGCAGGTTGCGATCCGTGGCAGCCTGAGACATGAGAAAACCTCGATCACCTACGGAGCAAGAATCCGATCCAGGACGGGAACCCTAGCTATGATTGTCGCCACTAAATGCGATCGTTGCCAGTGGATACAGCGCTGGCCGTAGTCAACGCGGTAAGGTATTCCCGCATACGTACGATACGTTGCAGGCTCCGCCCGAGGTCGCCGACATTGTCGGCGCCGCAGTTGCCGCGACCTGGGTATAATAACCCGACCATGCGGTCCGGAGGACGGTTCATGCCCGCACATGACTGGACTCGTGTTGAAGCCGGGATCTTCCACGACTTTCATACGGTTTGGATTGCCAACTTGCGCACGGTACTGAATGACGGCCTGCTCCCGCCGGGGTATTACGCTTTGGCGGAACAACACTTTGGGGGCCCGATTACCGATGTTCTTACGCTCCACACCAATCCCGCTTCCGGCTCCCTGCCGCCGCTGCCGCCTGACACCGGCGGAACGGCGGTCGCCGAGGCGCCGCCGCACGTCCGCCGCGTCATCCAGATGGAGTCGGCGGCCATTGCACGTCGCCGCACTTTGGCTGTCCGCCATGTCAGCGGCCATCGCCTGATTGCACTCATTGAAATCGTCTCTCCGGCGAACAAGGACCGCGCCCGCAGTGTCGAGGAGTTTGCCCGGAAGGTGGTGTCAGCCCTTGACGTCGGCATCCACGTGCTGCTGGTCGATCTGTTTCCGCCAGGGCCGCACGATCCGCAAGGGATGCACGGCATCATCGCACAGCACCTGAGTCAGTCCGGCGAGCCCTATGACCTGCCCGCCGAGGAACCATTGACCCTGGCGTCCTACGCGGCGGGCCCAGCGCTTGACGTTTACCTGGAGCATCTGGCCGCCGGCGCGTCGTTGACGGACATTCCGCTGTTCCTGCGGCCGGACCGCTATATCAATGTACCGCTGGAGACGAGCTATCGCGCCGCATATCGTGGCATGCCTGCCTTTTGGCGCGATGTTCTCGAAGGACGGCCGCCGATCGCGTGATTCGACTTGTGGTTGACCCGCGCGGGAGAGAAAGGGCAAGGCTGTCAGAGGTGTTTTTCGAGCGGACAACAGCTGCCCCACTCCTCTGCATTCAGAGGAGTGGGGCCGCCTGCTTTCACTTTGATGCCACTGAGAACGTGCGTTCAACGCGGCTCAGATTGCCCTGGCGATCTTTGATCAGCACGGTGAGCTTGCCCTTCGGCAAAGCCCCCAGCGGCGTTGGCAATTTGAGTTCCCAAACGCCTTGCGAGGTCGGTTTGAACCTCGATGCCAGATTTTGCCCAGCGGCGGTGCCGTCCACGGCGAAATCGGCGGTCACGTGAAAGCTGTCCATGTCGAGGCCGCTGTAGGCATCGGCCATGCCGATCTGGATGCGCGGCAGGGACGCATTCGCGCCCGGTGCGGGGGCGGTCACGGTCAGCGTGGGCCGCTGGTCGTCGCCCATCCAGCCGAGGCTGCGCGACTTTGCATCGTGGGGCTTGTAGTTTGGATCGAGATCGATGGGGCAGCCCAGGTCGATCCAGCGCACCAGGGTGCGGCGGTCTTCGTCGGTCAGGCCCGCGACCTTGATCGGTTGACCGTCGGCGCCCTTATACGTTCCGGCCACGGCTTCGGGCGGCGGCATGGCGCTCCCGAGGTAGTCGATATCCACCACGTTGTCGCGGATCCAGTACTGGAGCTTCTGCGCATCCTCGTAATTGACGCCCGGTACCGGCTTGCCGCCGATGTGCAGGGACTTCGGATCGCCGCGCACGGCCAGGCTGGGGAAGTCGTCGTTGGTCCAGCCGTCCAGACGCTTGCCGTGGACCTTCCAGGCGAGCAAGCTGCGCCGCGCCTGGAATTTGCGGATGTAGCGCGATGCCGAATCACCACTCAGGCCCAACTCGCGCGGCTCGAAGCGGGCGTGACCGGCAGCTAGACGGAAGTAGGTGCGCGGCACATTCACGTTCGGGCCCGCATCGTGGCCGAAGGCGGGCAGAGATTCCTTGTCGTCGTCGTCCAGGATCAGACCGCCAGTCGGCTTCTCGGCCTTGTGCGTGTGGCAAGCGACGCAACTTCGATTGAGGATGGGCTTGACGTCTCGATGATACTCGATGTTCTTGACGGACTTCTCATAGCGCAAGCCGACCTCGCCGTCCTTGTCCCACTTCTTGCCCGACTGATCGCCAGCTTTGGCAGTCAAAAGCGGGGTCTGCTGGGTCAGGTCGAAGACCTTGTAATCGGCCCTGGCGGCCAGGGTGTCCTTGAAGTGGGTCGGTTTCTGGCTGTGGGCGTGGCAGCCACCGCAATCATGACGGATTTCGCCGGGACGCAGCTGATGCCACGTCTGTGCCATGTTCAGGACCATCCCGTCCTTGTCGATCGTCTGAAACGTGAACGGCTGGTCGGCCGGGATCTTGGCCAGGAAGCTGGTGTCGGGATTTCCGTCCGGATCGGTCGGCTGCTTGTCGGCGTCGAACTTGCGCACCGGGATTTCGCCCAGGATGCGCAGCCGCTCGAGAGCATGGTTCCCATACAGCGGCCCGCCCTTGTTGCCGCGCACGTCGGTGCGCGGCTCCTGGATCAGGATGCGGATGGCGTGAATCTCGCTGTTGTCGTAGATGCCCGCATCGGAACCTTGCAGGCCCCAATTGAGGGGCAGTCGCTTGGGGTCGGTCGGCACGGCGGTCACACTGCCTTCGGGCACCTTTCCGCCTGGAGCGCTTTCGCGCTTGTAGAGGCTGGACGTGCCGACCAGACCATATGGCGTGCCTTCGGGCAGGTGCGGCGACTGCTTGCCGTCGTTGCGGTGCACGAGGAACTTCGGCTCGTCGACGCCGTAGATGCGCTTGTATGGCACGAGCGCCCGCGGCCATTGCTCGTTGTACTTCGGGTCGTTCTTGATCAACAGCATCTGGCCTGGCTCGTCGATGGGCTTGCCGTCCTTGATGAGATAGATGCCGCTGTCGATGAGCGGGAAATAGTCGTACTGGTGATTGACAGGACCGCCGGACCAGGCGGTCAGCAAGTGGTTGTCCGGCGCACCGCAGGGATGCGTCACCTTGCCCGTCGCGTGCGGATAAGTGGTGCCGCCGTGGACGCGTGCTTTCACCTGCTCACCGGGCTTATTCGAGGGAGAGGGACCGTCGGTGCCGTGGGTGAAACGCGTCAGCACCTCCATGCCGTACGGCATGAACGGCTGGCGGAATTTGTACCAGCCCTCGCGTGGCTTGTTGCGCGGGTCGCCCATGAAGCCCGGGCCAAATGCCATCTCGCCGTCGGGCACCCGCGCCGGCATCTTGAAGTAGGTGCCGAAGCCGCTGTTGTTCAGGTTGTAGTATTCCTCGACGATGATGCTTTCATCGGAGAGTTGCGACTGGAAGTGGAAACCGCTCGGCGCGCCGCCCAGGGCAAAGGCGCTCACGACTGGCCCCCAGTTGGTTCCGTCCGGGTGGATGCTCCAGATGCCCCAGATGATCGAGTTATGCATGCCCTGCGATTCCAACGTGCTGAAGAGGATGCGTCCGTCTTTCAGGATCACCGGATGCAGAGCGCAGGCGACATTGAGGTAGCCGGTTTGCTCCACGTTACTGCCGTCGGCGTCCATCGTGAACATCTGAAGCGTGATCTTGGGATAGCCGCGCGGCGGCACGTAAGCGTTGCGGTTGCTGGTGAAGACGACCTTGCCGCCCGGCGCCGGACAGGGCCCCAGGTTGAAGACGCCGTAATTCAGTGACGTCTTGCCTTGCTCTGGCGTGCGGTAGTCCTTCGCCCAGTTGGCGGCCCCGGTGTTGGGCGTGAATGTCTGATTGGTCAGCTTGACGATCTTACGTGACTTGACGTGCAGCTTGTAGATGTCGCTGCCGGTGTGCTTTTCATCGACGAACTTGGCGTAGAAGACCCATTCGCCGTCGAAGGAGACGTAGGGATCCATGACAGACCCGTCTTTACCCTCGACCAGGATCTCTTCCTTGCCGTCGGGGTGCAGGAGCATCAGGTCGGCGTTCGGTTCCATCCGCGTCGGGTCGGAAAAGTCGGCCCAGCCGGTACGCTTGTCTTCGCCATGGCGTGGGGCACGGACGTACACGACGTCGTAGTCGTACTGGACCGCTTTGTCGCCGGAAATGTGCGGCGGATCGATGTTGAGCGTGCGCGGCGTCTGCTTTTGCGCGAGGATTGGCATGGCGGCGAGCAAGACCAGGATGGCCAGAGTGGGTGCGGCCAGCAGGTTCGTACGCGACTTCATGGCAGGACCTCCCAGGAGAGTGCGTCCATTGGTCCCCAGTTCCGTGCCTGGCAATCCGCGTCGCTTTGCCGCACGTGGACGGAGAGATACTGGTGTAGTGCACGGAAGACGGCAAACAAATGCCGAATGCGACGAACTCGGAGTCGCGGTTTTTTTCATCGGCGCTTCAGGCTCGGATCGCGTCTAATGCCCCGGCGCCGTATCCTCCAGAATGTTCGGCGCGGGCATCTGTAGCCGCCGGCTTCGTTCAGCTTGCGGAGCAAGTCTACTGCCGTTACGACGTGCTTCCGCAGACTGAATGAAGCAGGCGGCCACAGAAGCCGATGCCGGTGGACCGCTGCTCCGAGGGCTTCTCCATGCGCCGCACCTGTCTTCTGGCATTCATCGCCACGGTGAGTCTCCTGACGTTCGACCCCAAAGCCTCAAAGGGCGATGCACCGAGCGCGAGACCCTTTGGGCTTACTGAACGCGTACCTTGGACCACGTCTCGCATTCTGGGGTCACCCGATCCGCTACCGTCGTACCGCGTGCGCCGAGTGTTGCCCGAACTGAAAGTGATCAATCCCATCAGTGTTGCCCATGAACCAGGCACCGAGCACGTGCTCCTCGTGCACCAGCTCCGGCCCTGGGTGGGACCAGGACGCGTCCTACGCGTCAATGGCGCCGGCAAGAACCCCGAAGTCCTGCTCGATATCGACCGCACCATCTATGGACTGGCGTTTCATCCGGACTACCTCAAGAACGGTTACCTGTTTCTCGGCAGCAATGGCCCAGTGACCAAGGAGGACAAGGACGTCCCCGGACAGCGCTTCAAGCCCGGCCTGGCCAAGACCACGCGCGTGTCGCGCTTCACCGTCAGTCGGCAGGCGCCGTTTGCCTGCGACCCTCGATCGGAGAAAATCATCCTCGAATGGCGGAGCAATGGCCACAATGGTGGCGACCTGGCGTTCGGCCCGGACGGGTTCCTCTACATTTCCTCAGGCGATGGCACGGCCGACTCCGACACCGACCTGGCCGGTCAGGACCTGTCGCGTCTGCTCGCCAAGGTGCTGCGCATTGACGTGGATCGGCCCGGCAAGGGTATGAGCTACGGCATTCCGGCCGATAACCCCTTTGTGAAGACCGCGGGCGCCCGGCCGGAAACCTGGGCCTACGGGTTGCGCAACCCCTGGCGTCTGCACGTCGATTCCAAGAGCGGCGACGTCTGGGTCGGCAACAACGGCCAAGACCTTTGGGAATCGGTCTACCTCGTGCAGCGCGGCGCCAACTATGGCTGGAGCCTGGTCGAAGGCAGCCACCCGTTCATGCCGAAACGCAAGCAAGGGCCGACCGCCATTTCCGAGCCGCTGATCAATCACCACCACTCCGAAGCGCGGTCGCTAACCGGCGGCATCGTCTATCGCGGAGCAAAACGGCCTGAACTGCGCGGGGCCTACCTGTACGGCGACTGGTCCACGGGCAAGATCTGGGGCGTCCGCCAGGAGAACGGCAAGGTCGCCTGGCATGAACTCCTGGCCGACAGCACCCTACAGGTAACGGGGTTTGGCACGGATGCACAGGGTGAACTCCTAATCGTCGACTACGGCGGCGGCCTCTACACGCTGGAACCTGCACCCAAGCAGGCGAACCCGCCAAAGTTCCCAACCAAGCTGAGCGACACCGGCCTGTTTGTATCGGTGAAGGACCACAAGACGGTGCCGGCGTTGATCCCGTACTCCGTCAATGCGCCGCTGTGGTCCGACGGCGCCGACAAGGAACGGTTCCTCGCCTTGCCCGGCAATTTGCGGATTGATTTCACCGCTGAGCGAGGTTGGGGCTTTCCCGAGGGCGCAGTTCTGGTGAAGACCTTTGCGCTGCCGATGTCGGCGCGAGGGAGGCAGCGGATCGAGACGCGGCTTTTGACCCTGCAGCAGGGAAAGTGGATCGGTTACTCCTACGAGTGGAATGACGATCAAACCGACGCCATCCTGGTGGCAAGCGCAGGCAAGGACAAGCAGTTTGCAGTCGTCGATGGGACCGCTACCAAGCGCAAACAAGTGTGGCATTATCCCAGCCGTGCCGAGTGCCTCGTCTGTCACAGCCGTGCCGCCAACTTCGTGCTCGGACCGTCGGTCTTACAGATGAACAAGGACCACGATTACGGCCGCGTGACGGACAACCAACTTCGCACCCTCGAGCACCTCGGCGTCTTTCGAGTCAGCACGCATGAGCATCTGCGGGAACTGCGGCGAGAACTGGGACCTGCGCTGGGACTGCTCGGCCTTGCTCCGGAGAGCATGCTCTGGCGCCTGCCCGGAACTGGAACGCTGCTGGGAGAAGTCCAGGACGGCGTCGATCGCCTCGACGAGCACCTGCGTAAGGAACCGACCTACACGAACCATTTGCCCATGCGGCCGGAGCGCTATCCCCGACTGTTCGACCCTGCCGACGCCAGGGCATCGCTGAACGCCCGCGCCCGATCGTATCTACACGCCAACTGCGCCCAGTGCCATGTCCGCGCGGGCGGCGGCAATGCTGCCATCGACCTGGAATTCGGCACGGGGCGGGAAGAGATGCGTCTCTTCGGCATCCGACCACAGCATCAGACGTTTGACATCGCCGATGCCATGCTGGTGGCGCCCGGAGACGCGGAGAAGTCCGTGCTCTACCAGCGGCTGATACGCCGCGGCACTGGTCAGATGCCGCCACTGGCCACGAGCGAGATAGACCAGCAAGCGGTGGAGTTGCTGCGGCAGTGGATCAAGAATCCATAGCGGTGACTGCGACCAAGACTTCGCTACCTATCCAATCGCGCGGCCCCTTCAACGCACCGGTGCCAGCTCGAAGCGTAGTTTTTGGGGCCGCGCCGCCGCGCGGATCTTGGCGTCCGCTTCCTCCACCTGGCGGGTCAGTGTCGCCATGCGTTCCTTCAAGTCGGCCGCGGTGTCGCCCGCATGGACGCGGTGGGCCAGGTTCCGCCACTGGCTGACCAGCGCTGATTTAGCGCTGACCGCGTTGAGAATGGCGTGTCCCTGAGCGGTGATCGGGTTGACGATCCGTTGGTCCGCTGCGGGGTTCAAGGCCGTCAAATTCACGCCCGCTGCCAGTTCCTGTGCAGTCAGCGTGGTCGCGGAAACATCGTTGACGCTCAACAGGTACTTGCCTGGCGGCAGCCCAGTGACCTGCAGCATGTACTGGCTCAGGTCGCGGATGGTTGGGTCAATGGCCAGCACGGCGCGAGCCTCCTCGGGGATCGGAAAGGGCAGCCGCTCGTCGAGGCGATCAAACGCCAACTTACCGCCTTCGATCCGGATGCCATCGACCTGGCAGCCCGTGGCCTTCACGAGCTTGCCGCTCGCATCCAAGGTGGCGCTGCTGACGGCACCGCTGGCGCCAAGCTCACGCAGCAATACCGCCGCCATCATCAGCTGGCCCGGCGGTCCCGGATGGATCGCGTCCGCACCCTGTAGTGAAACCGGCCGCACCGAACTTCGGTCCTGGGCGGCCAGGAAGGCGCGCAGATGCTCGACGCCGGTCAGGTCGTCATCCTGCGAAGCCTGTCGGAGAGCGGCCAGGTGCTCCGCGACGATCTCACGGGGCTTGTTCTTGCCCCAGGCGTCGATGAGAAGGTGAAACTGGTCGGCGAAGGGTGCCTTCTCCTTGGCGGAAAATGCTTTGAGGGCCGTTGCATACTCGTGCAGCCGCTGGTTTTTGCCCAGCCGGGCTTGGGTATCCCCGTTGTTGATCGGGCTGGCCGCGAAGAAGACCGGTCGCGCCCCGGCAGCCCGGATGCGCTCCGTCAACCGGCCCATGTTGGCGATATACACCTCCGGGGTCACGCCGCCGCGGATGAACTGATCGTTCATGCCGAGCTCGACCGAGATGACAGTCGGTTCCCAGGGTGCGATGTCATAGTCGAAACGAGCCAGCGTCTGCGGCACGTCATGCCCGCCAATGCCGGCGTTGCGGAAGGCAAACTTCAGGTCCGGGTAGCGGGCAAAGCAAAATGCTTCGAAGAAGTTGGAGTGCAGGTGCTGCGCCGTGATACTGTCGCCTGCCATCACCCAGACGTCGCCGTCCTTCAGCGGAAATTCGGCGGCCGGCGCCTGGGATGTCCCCAGGGTCAACACCGCTATCAGCCCAATGGTCAACATACTCTGAGGACGGAGGGTTCGCATGGTAGGCACTCCAGGGCAGGCGGCGCGTGGCGGCCGGCTTGAACTCGCGCGAAGGGGCGTTGAGATGGCGCCAAGCGGCTTCCATTCCTTCCCGTGGCGCAGCGGAAATTGGACAACCATTGCGATTTTGTTGCCACCGGTACGTCGGAGTTCGTCGCGCGGCAAAAAATCACGTCCCTGGCGAGCGTCGAGGGGGAATCACCCACTGGGGGGGCCAAAAACCGGTAATGGCAGGCACACAAAAACGGAC
>JAIEMG010000297.1 GCA_019752375.1 Gemmataceae bacterium | reverse complement strand
ATAAGTTGAACAATTGCACGTAGGACGGATTTCCAATCCGTCCAGAGAAAACCGGACGGATTGGAAATCCGTCCTACTGGAATGGCACAAGTGATTCTTGCGCGGATCCTTGCTGCGCGGTCAATGTCACCTTCGGCCCCTCGCCCCTGTACTCAGGGGAAAGGGGATGGGGGTGAGGGGGTTTTTCATGCAGCCACTGCAGATTCCGTCCCCTCTCCCCGAGTACGGGGGCGAGGGGAGCCCGTTTGGTCGCTTTGTCCGCGCAGCGATCAGTAAAAGCGTTCCCCACCTCAAACGCTGAATGCCTTTTTCAGGCATTCCAGCGCTTCCTCGCCGCGAGCGCGATCGACCACCACGCTGACGCACACTTCGCTCGTATTGATCATGCCGATGTTGATGCCGCGTGCCGCCAGTTCGCCGAACATGCGCCGGGCCACTCCGGTGTGCGTTCGCATGCCGACGCCCAGCACGAACACCTTCGCAATATTCGCATCCGCCGACACGCGTGCATGCGGATCGATCGTTCGCACCACGTCCTGGGTCAGCGCCATCGCCCTGTCGAGATCGCCGCGCGGGACGCTGAAGGATAGCTCCGCCCGTCCCACCTGCGGCAAGTTTTGCACGATGACGTCAACGACGATGCCGCCGGCCGCGATGGCTTGAAAGATGCGCGAGCAGTTGCCCGGCTTGTCGGCCAGTTCCGCAATCGTGATGCGGCCGTGCCCCATCTCCAGCAGCACGTCGCTGACGACGATGTCCTCCATGCTCGCCAGCCGGGCCAGCGGGTCCTTCGGCGCCGATTCCTCGACCAATGGCGTCGCCCGCCGCTTGAACAACTGCTGGGCGGCGGGCGCTGCCGCCAGTCCCGCGCCAGGTCGGGGGAGATGCAGGTTGAACGCCTGATGGACGACGCGCAAGGCGCGCACGCCATCGGCCTTGTCCACCAGCACGGAGATCTTGATGTCTCCGGTGGTGATCATCTTCATGTTGATGTTCTCGGATGCCAGGGCCGCGAACATCTTCTCGGCCACGCCGCTGTGCGTCCGCATGCCGGTGCCGACGACCGATACCTTGCTGACGTCCTCGTCGTGCTGCACGCGGGCGCCCATCTCGATTGCCAGGGGCCGCAGCACCGCCAGCGTGGCCGGCAGCTCGTTGCGGAGCACGGTGAAGCCGATCGCGGCCTTGCCGCCGCTGCCGACGTTCTGGGCAATCATGTCCACGACGATGTTCTGCTCCGCGATGGCGGAAAAGATGCGATGGCTGATACCGGGCTGATCGGGCACGCCGTCGATCATGACCCGCGCCTCGTCCTTGAGCAGGGCAGCGCCGCAGACGACAATGTCGCGCATCCAGTCGGCTTCCGGCACGATCCAGGTGCCCTCGGCATCGCTGAAGGAGGAGCGCTTCTGCAACGGCACGTCGAATTTCTTGGCGAACTCGATCGACCGCGAGTGCAGGACGTTGGCGCCGACGGACGCCAGCTCGAGCACCTCGTCGTAGCTGATGAAGTCGATCTTGCGTGCCTCGGGCACCAGGCGCGGATCGGTGGTGTAGACGCCATCCACGTCGGTGTACAGCTCGCAGCCGACTTCTTGGCCAGGAGGCAGGGCGCAGGAATCAGGAGTCAGTTCGGAAGTGTTAGACTCCTGACTCCTGACTCCTGACTCCTGACTCCTGACTCCTGATGCATGCTCATGCTTCATGACGGCGGCCAGGGCGACGGCGGTGGTGTCGGAGCCGCCGCGGCCCAGCGTGGTGATGTTGTAATTCTCATCGACCCCCTGGAAGCCGGCGACGATGACGACCTTGCCTTCGTCCAGCGCGTGGCGAATGCGCTGCGTCGAAATGTTCTTGATGCGTGCCTTGGTGTGGAAGCTGTCGGTGACGATGCCGATCTGAGCCCCGGTGAAGCTGATGGCCGGCTGGCCCAAGGACTGGATCGCCATGGCCATCAGGGCGATGGAGATCTGCTCGCCGGTGGACAGGAGCATGTCCATCTCGCGCGCGGGCGGCTGCTCGGTGATCTCACGAGCCAGCTCGATCAGTTCATCGGTGGTGTCGCCGCGAGCGCTGACGACGACAATGACCTGGTTGCCCGCCTGCCGCGCGCGGATGGCACGCCGAGCGGCCGCGGTGATGCGTTCCGCATCGGCAACACTGCTGCCGCCGAATTTCTGTACGACGAGGGACATGGCCGCCTCTTCTTGCGTGGTGGAGGCCGGCGGATGAAGGTGGGCGAAATGACGAATGACGAAGCCCGAATGACGAAACAATGACCAATACCCAATGACCAAAGGCGGCGACCTGTTTAATCACTCGGGCTTGGGCATTGGTCATTGTTTCGTCATTCGGGCTTCGTCATTCGTCATTCTTTCGGACGCCTCACCCGCCGGCGTGTGTATAATTCGAGTGTCTTTCCCTATGATCTGCAATTTACAATTTACCCAGGATGGAGGCTAGACACCTCAACGTGACCCTCGATATCCCTCGCGAAGAACTGACCGTTCGCCTCGAACGTGCCTTCCTGGTCAGCGTCGATCTGCCGGATCGGCCCTGGTTGAGCAGCGATCCCCTGGAGGAGCTGCGCGGCCTGGCCACCACGGCCGGCGCTCAGATCGTCGGCGGCGTGACGCAGAAACGTCTCAAGATTAACCCCAGCACATACATCGGCAAGGGCAAGCTCGCCGAACTGCAAGAGCAGGTCGTCGCCACGGATGCCGACGTCATCATCTTCGACAACGACTTGTCGCCCGGCCAGATCCGCAACCTGGAGAAGGCGACCAAGATCAAGGTGCTGGATCGCAGCGAATTGATCCTGGACATCTTCGCCACGCGCGCCCGTTCCATCGAGGCCCGCTTGCAGGTCGAGCTGGCTCAGCTGGAATACGCCCTGCCCCGGCTGCGACAGATGTGGACCCACCTGTCGCGCTATACCGGCACGACGGGCGGCAGCGGCACCGGCGGCGGCATCGGCACGCGCGGCCCGGGTGAAACCCAGCTCGAAGAAGACCGCCGACTGGTCGACGCCCGCATCCGCGACCTGAAGGCACGCCTGGTGGAAGTCCAGGCACGCAAGGAACGCGAGGTCAAGAGCCGGCGCGAAGAGTATACCGTCTCGCTCGTCGGCTACACCAACGCCGGCAAAAGCACGCTGATGAACGTCCTTACCGGCGCCGGCGTCTACGTCGAGGACAAACTGTTCTCCACGCTGGATACGCGCACCCGGCAGTGGCACCTGCGCGACTGGGGCCGGATCCTGCTCAGCGACACGGTCGGCTTCATCCGCGACTTGCCTCACCATCTCGTCGCCTCGTTCAAGGCGACGCTGGAAGAGGCGCGCCAGGCAAGTTTGCTGTTGCACGTCGTCGACGCGAGCAATGTCGCTGCCGAGGAGCACATTAAGGCCGTCAACAGCGTGCTGAAGGAGCTGGGCTGTGGGGACAAGCGCACCGTGCTGGTCCTGAACAAGGTGGACCGCCTGCGCGATCCTTCCTATCTGGACGTGCTAAAGCTGCACCATCCGCACTCGGTGGCGATTAGCGCCGCGACCGGCCAGGGAATCGACGACTTGCGCGAAGCCGTCATCAGTGCGCTCAGCGCCGACTTCGCCGATGCGGAGATCGAAACCGATCCCGGCAACGGCAAGGTGCTGGCCTACCTGGCAGCGCACGCGGACATCTATCGGCAAGAGTATCACGACGACCGCGTGACCATCCGCTGCTACCTGCCCCGACACTTGCTGCACCACATCCAGGGGCCGGACGTGCGGGTGAAGTTTCTTGGGGAGATGTAGCGTCAACACCCGCGAGCCGCATTGTGCAAGCGTTTGCTCGCACGGTAGCCGCAGGCTTCAGCATGCGGAATGGCGTCGCGGCGGCCGTGTATTCACCCCGCAGGCTGAAGCCTGCGGCCACGGCACGGCACGCCGACCCTTGCACGGAATGCCGGAGACTAGGCCTTGGCCGGCACGAAGGTCAGCCACGTCTTTTCCCGACCCGGCACCCAGGCCATGCAGGCGTTCACGATGGCGTGTTTGAATGCCTCGGGCTCCGGCACGCCGGGAAGCGTCAGCTTCACCTGCCCCTTGCTGAGGACCTCCACCGTCGAGGCACGAAAGAATTCGCTGTTGCCGTCGGGGATGACGCGGACCTCATCGATGTCCGTCAAGGCGACTTCGGCCGATGCCTTCGGCTTCAAGCCACGCTGGATCATGATGCGGCGGTTGGTCAGTGTGTAGCGCGTCGCGATGAAGGGTAGGATCTTCTTGAAGTAGAAGGGCAACATCAGGCCCCAGCCCAGCGGGGCCAGGATGATGGAACAGATCAGCTTGCGGCCCAGGGTCGCCACGGGTGGAATGGCAGTCACGGCCGGCCAGGCGACGCGGATGAGCGCTTCGCCCTGCTGCGGCGGCACCAGACCGGTCACGGCTTGCTTGCGCACGTCAACCATGGACGACATTTCCTCTCTCCCTCAAACCCTGCGAAACGGCTGAACCTTGCCGATAAGGATACGGACCCCGCTGGCTTTGCCAAGTCCGGGCGACCCAGGCCACGGATCGTGGGACATGCGTGCTTCGCCCCGTTCACTGTCGCCCGAGAAGCGCATCCAGCACCCAGCACCCTTTCGGATGCCCCGGTGTGGCAAAATGCTCTGCCAGGGCGGGCTGTCCCACTTCCTTCAAGGCGGCTTGCAGCGGCTGACGCCGGTCGGCGCCGGCGTACACGGATCGTGCGATGGAAATGAGGTCTGGCGGAAGCGCGGCGGCAAAGGGCATCGGCTGGTACGGATTGCCCATGATCTCGCGGAGCAATGCGACCTGAGCATCGCGTTCTTTTGCCAGTCCATCGTCGCAGCCGGAGGACACGGCGAGCACCTTGGCGGCCACGCGACCCGTGGCATCGGCGGCGTCCCAGGCATGGGGAGCGGCGACCCAGGCGGCGGCTTGCGCGGCGTCGCGTTCCAGGCCCGTCGTCGTCCAGATGGCGGCCACCGCGAACTTGTGGGCAGCCGCCAGGTCTTCCTTGCTGCACTGGTCGTCGGCGAAGCGTTCCGAGGTCTCGATCGCTGCACGGCTGCGTTCGTCGGAGAGCAGGTGCCACATGCGCCGGCAGCAGGCGCAGCCATGCAGCCGCAGCTTCCGAACGGAGGCTTTGCCGTCCAGGTGTTCGAGCATCACGTCGGGGTTGGTGCATGCCAACCACTCGGCTTCCGTCATGAGCGTCCTCGCGGTGGTGTCTGGGCGCCCGGGCAAACGCGGCCGCCACGGCGATGGGGACATGGATCGCTTGGGAACGCGAACGGGGGCATTGTATGAGCCGGCTGCCGTGCCAGCCAAGCGGGAAAGCGCGTGGCGCCGGTTGCGAAGCGAAACATTTTCCGTTAGATACTATTTCTGGAAAATGGCTCCCCCCGGGACGGCCGGGGCGACTCACGAGTCTGGTCGCCGCTGCCCGGAACCTCGTACATGGAGACGCGATTCATGTCCCCCCGACCCCTGGCACTGCGGTGCCTGTTGCTTGCCGTGCTTTCGCTGGGGCTTCTGCAGCCGGCGTGGACGCAGGACGCCAAGGAAAAGCCCTGCAACCTGAAAGTGACCATGCCGCACACCAAGGCCACCCTGTCGATCCAGGGCGTGGCCACGCGCCAGACCGGGCTGGAACGCACATTCCAGTCGCCCCCCCTGGACCCCAGCCGCGAATACACCTACGAGCTGACGGCCTTCTGGGAACCGAACAACTACACCAAGATCACCCGCACCAAGAAAGTGAAGGTCAAAGGCGGTCAGGACGTCGAAGTCGACATGCGCAAGCCCGACGAGGGCGTGAAGGACGACATCAAGGTCCGCTACGTGCCCACGCCCAATGAAGTCGTCGACGAAATGTGCAAGCTCGGCAAGGTCGGCAAGGACGACGTGGTCTACGACCTCGGCTGCGGCGACGGCCGCATGGTCATTCGCGCCGTCAAGATGTTCAACGCCAAGAAGGGCATCGGCGTCGATTTCGACCCAGAGCGCGTCAAGGACTCCAAAGCCAACGCCAAGCGCGAGAAGGTCGAAGACCGCGTCGAGATCCGCCAGAGCGACGTGCTCAAGATCGATGACCTGTCCGATGCCACGTGCATCCTGCTCTACATGGGCGACGACCTGAACAACGCACTAAAGCCCATCCTGCTCAAGACACTCAAGCCCGGCACACGCATCGTGTCCCACCGCTTCAAGATGGGCGACTGGAAGCCGGACAAGAGCATTGTCGTCAAGGACTCCGACAGCGAGGAGTACGACGTCCACCTGTGGATCATCCCGGAAAAGGGAAAGGAACCGGAGAAGGAAAAGGAATAGCCCGTTGGGGCGCATGGAATACGTCAGATCCTCGCGAGCCGCACCGCGACCGTGCACGGTTGGGGTGCGGCTCGCTGGCATTCAATGCAGCGATGCAATCCTCCTCGGTTTCGTCTCGCCAATCGCGGAGCAATGCAATGGTCCAGAGCCAGGCGGCCACGGCGCAAGAGTACCTCGACAGCCTTCCCGAAGACCGCCGAGCCGTCATCTCGACGGTCCGTGACGTCCTGTTGAAAAACCTGCCCGCGGGATACCAGGAAGCCATGTGCTTCGGCATGCTCAGCTACGAGGTCCCGCTGGAAAAGTACCCGAACACCTACAATGGCCAGCCGCTCAGCTACATCGCCCTGGCAGCACAGAAGAACTATTACGCTCTCTACATCATGAGTGTCTACGGCGACGCCAAGCTGGCGAAGCAGCTCCAGGACGGCTTCAAGAAGGCGGGCAAGAAGCTGGACATGGGCAAGTGCTGCGTACGTTTCAAGAAACTGGAGGACTTGCCGCTGGACGTGATCGGCAAGCTGGTAAAGGCCGTGACGCCGAAGCAGTTCATCGCACGCTACGAAGCCAGTCGCAAGAAGTGATGAGGTGAATGATGACTCAGGAAATAGCGCCGGATGGAATCCTGCAGCTCGGCCTCGGGTTCTGGGGACCAAAAGTCCTGCTCAGTGCGGTGGAACTGGGCGTCTTCACCGCACTGGCCCAAGGTCCGGCCGACGCTGCCGAGCTCACGAAGCGGCTCGGTCTGCATCCGCGCTCGGTTCGGGACTTTCTCGACGCCCTGGTCGCGCTCGGCATGCTGGAGCGAAGCGACGGGCGGTATCAAAACACACCGGAAACCGACTACTTCCTGGATCGTGGCAAGCCGTCGTACATGGGTGGCATGCTGGAGATGGCGAATGCCCGTCTTTACGGATTCTGGGGCCGCTTGACCGAAGGACTGCGCACCGGGCAGCCACAGAATGAATGTCGGACCAATCCCGGCGCCAGTCCGTTCGATTCGATCTACGGCAGTCCGACGCTGCTGCGGCAGTTCTTGCAGGGAATGACAGGCATCAGCCTGGGGGCCGCGCGGGCCATCGCGCGGAAATTCGGCTGGGACCGCTACCGCACCTTCATGGACATTGGCGGCGCCCAAGGCGCTCTGCCCGTGCAAGTCGCCCTGGCGCATCCACACCTGGCCGGCGGCAACTTCGATCTGCCGGTGGTCGGTCCCGTTTTCGACGAGTATGTCGCATCATTCAAGCTGCAGGAACGCCTGCGCTTCATGGCAGGGAACTTCTTCACCGACCCGTTGCCGTCGGCGGACGTGCTCGTCATGGGCCATATCCTCCACGACTGGGACCTGGAGCAAAAGCGGGCGTTGATCGCGAAGGCATACACGGCCCTGCCGTCGGGCGGAGCGCTCTTGATCTACGAAGCGCTGATCGACGACGAACGCCGGCAGAACGTCTTCGGCCTGCTCATGAGCCTGAACATGCTGATCGAGACGCCAGGCGGCTTTGACTACACCGGCGCCGATGGGTGCGGCTGGCTTCGCGATGCGGGCTTTCGCGAGACGCGCGTGGAACACCTGCTCGGTCCGGACTCGATGGTCATCGGCATCAAGTAGCCGCACTGGGGCCGCTTCTGTACGTTCACTATTTCAACTCCGGAGGAGCATCCCCAATGGTAACGACCAGTTCGGGCCTGAACTACGAAGACCTTGTCGAAGGCAGCGGCGAAGCGGCCAAGGCGGGAGACGTGGTCGAGGTCCATTACACCGGCTGGCTCAAGGACGGCACCAAGTTCGACAGCAGCCTGGACCGCAATTCACCCTTCCCCTTCAAGCTGGGCGCGGGCAAGGTCATCAAGGGCTGGGATGAGGGCGTCGCGGGCATGAAGCCCGGCGGCAAGCGCAAGCTGCTGATCCCCTCGCAGCTCGCCTACGGCAAGCGCGGCTTCCCCGGCGCCATTCCGCCGGACGCGGAGCTGACCTTTGAAGTGGAGCTGCTCAAGGTCAAGAAGTGATTGAAAAGACGAAAGCGTCCGCCCCAGCGGGCGGACGCTTTCGTCTTTCGTAATATTTCGTAGGGTGCGTCAACCGTACTCGCGCGGACGCACCGCAACCGACCCTCGCCAACTGATATCCCGACGTGTCTGTATTCCGGTGCGTCCGCGCGAGTACGCTTGACGCACCCTATATGCGGCTTTACTTCGTCTTGCCCACGTCGGTTGTCAGCACCTTCAACGGGAACTTGAGGATGTAGGTCTTCTTGTTGTCGACCACGTCGGTCGCCTTCAGCTCTACCGTGTAGTTGCCCGGCCGATTCAGGGCCACGCCGAAGCCCATGGGCACCGACTGGTACTTGGGGTCCACCTCGTTCACTTCGCCCGAGAAGGGCTTGGCAAGCGTGGGCTTGCCGGTGGCGTCGTCGATGATGCGCATCTCGACCAGGATGTTCGGTTGCTTCTTCCCCTTGTCGCGCGTGAAGCCGACGGCCACGAAGTTGACGTGGATGAACTGGCCGGGTACGCCGACCATCGGTGCCGGGGTCTCGCCCTTCGCATCGAGGAACGTCGTCAGCCGGACCAGGCCGAATTCGGACTTCACCACTTCGAACTTGTAGTTGAGGTCCTTGGTCGCCATCGGCTTGACGGCGCGGTCGATGACGGTGACCTTGAGCGTATAGATGCCCGCCGGCATGTTGAGGCCGATGTCCACGTTGGCAAAAGCCGGCAGCTTCGAGCTGCCCAGCGAATTCACCGCCTGAATCTTGTCGTCGGGCTTCTGCTCGAACCAGACCTTGCCCTTGCCGTCGGTCACTTCCATGCCCATGCCGTACAGCACGCGGCCATCGCTGGCGACGGTGATGTTCTCGATGTCGAAGGCCAGGAAGAAGACGTCGCCGGGCAGGAACTTGGTGTCCGGCCGGGCGGCGCCGAGCACGCCGTACGTGGGCCGAACATTGGTCAGGTCGAGTTTGCCGCCCTGCGCGGGGGCCATGCCCATCGCGGCGACGAAGGCAAGAGTGGTCAACATGGATTGGGAGTCCTCTGATCGACACGAAAATAAGGGGGAACATTGGTCCGCTGGAACTCGTGGCTATTGTCGCGGTTCGAGGCCGGATCTGCCAGTCCATTTCGTTCGTGCCCGTGCCCGTGCCCGAAATCGCTACCAAGTCACTGAAACTGCCCTGCGTCCGCAATCCAATTCGGGCACGGGCACGCCAAGCGCGGCCTGCGGCACGAATAAAAGTGCATGCTGGATTCGTCCGCTCCTCGACGCTAGAATCCCGGCTGCCCAGGATCGCCTTTCTCCCGTCTCGGATCGCTGCCATGATGGTGGACTCCGCCGCCGCGCTGGTGGATGTGCTACGCCGCTTCCGGCTGCTCGAAACTGCGCAATTGGATCGGCTGGCGCGTCAGGTGGACGCCAAGCCGGCCAACCCGCGCGTGGTCGCCCAGGCCCTCGTCAAGGGCGGCTACCTCACTGCATACCAGGCGAACCAGATCTTACTTGGCAACGGCTCCGAGCTGGTGCTCGGGGCGTACGTCCTGCTCGAGCGCATCGGCGAGGGCGGCATGGGGCAGGTGTACAAGGCGAAGCACCACACCATGGGCCGTATCGTCGCGCTCAAGCAGATCCGCAAGGACAAGCTCGACAACGCCGAGGCCGTGAAACGCTTTCGCCGGGAAATCCAGCTTGCGTCGCAACTCGCCCACCCCAACATCGTCATGGCGCTCGATGCCGCCCAGGACGGTGAGACGCACTTCTTCGTCATGGAGCATGTCGAAGGCACCGACCTGGCCAAGCAGGTCAAGCAGTCCGGTCCGATGCCGGTGAACCAGGCGTGCGATGCGATCCGCCAGGCGTCGCTGGGCCTGCAGCATGCGTGCGATCGCGGGCTGGTGCATCGCGACGTCAAGCCGTCCAACCTCCTGCTCGCCACCAAGACCGGTCAGGTGAAGCTGCTGGACCTCGGACTGGCCCGTCTGGAACACGATTCCGACGACAAACTGAAGACCAAGCTGACGCAGATCGGCAAGGTGGTGGGTACGGTCGACTTCATCGCTCCCGAGCAGGCGCTGAACGCAAGCAAGGCCGATATCCGTTCCGATCTCTACAGCATGGGCTGCACGTTCTACTTCCTGCTGACCGGCAAGGTGCCGTACCCCGGCGGCCAGGCGCTGGAGAAGCTGGCGCGCCACCGTTGGGAAGATCCGGAACCGGTGGAGAAGTTGCGTCCAGAAGTATCCGGCGACGTCATTGCCATCGTTCGCAAGCTGATGGCGAAGAAGCCGGAGGACCGTTACCAGACGGCCACGGACCTGGCGGCCGCGCTGGTTCCCTACTCGGTGATGTCGAGCAAGAAGACGATGCCGGAAATCGCAGCCATGGCGTTGCCGGCGAGCAGCGGCGCCCTGGCGCCACGCGGCGGCGAGGTGCCGTATGCCGTGTACGCGGCGCCGCCCGCGAATGGCCGGGTGCCCGTGGCTGCCGCGGCCGCGCCGCCCTCGACCGATTCTGAAGTGCCTGTTGCCGCCCCTGTCGGCGCCGATCCGGTCATTTCGCGGGGCTCGCGGCGCGGCCGTCCGGCGACGGAAGGTTATCCGATGCCAGTCCTTATCGGCATCGCCGTGGCGCTGGTGATCGGCGGCCTGGTTCTCATCGTCATCCTGCTGTCGCGGCCCCTCGTGGGGCCAGCGCCGAAGGAACGCGGCGCGCAGCGGTTGAGCACCGAGATTGCGGCGGAATCGCGGCCGGATAGTCTCGTAGGGTCCGCTGTGCGGACCAGCGACACGGTTGGGGGATGATTGATCCGCACAGGGGACCCTACGAACCTGCTGCGTAGCAGCCCGTTCAGAAGAGATTTGCTTCCCTTGGGCTTGCTCCGTTGATTTGCTATCTTGACTGAAAGGTCCAAACCGACCCGTCCTTCAGCCAAATAAAGAAGGATCCGATGGCTCTCGATCCCTATTCCGCCTGTCCTTGCGGCAGCGGCAAGAAGTTCAAGTGGTGCTGCCAGCCCATTCATGTCGAGATCGACAAGGCGTTCCAGCAGGACCAGGCCGGGCAGCACGAGGTGGCACTGCGCACCATGGAAGAAGTGGTCGCCGCCCACGATTCCAACCCCGAGGCGTGGGGCCGCAAGGCGGAACTGCTCTATCGCGGCGGCAAGGTCGAAGAAGCCGAGGCGGCGCTCGACAGGGCGTTCCAGATCAATCCGGCCTACCCGTTCGGCTTCCTGCTGCGCGGCATGTTCCGGCAACAGGAAGGCGAGATCGGCGGCGCCTTGCTGCTGTTCCGGAAGGCCGCCGAGGCCTACGATCCGGCGGCGACCGATCAACTGTCGCACATTTACGCGATGATCGGCGAAGGCGAGCTCAAACAAAATCGGCCGGTGGCGACGCGGGCCGCCCTGCACATGTCGCTGCGCCTCCAGCCCAACAACGACGAGCTGCGTCAGGCCCTGGACGGCTTCTTTGGCAACGAGTCGCGGCTGCCGTTGTCCGCCCGCCGCGAATACCTTTTCCTGAGCCCGGCGAATTTGCAGCCGGAGCGCCGCGCCGCCTGGGACGCTGCCCTGGAGCGTGCCGCCACCGGCCGCTTGACGGACGCCATCAAGGCCTTCACGGAATTGACGCGGCAGGACGAAAGCAATGCCGCGGCCTGGTACAACCTGGCCCTTGCCCGCGCCTGGCTGGGCGACAACCCCGCCGCCCTGGAAGCGCTGGATCGCTACGTTGCCCTGGAAACCGATGAGGAGCTTGCCGCCAATGCCTGGTCGCTGGCCGAAGCACTGCGCCTGGGCCACGGCATGGAAGCGCAAACCGACTATGTCGAGTACAGCGTCTTCTACCAGGTGCGCGAACCGCGGGCCATTTCGGCACTGTTGAAGGACTGGCAGGACCAGCGGCGCATGGTGGTCCTGCAAGCGCGCGAAGATCAGCCGGTGCTGCAATTCGTCGTTCTGGAACGGCCGCCGTCGCTGATGACCGATCCGGCGTCCGCGCCTCCGCCGAGCCTGGCAGCCAACGTCCTGATCGTTGGCGACCGGGTCCGCGTCTGGCACACCAATCGCGAGGCGTTCGACCGCGTCCGGGAGGAGATTCAGCAAAAAGCCGGAGCGGCGATGACTGCGTCGTCCAATGTCGAAGAGGTCCCCGCCAACTTCAGTGACGTTCTGGCCAACGCGGTCGTCTTTCCGATCGATGCACCCGACAAGGAAACCGGCGAGAAGATCGTTCGTCAGCATTTCGAGCGGTTCTTCGAGGACAAGTGGATCCATCAACCGCTGCGTTCGCTGGGCGGCGTGCCGCCGGTCGATGCGGCGGGCCACGGCACGCTTCGGAAGAAGCTGCGGGGCGTCGTGCAGTTCCTGGAAGAAGCGGCGGTCGGGCAGCCCTACGACTTCGGCCGCCTCCGCCGCAAGCTCGGCCTGTCCACCGGAGCCGAAGCGCCGGCCGCGGCGAGTGCGGCGGCGAAGCGCGACATCCGTGGCATGGGCGCCTCCGAGCTGGCCACGCTGCCGACCGAAGGGATCGAAGACGATGACCTCGACGAAGCGTTCCAGACCGCGCTGCGGTTGGATGCGCGGGAGCTCGCCGGCAAGTTTGCCAAGGCCCTGGTCGCACTGCCGGCCGGGAAGAAGCCGGACCGCTACCCGTGGTATATCCACCTCGTCAACGCGGCGATGACGGAAGGCAACACCGACGCGGCGCTCAACTTCCTCAGCCTGGGCGAGCAGTCGGACGCTTCGCAGAACGAAGGACGACGCCAGAACGATTACGCCCTGCGCCGCGGTCAGGTCCACGCCAAGCGCGGCGAGGCCGACGTGGCTCAGGAAGTGTTCGACCGCCTGATTGAACGGGCGCCGACGGAGTTGCGTTATCGCGGCACCGCGACCGAAGCCATGCTGTCGGCACGCCAGGGAGCGAAGGCCCTCAAGTTCGCCGAGGCCGGCCTGGCCAAGGCCCGCGAGCTGCAGAATCGCGACTCCGAGCACTACTTCCTCGAACTGGCCACCGCGGCACGCAAGCAGAGTTAGTTCCGGCGAGCAGGGGGCGTGAGCCCTGCTCGGGGTGAAAACTTGTTTCCGCGCGCATCAGAGCGGTCGTTCGCCCGACGCGCAAGCTGGCGCGTCGGGTTAGTGTGGACCGATTTCCTCCTGACGCACAGCTAAGGACCGCCCCGCACAAAAAGGGGTCTGAATTCGTGGGGCAGGTTTGTAACCTGCCATCCGCCATACCATAAGGCAGGTT
>JAIEMG010000006.1 GCA_019752375.1 Gemmataceae bacterium | reverse complement strand
GTGGGCCAGACACTCTTGTCTGGCCGGCCAGACAAGAGTGTCTGGCCCACCTTGCCAGGGATCAAATTGGCCCGCGTGCAGTATATAGCTCATTCTCCTCCGGTAAAGCGCCAAAGCAAGGCGCAAACAGATGGCCACGATCGCGCATGGAATCGTGGCCTTGACCTCGACCTGCCGACCGCGAGCCCTCGCTTTGGGAGGCCCTGGCAGGGCACAGACTCCGACGGGAGCCAATGGGGCTCGGGCTCGCACTCGCCGACCAGAGAGGGAGAGACCAGTCCCGGCGAGCCTTCCACCGAGCGTGGCGGCCAACCGCATCATCTGGCTGTCCATCGCGGATTTCGGCCGTTACAGCAGCCAGGGGTTTCAGGCTTCGCCTCATCTCTCCTTCCCTATGATTAGATACAGGTGATCGGCGAAAGGATTCGTCGATGTCGCGAATTCGACGAATCGTCGGCGGCGCAGGGCCTTCGTATGAGTCATGATCCGGGCCGGGAGTTGGTCGATGTGGTTGACGAGGCCGGGCGAACGATCGGCACGGTGACGCGGCGGGAGATGCGGCTGCGTGGCCTGGCCCATCGCTGTGTCTACATCCTGGTATTCAATCGGCGCGGCGACTTGTTCATCCACCTGCGCACGGCGACCAAGGATGTCTATCCGAGCCACTGGGACGCGACGATCGGCGGCGTGCTGGCGGCCGGCGAATCATTCGACATCGGCGCCGTGCGCGAAGGGCGCGAAGAGCTGGGCGTTGCCATCGACCCCGTGGCGCTGTTTCCGTTTCAGTATGCCGACGAAGCCAGTGCGGTGCATGCGATGGCGTACCAGGCAGAGCACGACGGCCCGTTTCAACTACAAGTCGAGGAAATCGTGCGCGGAGAATTCGCTCCTGTGGAAACCGTGCTTGCACGCGCGAAGGAGCAACCATTTTGCCCCGACAGCATTGCCGTGCTCGAGGAATTCCGACGCCAATTCCCGTGGAAAGGACAGACGGCCTCATGACGCCGCACGGCCCCTGGAAGATCGTTGCCTCGCAAGAAGTCTACCGCGACCCGTGGATTCAATTGCGGAAGGATGACGTGATCCGTCCCGATGGCCATGCCGGCACATTCAGCGTCGTGCACCTGAAGGCAGGCGTCACGGTGCTTGCGATGGACGATGCCGGCAACGTCTTCCTGACCGAGGAGTTCCATTACGGCGTCGGTCGGACGACGCTGGAGTGCGTGAGCGGCGGGATCGAGGCGGGCGAAGACTCGGTACTCACCGCCCAGCGCGAGATGCGCGAAGAACTTGGCATCGAAGCGAGACGATGGGACGACCTGGGCGTCGTGGATCCGTTCACGTCCAGCATCGTCTCGCCGACGCGGCTCTACGTGGCGCGCGAGCTGCGCTTTGGGACCCAGGAGCTTGAAGGCACGGAACGGATTCGTTGTGTAAAGCTCTCCTTGACGGAGGCGGTTGCCGCGGTCATGGACGGACGCATCACCCATGCTCCGAGCGGCGTGCTGATCCTGAAGACCCGGTTGATGTTCCCATGCAGCTGATTGCCGAAAATGTTTGGCTGCTCCGCGGCTTTCCGCGCGACATGTTCAACGTCTATCTGGCCGGCGATACGCTGATCGACGCCGGCACGCGTTGGGCCAAGCGCCGCATCCTACGGCAATTGCATGGAAAGGCCCCGCGAATGGTGGCGCTCACGCACTGCCATCCCGACCACCAGGGCACGGCTGCTTATTTCTGCGATCGCTACGGCATTCCATTGGCCTGCCATGAAGCGGACGTGGACGCGATGGAGGGGCGCATCCGCATGCAGCCCGAGAACCGAGTGATTCGGCTCGGCGAATGGTGCTGGTCCGGGAAGCCATACCGGGTTGGTAATGTGCTGCGGGACGGCGACCGGTTCGGGGATTTTCGCGTGGTCCACGCACCGGGTCACACTCCCGGTCATGTATTCTATTTCCGCGAGCGCGACCGGCTTGCCATCGTCGGTGATGTCCTCGCCAACATGAACTTCGTCACGCGAAAGCCCGGCCTGCGCGAGCCGCCGCCCATTTTCACCGTGGACCGGTTGTTGAATCGGCGTTCGATCCAGACACTGGCCGGCTTACGACCCTCCGTCGTTTGCTTCGGTCACGGACCGCCGCTGCGCGACCTTGCGGTAATTGAACAGTTCGCTGCCGCCCGCGCGACTCCGCAATCGTGACTACGGCTTCTCCTTCTTGACCTCGACCTTGTACGGCCGAATGCGTACTTCGCGGAATGCGACCGGCCCGTGATCCGCCTGGAGCAGCAGCGGTCCGGCGGCGATTTCCTTTTTCAATCGCCACGCCGCCCCGGTTGGGTACAGCACCTCGACATTCTCGTGGATCACCTTGTCGTTGAGCACAACCTTGATGAACTTGGCGTGGGACGTCTTCTTGCCTTCCGCATCGAAGCGCGGTGCCTGGAAGATCACATCGAGGGTCTGCCATTCACCGGCCGGCTTGCACGCGTTGACCTTCGGCGGGGTGCCCTTGTCGATGTGGTGATACTTGGGCTGTTCCTCGGCGCGTGGATAAATGCCGCCGCAGTCAGCGCCGGTCAGCTCCTTGACGTTGTGGCTGTCTTGAATCTGGATTTCGTAGAGCCCCATCAGTTTCACGCCGGAGTTGGAGCCCTTCGGAATCACGAACTCGAGGTGCACTTCGACGTCCGTGTATTTCTGCTTCGTAATCAGGTTGTTCGTCCGGCCCTTGGGGCCGTTGACGATGACTCCCTTACCTGCCTTGGATGCCAGCAATTTGGGGTTCTTCTCGTCGATGTCGACGCTGGCGACAATCTGCCAGTCGCCGGTCGATCCTTCCCAGGAGTCGAGGGCTTTGTCGCCGTTGGTGAGGTTGGTCCATTCCCTGTCATCGGCATCGGCGGCCACAGCCAACGACACACAGACGATCGCTGCCAGACCGCATCGCAAGAAAAGGGAAGCCATGGAGAATTCCTTCGGTCCGCTGGAGATTACTGGGTCACGTGCCGGCCATCGTTCCACAGCCGGATGATCGGTTCGTTCTTGTTGTGTTCGTAGCCAAGGATGCTGAGCGTTGCGGTGCTGAGCAGGAACATCCGCCCGCCCGCGGCCTCCAGGCCCAGCCAGCGGGCAGCGACGACACGGAGGAAGTGGCCGCTGGAGAAGACCAGCACGTTGCCGTCCAGCGGACGCAGCCGGGCAAGGACACGATCCGCTCGAGCGCTGATGGCGCTGAGGCTCTCGCCGTTGGGGCATCCATCCTTGAAAATGTTCCAGCCTGGCTTTTCCTTGAGGATGTCAACCGTCTTCTTGCCTTCGTAGGCCCCATAGTCCCATTCGTGCAATTCCTGATCGACCTCCACGCGGTCGCCAAAACCGGCCAAATCTCCCGTACGCCGAGCGCGCTGCGAGGGGCTGCTGAACACACGCGTGAAGGTAATTCCCTTGAGGCGTTCGCCCAGGTTGCGGGCATTGCGTTCGCCCCGTTCGGTCAGAGGAATATCGGTCAGGCCGGTATGCTGTCCCGACAAGGCCCAAGCGGTCTCGCCGTGCCGTGCCAGGTAGATCGCGGGGAGCGGTTCACTCATGGTGCATTCCTTTCGCTGCGGACGTGAGGGTCATGATTACCGATGGACAGCCCACCGTCAATCCGTTGCGCGGCTCGTATAATCCTATCCACCGCGCCCATTGATCCTGATGCTCAAGGAACGGTCGTGGACGTCAACGAACCATTCAGACGGCTGCTGCGGAACAGCGTGATTGCGCTGATCATCTGTGCTGCGTTGGTGACGGTCTGTTACTTCTTCGTGGATCGGCCCTTCGCGTTCTGGGTCAACGAGTCCCGTTTCAATCGCTTCGCCTTTCTGGCCGACTTGACGTACCCGCCGCCGATCCTGCAGGACCTGGCGCCCGCGGTGCTTGCGGCACTCATGGTGCGGCGGATCTGGGGCCCGTTTCGCCGCTGGGAACATGCCCTGCTCGCCGCAAGCGTGGGCGTGATCCTGGCGGACCAGTTCCGGGAGAGCCTCGGCGTCGTCTTCGGTCGCTACTGGCCGAAGACGTGGATCGACAACAACCCCTCCTTGATCAAGGACAATGCCTACGGGTTCCACCCGTTTCATCGCGGCTCGGCATACGGCAGTTTTCCGTCGGGCCATACGGCGCGGACGCTGGCGGCTGCCAGTGTGCTGTGGATCGCGTTTCCACGGTGGCGCTGGGCGGCAGTGGCGGCGTCTCTGGCGGTGGCCACGGGCTTGCTCGGGATGGACTACCACTTTGTGAGCGACGTGATCGCCGGCGGCTTTGTCGGTGCCATCGTCGGAGCCTACACGGCACACTTCTGCGGGCTCGATGAGCGGCCGGAGTCGATCACGCAGCAATCCTCGGTTCGTCAATAACCGCCATCGCGCACTTCAAAGTGCGTGGGTTTCCCGAGCGTCATTCCTCCGCGTTTCACCCAGTCGGCGATCCACTCCACCATCTGTCGCGCTCCCACGCGCGGATAGCCGAACAAGCAATGACCCTGCTGGCCATTGCTCAGAAGCGCGTCCGGCGCTTCCTCGCCGCGAAATGAGACGGGTTTGCCCAACAACTCGCCGAACGCCTCGGCAAGGCGCCGGACGCTCAGCTGTTCCGGGCCTGCAAGGTTGACAACCATCGGAGGGCTCGCCAGGTGTGCAAACGCGTGCAATGCCATCGCATTGGCGTCTGCTTGCCACAGGGCATTCAGGCTGCCCATCGCCAGGTCGATCGGCTCACCAGCCAGGACGCGCTGCGCCAGGTCGACCAGCACGCCATAGCGCATCTCGGTGGCGTAGTTCAAGCGAAGCAATGCCATCGGGATGCCGAGCGTACGGCCGAAGTACTCGAACATCCGTTCGCGACCGACGCAACTCATCGCATATTCGCCGACGGGCTGCAGAGGATCGCTTTCCACGGAACCGCCACGCGCCACCGGCGACAGGCCGTAGACATTGCCCGTCGAGAACGCGACGATGCGGCTCCAGCGGAACTTGCGGCAGATCAGGCTCGGCAGATGCGCGTTCATTGCCCACGTGAGGGCCTCCTGGCCCGAGGAACCGAACTTCATGCCGGTCATGAAGATGACGTTGGGCGCGTCCGGCAGCCGGTTGACTTGCTCCGGATCGAGCAGATCGCAGCGAATCGTGTCAACACCGAAGGTCCGCAGCTGCTCCTCCAGTCCGCCGCTGGAGAAGCGCGACACACCGTAGACGCGCCGCCGGGCCGCGGCCTGGTCCGAAGCCCGACGGGCCATTCGCGCCAGGCTTGGCCCCATCTTGCCGCCGACGCCGAGCAGCAGAATGTCGCCTTCCAGGGCAGCGACCGCCGCGATCGCGCCATCGCTGGGCTCGCTAAGCAGGTCTTCCAGCTGTGCGACGTCGGCAATGATGTTTGGATAGTTGCCGGGCATGATACGTCCTCTCAACCCTTCTCCGGTCCGAAGCAGGCCCAGATGCGCCGGTAATCCTCGGCAGGCGCCTGCCCACGGCACATGCGGAACAGTGGACGCTGGGCAATCAAGCCCGCGGATTCCGCCAGGCGTACCGCGGCCGTGTTGCCGGTCGGTATGTCAATGAAGACGCGCTCGCCCGCGTGCCGGCGAAACGCATCGGCAAGCAGCAGCGGTCCGACCGCGGCTGCCGCCAGGCATGGGCCGACGTGCCAGGCCAGCGCGCCCGGCCTTCCGGTGCAGTAGCCAAGATGATCCGCCGACTCGGCGATTCTGACTTCTCCGGGCCGTTCGTCGAACAGGCGGCGCAGGAGCCGGCTTCGGTCGACGGCTGTGATGGCGCGATCCAGCTCGAACATTGGCTTGTAGGTCTTCGGCACCGCAACCGCGGCCGGGCCGGCATCCACGGCGGACACAATGCCGTCGTAGCGGGATAGCGGGAATTCCTCGGCGAACCCGAGCTTTTCGTAGAGAGGACGGCCGACTGGTGTAGCATCCAGGCGGACGGTGCGAACGACGCGTTCCTGGAGGTAGGCCAGGACATGACCGAGCAGTGCCTTGCCGACGCCCTGACCGCGCACCTGTGCATCGACCAGCACCAGCGCCACCCAGGCCGTGGATCCGAAGATGCATGTCGTCGTTGTGCCGACTGGTACGCCGTCCAGTTCGGCGACGAAGCAGCCATTCGGTCCCAGATCGAGGGCGCGACGCCAATCGGCTTCGATTTGGTTCCAGCCGGCCTGGGCCTTCAGGCGCATGCCCAGGCCAAGATCGGCATGCGTCATGGATCGAATGTGAATCATGCGAGCGCGGGCTTTCGGGGAGAAACGATCCGCCTGGACGAACCGTCCTATCTTACAAGTAGTCGCTTTTCGTTGCTGGATGGATAAGCCAGAATTCGACTTGCGGCATCCGCCTGCGGCCGGCGATTGCACCGACGCCCCGATGGTCACCTGTTTCGCCACACGGCACGATGAAGGGGCCTTCACGGCCCTGGTGGAGACCCTCACAGCACTTCGCAAACGACCACCTGGCCCCGTTCCCGCGCTCGGCGGTAAACATCACGCAGTGCCGGAAACCATTCGCGGGCAAATTCCAGCTCCTCCGCGCGATCTCGTTCATCCACGCCGCGCAACCGACCCAGGTCTTCGACGCGCCACTCTTCGGACTGCACGGCACTCAGATAGTCCGCCAGGCGTGCGGTGTCGGCGCGGTCGTTCCAGCCCGCGTGGTCGGGGCGATAGAGCGCGCGGCTGAAGGCCAGGTCGCGGCTGCCGAAATGAGCCTGCTGGATCGGGGCGAACCGGTCTCGTGCTGCTATTTCCACTGCGTAACGATCGGGCGCCAGAAGGCAGCACAGCACATCGGGCGCGGTTTCAATCTCCGGAACTTCCGCTGCGGCGATCAGGAGCAGTTCGCCGACGAGCAGTCTCCAGATGTGGCGATCAAACGGCAAGCCAGTACTAACGCGCAGCAGCAACGGCTCCTCCGTGCCGGCGAAGCAGCCGGCGCGGAACGAGTCCAGGGCTGGGCCGAGCACGGTTGTCAACGCGCGGCACGGTTCGAAGCTGCGTTGCTGCCAGCTGGCGGCAAGCGGGCGAACGATCTCGCGCTCGAACAGATCGCCGTCCAGAAGCAGGAAGTAGATCGGCATGAGGGGCAGGATCAGCGCGAGGGGGGCAGTGGTGTTGCGTCCCAGATTTTGATGGTGCGATCGACGCTGCCCGAGGCGATGCGTTGGCCGTCGCGACTGAAAGCCACGCTGGTCACGAGGTCATTATGGCCGCGCAGCGTCAGGATATCGCGGCCGGTCCCGGCATCATACAGACGAATGGTATGCTCGTAGCCGCCGAGGGCGAGACGCTGGCCATCGGGACTGAATGCCATGCTCAGCACGCGCCCGAGCCGGCCGCCGACCTTGACTAGCTCCTTGCCGCTGTGCGCATCCCAGATCGTGACGCGACCGGCTGCCGCCTGGCCTCCCGCAGTGGCCAGGCGCGTACCGTCGGGGCTGAACGCCACGCTGGCATAGGGCATCGACCCCCCGGGCAGGATGAGGACCTCATCGCTGCTGGCGGCGTCCCAGACGTGGACGGTGTTGCGCTCGCGATTGACGCCGGCCAGCCGCTTGCCGTCGGGCGAAAATGCCAGGCTGGTGACGCGCTCGGCCTGGATCGTGTTCCGCAACTTGCCGCTCGCCGCGTCCCAGAACTTGATCGCGCCGCGCTCGTCGGAACCCCAACCTGCCGAGGCCAGTACGTCCCCGGCGGGACTGAACACCACGCTCATCACCGGGCTGCCGTGCTGAAGCGTGCGTCGTTCGTCTCCGGTGCGCGGGTCCCAGAGGAGCACCGTCTGGTCATCGCTGCCGGAGGCGAGCGTCTTGCCGTCCGGGCTGATCGCGACGCTGTTGACCGCCTTGAAATGGCCATAACAGGCGATGTGCTGCTTGGCGGTGACAGGATCCCACAGGCGCACCGTGCCATCACTGTCGCCGGCTGCGATCCAGTCGCCACGCGGGCTGAACGCCACGCTGTTAACCTCGTTGGTGTGGCCGCGGCAGGTGCGAGCTTCGGGATCCTCCGTGGTGTCCCAGACTTTCACCACTCGCTCGTCCGCCGATGCCAGGCGCTTGCCGTCGGGATGGAACGCCACGTCGGTACCGGCCCGCATGTCCCAGCGATAGGTACGCAGCTCCTTGCCGTTGGACGGGTCCCAGACCTTGACCGCGCCGGGAATGACCAGGTCGCCGCCAACCGCTGCAAGCTGCATCCCATCAGGACTGAATGCGACGCGCGCCACCTTACCAACGCCGCCGTGCAGCGTGCGCAGCTCCTGCCCGGTGGCAGAGTCCCAGAGCTTGATCGTTTGATCGTCGCTGCCGGTGGCCAGCAGGGCGCCGTCGGGCCGAAACGCCACTGTCGTGACCTTCTGGGCATGGCCGTGCGGACCTTGCAGGGCACGCACTTCCTGGCCGTTCGTCAGGTCCCAGAGCTTCACTGAACGGCCCTTGCCGGCCTCGGCCAGAGGATCGTTGCCCTCGGCGGGCGTCGCAAGGAGGCGGTCGTCCGGGCTGAATGCCACCGCACTGTGGCCGTTGAATGCGTGCAGTGGCTTGCCGCTGGCCACTTCCCAGACACGAACGGTGTCGATGTTGCTTGCGGCGGCTAGTTGCTTGTCATCGTGGCTGAAGGCGACGTGGACGAACGGCTCTTCCGCCGCTTCCAGGGTGTGCAATGTGGAGCCCGTGGCGGTGTCCCAGATGCGGACGGTCTTGTCATCGCTGGCCGAGGCGAGGCGTTTGCCGTCGTGGCTGAAGGCGACGTGGCGGATGCGGTTGCGGTGGCCCTTGAACTCCCGCCCCTTCTCGCCGGTGGCGAGACGCCACATCTGCACCGTATCGCCGCCAAGCCCTGTGCTCGAAGCAATCGATCGCCCGTCCGGGCTGAATGCAGCGCACGTTTCGCCGGGAAACGTCTGCAATTCGGCGTGGCAGAGGCGCTTGAGATAGTGCCACTCCCAGCCGCTGCGCTCTCCGGGATAGTGGTTCAACAGCTCTTCCACCCCGGCGACGTTATTCGCCGTCCACTCTCGGTCGGCCAGCGCAATACGGTTGTAATAGAGGTTGGTCTCCGACTCGCGCAGCGCTTTGCCCTTCAGCTTCTCTTCTTCCTCGACCTTCACGAGTGCCTTGCCCTTGGCGTCGCGCTCCGCGACCGCATCTTGCCATTGCCAGAGGACGAGCGCCACGCCGACCAGCGAAACCGCGGCAATGGTCGCCAGCAGTCCCGCGATGGCCGGCCGGCGCCGCACCCACTTGACGCCGCGTTCCGTGACGCTGGTGGGGCGGGCCGCGATGGGCTCGTTATTGATGAAGCGGCGCAGGTCATCGGCCAGGGCCTGGGCGCTGCCGTAGCGCTTGTGCGCTTCCTTCTGGAGGCACTTGAGGCAGATGGTTTCCAGGTCGCGCGGCACCTTGGGGTTTAGACGCGTCGGCGCCACGGGCTCTTGACCGAGCACCTGCAGCACCGTGTCCACTGCCGTGGCGGCGCGAAACGGCGGCCGGCCGGTGAGCAGCTCATACAGGATCGCACCGAGCGAGTAGACGTCGGTGAGCGGCCCGACCTCGTGGATGCGGCCGCCGGCCTGCTCCGGCGCCATGTAGCTGGGCGTGCCGAGAATGGCCCCGCTGCGCGTCTGGCCGGACTCCTGCTCGATCTGCTTGGCCAAGCCGAAGTCGGTGATCTTGCACGCGTCAGGAGTCAGGAGCCAGGAACCAGGAGTCAGCCCGGAAGCGTTCGATCCTTGCTTCCTAACTCCTGCTTCCTGATTCCTGTCTCCTGAAAGTAGGATGTTGGCCGGCTTCAGGTCGCGATGGACGATGCCCTTCTCGTGGGCATACTGCATCGCCTGCGCGATGCACTCGACCAGGGGTGCCGCCTGCTCGATGGGCAAGGGTGTGCCGGCCACTTTTTGCAGCAGGCTACCGCCATCGACGTATTCCAGGGCCAAAAACGGCAGGCCGTCGTGCTGGCCGACGTCGTAAATCTGCACGATGTTCGGATGCTGCAACAGGGCGACGGCATCGGCCTCGATGCGCAGCCGCGCCAGGTCCTGGGCGGAGGCATGCGAGCCGCTGAGGATCATTTTGAGCGCGACGGTGCGCTTGAGATCGAGCTTCCGCGCCTTGTAGACGACGCCCATGCCGCCGCGGCCCAGCTCGCCCAGGACCTCGTAGCCGGGTACCGACGGCGGACCAGCGGGGCGCGACTCCTTCACCGGGTCGGGTAGGTCCGGCAACGTCTTGTTCATTGGCCGGATCGACGTGGTCCCCTGCGACGAATCCTCCGCCGCCGTCCGGCTGCCCGGCAACAGGGAGGTAGCGCCCGCGGCGCTTTGGCCGGACGGGGACGGTTCCGTCGCCTGGGAATCGATATCAAAGAGTGAGCCGGAGCCGAGGGCCTCGTTGAGGGCAAACTGCCGCCGCAGCGCCGACGCGTACTGGGGGAACCGGCCGACAAATTCGTCGACGCCGGGGGCATCGCCCAGTTCGTCGCGCAAGACGACCTCGCTATAGATCATATCGAGGACCGCTTCCTCGTCGGCAGCAAGGTGGGGCAGGCGGGTGAAGTAAGCCTCCGCGAGGATCCGTTCGCCACGCTGCCAGCGCTTGCGCTGATCGACGCGAAGCATCGCCAGCAGGGCGCAACGGTCCATCTTGTCGGCCTGAGCGAGCAGGTCCTGCAAGCTGTTCGACGACGCTCCGTCCTTCGCCGGTTCGCTGCGATCGTTCAGAGTCGGTGGAGAACTCCCGGGCGCGGGCTCGGGCATGGTAGCACCTCATCCAGTCGCCGCGAGGTGTCCGCCGGGGATTGTTTTCCTTTCGGCGGTCCGAGCAATCTGGGCAAGCGGGTTTGATTATCCCACAGTCCCCCCACGGATCAAGTGAAGGCAGCCCACCCTTGCCCATAGTGTTGAATCCTTTCGAGACGACGTATCTCTAACCTGGAGCGGGATGCGCACTGCAAGGAGTGTCCCTGGTGGCCGCGGTCGGCATCGGAGTTGCAACTCGTGGGCCAGCCATGATTTGACGGCTCCTTGACTGCGGCTACAATTGAGGTGCGCGAAGCCGCCGACGGCTGATCGCCCCATTTGAGGGAATCCCATGCGAGTTTTGACCGCCATCCCTGTCTACAACGAAGAGAAGCACCTCGAGTCCGTCCTGCGCGAAGTCCGCCGTTACAGCCCGGACATCCTCGTCATCAACGACGGCTCGACGGACCATACAGCAGAACACCTCGCCCAGCACACGGGCATTCAGGTCATTACCCATTCCGCGAACCGGGGTTACGGTGCCGCACTCATCTCGGCATTTGCTTTTGCCCTGGAGCATCGGTACGACGTCCTGGTGACGATGGATTGCGACGGCCAGCACGAGCCGGCGCGCATTCCGGTGCTGCTTGAAGCGATCGACGATGCGGATATTGTGTCCGGCAGTCGTTATCTTCGCGATTTCCGGCAAAACTCTTCTCCACCGCAAGATCGGCTGCAGATTAACCAGTACATCACGAGCGAGCTGAACGACCGCTTCGGCCTGAACCTGACTGATGCGTTCTGCGGGTTCAAGGCGTATCGACGCGAGGCCCTGGCGCAGCTGCAGATCACCGAGACGGGCTGGGGTATGCCGCTGCAACTCTGGGTGCAGGCGGCTCGCCATCAAATGCGTATTGCCGAAGTGGGGGTGCCACGCCTGTACCTCGATCCTAACCGAGCGTTTGGCGGGGTGCTCAACAACGGTGATGAGCGCCTGGCCTATTACCGCGAAGTGATCGACCGGGAAGCAGCGCGTACGCTCAGCGGCGTCTTGCTTTGCGAACCGTGGCCGACCCACGTTCCGGAGACCTGCCGGTGAGTGTCGCGCCCCGATGGCGAGCGCCGGCCGGCGACGCTGACGTCCTGATCGATCCGCCGCTGACAGACGCAGCCCCGCTATTGAAAGCCAATCGCGACCGCTTCGCGTCTGCTACCTTTCAGTTCGGCGGCCGATCACTCGATGCGTTGCGCCGACTCGCGCGTGCCGATGCCTTCACTGCCGCGCGCGACTATCTTCGCGCGGCGGGCGAACCGGTTCCATCGGGCAACGACACATCCCTCATCCTTGCCGGCCATCAGCCGGAACTGTTCCATCCCGGCGTCTGGGTCAAGAACTTTGCATTGAACGGCGTCGCTCGCGCTCACGGCGCCACGCCGATCAACCTCGTGGTGGACAACGACACCGCCAAGAGCAGCGCCCTGCGCCTCCCGCATCATGAAGCGGAGGACGCGTGCGGCAATGGCGTGCAGCTCGCCACGGTGCCTTTCGATCACTGGGGCGGCGAAGTCCCCTACGAGGAACTACGCGTCCGGGACGAGGCACTATTCGCCAGCTTCACCGATCGTGCGGCGCCGGTGCTCGCAGCCTGGGGCATGGAATCGATGCTGCCCGCCTTCTGGGGCGAAGTGCGCCGACAGAGCGAACGGACGCCGTTGCTGGGCGAACGCTTTGCAGCGGCCCGGCGCCACCTCGAACGCCGCTGGGGCTGCCATAACCTCGAATTGCCGATCAGCGTGCTGTGTCGTACGGAGGCGTTCGCCTGGTTTGCGCTTCTGCTCTTGAGTGAAGCGAACGAGTTTCACCGCGTTTACAACACGACGGTGCGCGAGCATCGCCATCGGCTGGGCATTCGCAGCAAGAACCATCCGGTGCCGGACCTCGCGGAAGAGGACGACTGGCTGGAAATGCCATTCTGGGCGGGGCGCGTCGGCGAGGCGCGGCGCGGCCGTCTCTTCGTTCGCACGACGACGGCTGGTCGGCTGGAGCTGCGCAGCAACCGCGAGCCGATGCCGCCGCTTCCCCTGGCGCCGGGAGACTTACGGGCCACCGTCGCCGCGTGGCAAAATCTGGAAGCAAACGGCTTCAAGGTGCGCAGCAGGGCTCTGACGACCACGCTATTCGCCCGCGTCTTCCTCAGCGACCTGTTCCTGCACGGCATCGGCGGCGGCAACTATGACATCCTGACCGACGACCTGATCCGTTCGCACTTCCACCTGGACCCGCCGGCATTCATGGTGATCTCCGCGACGCGCCACCTGCCGCTGCCGTCCTACCCCGCGCGGCCCGAACAGCGGGTCAAGCTTGCACGCAACATCCGCGACCTGCGTTACAATCCTCAGCGGCACATGGCCGACCATGCAGCACGCGATCCGAAGATCGCGGCGCTCGTCGCCCGGCAGCGCGACCTGATTGCCGCTCGGCCCCAACGTCCTGCCGAGAGACGGCAGCGGTTCGAGACGCTACGCGGCTACCTGAACGACCTGCGGCCCAGCGTTGCCGAACAGGAACGACAGATGCTGCAGCAACTCGCCTGCACCGATCGCCAGCTCCAGGCCAATGCGATCCTCCAGCGGCGCGATTACGCCTTTTGCCTGTTCAGTGAGGGCGTGCTGAAGCCGTTTTGCGCGCAGTTTCTGTGACCAAGACGCATTAGTACTACAACGCTACGTCCACTGGAAGGATCGGCGTGCGTGTCTGTAGCCGCAGGCTTCAGCCCAATACCGTTCAATTAGGAGCAAGTGTTCAGTAACTGCCGGCCATGAAATAAGG
>JAIEMG010000387.1 GCA_019752375.1 Gemmataceae bacterium | reverse complement strand
CGGCGTGTCAGACTTTTCCATAATCCTTGGCGGCGGCCAGGGCGCGGGGGGGGCGCCAGCCCCCGGCGGGGGGCGAGGCTTCGCCCCGGGGGGCGCCCCTCGGGGGGCGGCCGCCCCCCGCTCGCCGGGTCGCGTTCCGCTCCGGTCCTAAAAGGATCCTCGTTCAGCCGCACTGCCACCAGCGTTCCCTTGTCGGCGTCGGCCCGCTGATGAAGCTCCTGCGCCGCATCCCGGGCGCCGAAGTCATCGACGTCGATGCCGGCTGTTGCGGAATGGCGGGCTCGTTCGGTTACGAGAAGGAGCACTACGAGATTTCGCGCCGGGTCGGCGAGCAACGCCTCTTTCCTGCTATTCGGGCTGCTGATGCGGACACCGTCATCGTCGCGCCCGGCTTCTCGTGTCGGCTGCAGATCGAGCATTTCACGGGGCGCAAGGCGGTGCATCCGGCCGAGCTGCTGCACTCTCTCGTGGAAACGTCCTGAATCACCGGACTCGCCTGGATTTTTTCGGGCGAATGGACGTTAATGCCGTTTGCCGGGCTTGCCTCACTTGACCGCCACGGAGGGCGTTCGCCTTGATCCTCGGTTCGTCGCTGGCACGGCCGTTTCGCCTGGGTCTGCGCGGCCTCGCAGCCGTGCGCCACAGTCCAGCGCCCGGTGGTGACCGGCAGCGCTTCGCGTACATCGACGCGCTGCGCGGCATCGCGGCGTGCTGGGTGCTCCTCTATCATCTCGGCTTTCCGTTGCTGCCGTGGCTGGGGCCGTTTCGGCACGTCTTCGAACGCGGCTGGCTGGGAGTAGACGTCTTCTTCGTCCTCAGTGGCTTCGTCATCGCCTATAACCTGCGCGACGCCGCCGTGACGCCGAGTTACATTGGCCGTTTCGCGCTGCGGCGCTCGCTGCGTCTCGATCCGCCCTACTGGACAATGATCTTTCTGACGTATGCGATCATCCTTCTTCGCCACGGCACATTCGCGGAACGCACCGGCACGGCCGATGCGGTGGTGCTTGCCACCAACCTCTGTTACGCGAACAAGTTCGCGGGTTGTCCGATCATCGTCAGCGTGGGCTGGACGCTTTGCCTGGAAGTGCAGTTCTACCTGGTCTTTGTCCTGCTCACCGGACTCGCGCAGCGAATCGGTCGAACCGGCCTGCGTGAAACGCCGGCGCGCCTTTTCGTGTTCCTTCCGCTGGCGCTGCTGTCCATTGGCAATGTGTGCGGCCTGGTGCCATGCCCGATCGCCGGCCTGTTTCTGCCATCGTGGTACGCGTTCTTCCTCGGCGTCATCGCGGCATGGTTCGTTTTTGGGCGGGTCTCGGCGGGGTGGCTGATCGGCGCCGTCGCGACGGCGGGTGGACTCTTGCTTCATCAATGGGACACGCGAATCTTCGTGGCGCTGCTGACGGCGTCGAGCATCGTCGCCGTCGCCCGCCTGGGCCGGCTGCACGACCTTCTCGGCGGTGCCGTATTTCAGTACCTGGGCCGCATTTCGTACAGCCTGTATCTCATCCATTTCCTGATCGGCGAGCTGGTCCGAGACTGGGGAGCCCCATTTACCGAGCGGCTGCCGCAGCCGTGGGGCGATGCGCTGCTTGTGCTCGCGTCAATCGTCGCCAGCTTCGGTGCAGCGCACCTGCTCCATGTCCTGGTCGAGTTGCCGAGCGTTCGGCTGAGCAAGTGCATCTTATTGCGAACCGCACGAACCGACCCTCGTATGCCTGCGTAGTAAGGGCATGAGGCGTTGAGCGGACCTTCTTCAAAGCCAACTCACACGCTTCAGACGTTCCCCTCCCTCCCAGGAGATCGGGCGGTCTGCGGCGCCCACCCCCGGCCCGTGGATCGCCCGACTCCGTTTTTGCGTTGGTGCCATCCCCAGTTGTGCTGCTCGAAGGTATAATCCAGCAGAACAATCTCGTTGCGAGGTGCCGTATGCAATCAATTGAGGCCGTCTTCTCCGGAGGAGTCTTCAAACCTCTAGGCGATGTCAACTTGCCCGAGAACGCACGCGTCCATCTGCAGGTGCAGCCGATTGCCAAGAAAGAAGACGTGCTCGAATGGCTGCGGGGCGTTCAGGAAATGCGGCAAAAGTTGTTTGAGGAACACGGTTATTTCCCTGATAGCGCCATCGACATTGCCGAGGATAGGCGCCGATGAGCGATGTTCTCGTTGACAGCAGCGTGGTCGCCAAGTGGTTCTTGCCGGAAACCGATACGCCGAAGGCGGAGCAACTCCTCATCGACGTGACGCTGAAAGGGAATCGGCTCGTAGTACTCGACCTGGCGCTCGTAGAAGTGGCCAATGCGATCTGGAAGCAACATCACAGGGGTCTGGCTTCCGCCGCCGATTCGCGCCAGCAACTCCAGAAACTGGAATCGCTCACTAACCTTTATGTCGAACCTGCGCAACGGTTGCTCCAACCGGCACTCGAAATCGGTCTCAAATACGATCGTGCCATTTACGACGCCCTGTTCGTCGCTTTGGCCGATGACTTGAAGATCAGTAGCGTCACGGCAGACGAGCCCCTTCATAACGCGGTCAAGCTGGATTTCCCCAACATCATTCTTCTCCGCGATTGGTAGGTGCTTGGATCGCCGCGCAAACAGAAAACGGGGCCGAACCCTCTCGGATTCAGCCCCGCGATTCATTTCACAATACCTGCGACTCAGTTCTTGCTCTCGCCTGAGCCCGCACCCACCAGCTCACCGCCGGAGGGCGCGGCGCCCGTGCCTTCGAAGGTCAGTCTCTTCTCGTCGCCGTCCTGCGCCACCTTGACGAGGATCGTGTCCTTGCCGACATAGGTGCCGCGGAGCAGGTCTTCCGACAGCGGATCCTCGATCTGACTTTCGATCGTCCTCTTGAGCGGACGAGCGCCGAACTCGGGGCTGAAGCCCTTGTCGATCAAAAGCTGCTCGGCTTCCTCGTTCAGGACCAAGGCGAAGCCCTTTTCCTTCAGACGCTTGGACACTTTCTCGAGCTCGATCTTGACGATGAACTTCATGTCGTCCTTCGTCAGGCTGCGGAAGACGATGATGTCGTCCAGACGGTTGAGGAACTCCGGCCGGAACGCCTTCTCCATCTCCTGCTTGAGCACTTCCTTCATGCGTTCGTAGTTCGTATCGGCGTCCTTCTTGCGGAAGGCATTGAACTCCGCCTTGCCGACGATCTGCTCGGCGCCGATGTTCGTGGTCATGATCAGGATCGTGTTCTTGAAGTCCACGGTCCGGCCCACGTTGTCGGTCAGACGGCCTTCTTCCATGATCTGGAGCAGGATGTTCCAGACGTCCGGATGCGCCTTCTCGATTTCGTCGAGCAGGACGACGCTGTACGGCTTGCGGCGGATCTTCTCGGTCAGCTGGCCGCCTTCTTCGTAGCCGATATAGCCCGGAGGAGCGCCCGTCAGACGGCTGACGTTGTGCTTCTCCATGTACTCGGACATGTCGAGCTGCACGAGGTTGTTCTCATCGCCGAACATGAAGTGCGCGAGCCGCTTGGCCAGCAACGTCTTGCCGACGCCCGTGGGGCCGGCAAAGATGAACGAGCCGATCGGACGCTTGGGGTCCTTCAAGCCGGCCCGGCTCTTGCGGACAGCCTTGGCAATGCGCACGATCGCTTCGTGCTGGCTGATGACGATCTTGTGCAGCTCGTCTTCCATCTTGAGGAGACGATGCGTCTCGTCGGTGTCGATCCGCTTGAGCGGCACGCCGGTGATCTTGCTGACCACCTCGCGGATCACTTCCTCGTCGACCACGCCGTCGATCTCCTTGGAGCGCTCGCGCCACTCGCGGGTGATCGATTCCTTCTTCTTCTTTTCCTTGTCGGCCTGGTCGCGCAGGTGGGCCGCCTTCTCGAAGTCCTGCTCGGCGACGGCGGCTTCCTTCTCCTGGTTGAGCTGCTCGATCTTGGCGTCCAGCTCCTTCAGGTCCGGCGGCCGGGTCATCGCCTTGAGACGGACGCGAGCGCCGGCCTCGTCGATGACGTCGATCGCCTTGTCCGGCAGGCAGCGGCCGCTGATGTAGCGGTCGGACAGCTCGACGGCTCCGGCCAGCGCCTCGTCCTTGATCTGGACGCGGTGATGCGCCTCGTAGCGATCGCGTAGGCCGCGAAGGATCTCGACCGTCTCCTCGCGCGTCGGCGGGTTGACGATGATCTCCTGGAAGCGACGGGCCAGGGCAGCATCCTTTTCGATGTACTTGCGGTATTCGTCCAGCGTGGTGGCGCCGATGCACTGGATCTCGCCGCGGGCCAGGGCCGGCTTGAGCACGTTGGACGCGTCGATCGCGCCTTCCGCACCACCGGCACCGACGAGGGTGTGCAATTCGTCGATGAAGAGGATGGTGTTCTTGGCGCGGCGGACCTCGTTCATGACGGCCTTGATGCGTTCCTCGAACTGGCCGCGATACTTGGTGCCGGCGACCATCATCGCCAGGTCGAGCACGACGATGCGGCGGTCGCGGAGCAGCTCCGGCACGTTGCTGTCGACGACGAGCTGGGCCAGCCCTTCGACGATGGCGGTCTTGCCGACGCCGGCCTCGCCGAGCAGCACCGGGTTGTTCTTGGTGCGTCGGCTGAGGACCTGGATGACGCGCTCGATCTCGTTGGCGCGGCCGATCACCGGGTCCAGCTTGCCTTGGCGGGCCAGCTCGGTGAGGTCGCGGCCAAAGCTGTCCAACGCCGGGGTCTTGGACTTGCCCTTGGCTGCGGTCCGTTCCCCACTGCTTTCGCCCGAGTCCATATTGTGGCCCAGCAAGTTCAGTACCTCCTCGCGCACGTCTTCCAGCTTGAGCCCGAGGTTCATGAGGACCTGGGCAGCCACGCCCTCCTGCTCGCGCAGGAGACCCAGCAGCAGGTGTTCCGTGCCTACGTAGTTGTGGTTGAGGTTGCGTGCCTCTTCGATGGAGTATTCGATGACTTTTTTGGCCCGCGGCGTCTGGGGCAGCTTGCCCATGGTGACCATGTCGGGCCCGGACTGAACGATCTTCTCCACTTCCAGGCGGATCTTGCGCAGGTCGATGTCGAGGTTCTTGAGGACGTTGGCCGCAACGCCGGAACCTTCCTTGACCAGCCCCAGGAGAATGTGTTCGGTGCCGATGTACTCGTGGTTGAAGCGCTGGGCCTCCTGGTTGGCCAGCTGCATCACCTTGCGAGCGCGGTCGGTAAAGCGTTCATACATTTCCAGCCGTCTCCGCCAATCCCGGTTCTGACCGCCGCGCAGGGCGTTCGCGTGAGGCGAGGGCCGGGAGAACCACGTGGATGTTATGTCAGTGTCAGTACCATCGTTGCCACCCTTCGACCGATGCGGACGCAGCTTCGACGGGTGTCGAGGTCTCCGCCGCGGCTGCCCGCGCTGGGCGTACGGTGCCCAGGGAGTAGGGAGACGTCCTGGGGAAAGCGCGTGAAAGTGACTCGAAGGGAGAGTGTCCCGGTGCAAGTGAAAGAACCGTGCTATCCCTGTGGAATTGTAGTGTTCGCTCTGGGACAAATCAAGGCAGGCACACAAGGCGGCAACTCCGGCTGAAATCGCCACTTGAAGCGCGTTCGTTTCGCGGCGGGCGGCCCGTGAGGTACAATACCGCCAACCGCGGAGGCCCCCTACCTTGCCCATTCATGACTGGACACGTGTCGACGCCGGAATCGAATTCTCGGCAAGTTCGAAATCGGCTGAGGTCCGGGAGGACGAAAGGACTTCGCGCCAACCTACCACTCCTCCTGTCCTGCGATTCCGGGCGGAACCAGTGAATGGCGTCATCTCTGGAGGTCCGAGCCTTGTCGAAAGGGCGGCAGTTTGAGCCGAGGAAGCGGCGCACGCGAGAACATGTGCTCGCCGACCTGGGCGTGCATCATGTCGAAGGGCACATCCTTCGGTGCGGGTACACCGTGAAACGGATCGGCCCGGATTACGGTCTGGATCTCGCACTCACGACCTACAGCACTCGTGGTGATGTAGAGCCGGGTCTCATCTGGCTCCAAGTGAAGGCAACCGTCCGTCCGAAACGACCCAAAGACGCTGATTCTCTTGCGATTCGCATCGAACGCAGGGACTTGGTATCCTGGATTGATGAGCAGTATCCCGTTATCTTCGTCGTCTACGATGCGACGAAGGATCGAGCTTACTGGCTGCACGTTCAGCGCGAGTTCGGAAGCGGCAAGCTGTTCGCGTTGTCACGTCGGGGAAGCCGCCTCACGGTTCACGTTGATATGACCCAGGTGGTCGGCGAGCAAGCAATTCGAGAATGGCGCCGCCGGAAGCAAGACGCATGGGTTGCCTGGAGGAAGGGAGCGGGTGAAAATGCCTGAACCTGTGACTTATGGACAGCTACGGACCGTGCTAACTCGGCTGGGTTTCCGCGAACAGCGCCGCGCGACTGGTATCGGGCTTGAACACGCGGAATCGAACACGCTGTTCTTGTTCCGACCCTACCATGACCTGGATGCGGTGAAACCGCCGGAGGTGGAAAACGTACGCGCGGTGCTCGACGCTCGCGGTCTGCTCCCTGCCGATGCCTTCGACGGCCAGTTAACTAAAGCGCCGGCATGAGTCGTTTCGGCCGAACATGAGGTACGGGATGAGCGCAACTGCGGAGGATCTCTACCTTGCCCATTCATGACTGGACACGTGTCGACGCCGGCCTGTTTCACGACTTCCACCAGGACTGGATGATCGAACTGCGCCGCTCGCTCAACGCCGGCCGCCTGCCACCGGGTTACGTTGCGCTTGCGGATCAGCAGATCGGTGGCCCGATCCCGGACGTGCTTACCCTCAATCGCAGGCCGAAGGATAGCGACCGGGGCGAACCGGTCGGCGGATTGGCGGTCGCCACGATCCCGCCGCGTGCACGCTTCGTCGTCGAGGCCGAGGAGGACACATATGCCCGTCGGGCCAACCGCATCCGCATCCAGCACCGGCACGGACTGACGGTGGCCGTCATCGAGATCGTGTCACCAGGCAACAAGAGCAGCGTGAACGCACTGCATGTATTCGTCCGCAAGGCCGCCGACCTGATCGGGCAGGGCATTCACCTGCTGGTGGTGGACCTTTTCCCTCCGTCATCGCGCGATCCGCAAGGCATCCACAAGGCCATCTGGGACGAAATCGTCGACCAGCCGTTCGCCTTGCCCCTAGACAAGCCGTTGACTGTGGCTGCGTACCGTGCCGCGCTAATGAAGACGGCCTATGTCGAGCCGGTCGCCGTGGGGGACGACCTGCCTGCGTTGCCCATCTTCTTGACCGACGACGAGTACGTTCCGGCGCCGCTGGAAGAAACGTATCGCGCGTCCTGGGCGGCGTTTCCGGGGGACTTCAAGGAGTTGCTGGAGCCGGTGGGGGACGGATGAGAAGTCAGCGACGGCTTTTGGACAAAATTTTCTGAGCCCTCGTCTGATAGAATCGGGCTTATACGGCCAGGTGCTGGAGGTCCCCGATGACACTTCGTGAATTCCTTCTCAAGAATGCCCCTCGCGAAGAGATGCGGCGGCGCCAGAGCCGTGAAGAATGGATCGTGGCCGTGGACCGGTTACTCGCGCAACTGCGTACTTGGCTCGCCGACTCGCAGACGGCGGAACTCCTCGACCTCGAACCATTGGCGTTTGAGAAACGCGAACAGTTCCTCGGCACCTACCACATCAAGGGGCTGGCCATTCACTTTGGGGAGCGCACGGTGAAGGTGGTGCCGGTCGGCCGCGCGGTCCTCGCTCACCTGGGGCCGTACGCGGAGCCTGGCCACGAGAATGCCGAGGGCCGTGTCGACATCACCAACGGCGCATATAAGTACCTTGTCTATCGCAAATTGAATGACGCCGCCGAGGAGCAATGGCTGGTCCAGGATGAGCGCTCTGACATTCGGCCGCTCGATCGGGAGCAGTTCGAGGCCATCCTCCAGGCGTTGCTGTCGTGATTGCTTCTCTTGCAGACGCCTGGCGCTGGTATGAGTCGGCGCGCCGCCTGGCCCGAACGATGGGGCGGCTGGGCGAAAAACACTGGAACAGTCTACCGTGGGACGGCGACCTCGGGCGCGACGATTACCTGAGGGAACTTACCTCTGCGGAGATTCTCGACGACTCGCAATCGGTCCTAGACGATCTCGACGACCTGTGCGTGTTGCTCCTCTTCTCTGTGTTCGAAGCCACCATTCGCGAGCGGGTTCTGGCCGACGTGGAGGCAGAGTTGCCGCCGCTGCGTCACGTGGCCATCAAGCGTGCTCTCGATGACATGAAAGAAGGCATCGAGCACGGCAGCTTTTTCAAAGTGCTCGAACCCTACAAGGAATTCGACGTGAACCTCATCGAGCAGGTCAATCAAGTTCGGCGGTATCGCAACTGGGTGGCGCACGGCCGACGCACAGAGCAACCCGCCGCTGTCGATCCCACGACGGCTTACGATCGCCTCAGGCGATTTCTTGGCCATCTTGGCGCATAGGCGCTACGCCGTCCGCCCGCGATACCACTTGCGGAACTCCGGCAATGTCTCAAACGGCTGAGCCCGTGCCGCGATGACCTCGCCCAGCTGCGAAATTTCCGCCTCGCGCAGTCGTCCTAGCTTCTTGAACTGCCCCAATTGCATGTAGGGAACCTGTTCCGGGTCGAGCTGCATCAGCCGGCAGCAGGTTGCGTCCACCGCCAGGCAGTCGTTCCCCATGATGAGCACGCCCAGCGGCCGGGCCACGCCATTCAGTGGGCCGTCGCCTTCCATGCCGACGATGCCATCGACAATCGCCAGGTCCGGCGTCCGCGTCAGGGCGATGTCGATGATGCTGTTGTCGATGCCGCGCCAGTGCAATTCGTTCTTGGGCCAGCCGTAGCAGGTCCCCGGCATCGTCCCGAACAGGTTCTTGAGCGACAGCGTCGCCCCCGCCCAGTGATGGGTCTTCAACTTCGGCAGCGAGATCAACACCTCGGCCGAAACGACTGTCCGCGTCATGTACAGATGTTGCAGGCCGGTGGCGCGGCCGAGGTTCACCTGTCGGACCGGCTCGTCGTGGTTGAGATCGACAAACCGGACCGAGTAATGACGCAGCACATCGCCCAGACCACTGGCGCTGACCAGGTACTCCACATTGCGCCAGTGCCCTGGGCCCTCGGCCACGATAATTTCCCCCGCGCCTTCGCGCTTGCACAGCTCGATGACGGCTGCAATGACGTTGGGATGCGTGTTGATGACCTTGTCGCGGTGGTATTCGACCAGGTTCGGCTTGAGGACGACCCGTTTGCCCTTGAGCGGCACCCGTTCGCGAAACGATTCGTATTGCCGGGCCAGCGTGTCCGCCAGGTCGGCGTTGTAATCCGCCACGGGTGCGATATGAACCGTACTCTGGAGCGGCGGCTGCCGAAGCTGCGCCAGCGCCTTGACCGCGAACCCCTGGAACGCACCCTTGACGCGCTCTCCGATCGGGCGGCCAAGCTTGACCGGCGTCGCAGCCTGGCCAGAGCCTTCGCTGGCTGGGCCAAGCGTACGCAGATTGAAGGGATGGTTGGCGTTGGCGGTCAGCGCCAGGCAGGTCAGGGCATCTCGCATGACCGACAGGCGAAGCCAGCGGGACGCCAGGCGTGTCTCGCGTGCAGCATGGATCTTCTCGGCGATGCCGGAGACTTCGCGGCCGTGGACTTCCAGTGCCAACTTGGCCCAGCAGAGGTGTTCCAGATCATCGGTGACGGCTGCGGTCTGTTCCAGGTAGCCGAGCGCTGCGGCGATACGTGGATGGTCGATCCCGGGAACTTGCAGCGCCAGCAGCATCAGGGCCGTCGGGGTCGGCACCGGCTCCGTCGTCTTGCCGAAGATGACTCGGTTGCCGTAGTTGATGCCGCCTTCATCGAAGGCGCGATCCAGCAGCAGCTTCGTGCCTTCGCCCACGCGTTCGTTATGCCCGAAGCCGGCACGCCGCAGTGCCAGTATCGCCCATGCGGTGGGCTCCACCCAGGAGAAGTTCCCTTCGCCCCACGGCCAGCCGACCAGTTTGACGTCAATGTCCTGGCAGGCGCCCACGTCCGGGTCTTTGACCGTTTCGCCCTTGAAGGCCAGCAGGCGAGACGCACCGGGAAGCACTTGCTCCGGGGAAAGCCCGAGCGTAGAGAGGGTGAACACCACCTGCGCCGTCGGCCAGACCGCTTCCACCCGGCTGGCGCGATACGAATCGTCCGCGGCACGCCGGCTTTCGAGGAACCGCAGCCCGCCGTCGATCGCACCAGCGAAGCGCTCGCGCTGAAGCGACAGCGCAAGCAGTGCCAGGCAGGTCGGCTCCGGCTGGGATGGCTGGCCGGGCTCGTAGCCCCAGCCGCCCTCCGCGTGGGCGACACCGGCGAGCTCGTCCAGGTAGGTGTCAAGTGACGGCAAGATCGTGATCCTTGGAGCGAACTAGATACGGGCGTCCATCTACCTGGCAGTGTAGGTGCGGAATTGGCCGGGGTCAAAGAACGGTCCGCGTTCCCTGAAACCACCTCTGCCGTCGCTCAGTAGAATGGATGGAAGGAATTACTCTGAACCGAGGCCGCTCATGATGCTTTGCACGGCAACCATCGCCCTGTTGCTCGCCGCTCCGCCGCAACCGCTGACGGCCGGCGATCACATGCGCCGTCTGGAAGTGGACAAACAGGCGCGTTCCTACCTGATACACGTGCCCAAGAGCTACGATCCCAAGAAACCGACGCCCCTGGTGCTTGCCCTGCACGGCGCGACGATGAACGCCGAACAGATGATCGAGTTCAGCGACCTGAGCGCCAAGGCGGACAAGGACGGCTTCATCGTCGTTTATCCCAATGGCACCGGGTCCAGCCCTCTCTTGCTCACCTGGAACGCGACTGGCCCAAAAGGTTGGATGGGAAACACCACCGATGATGTGGCGTTCCTTCGCAAGGTGCTCGATGACGTGGAAATGATTGCCAACATCGACACGAAACGCGTCTACGCCTGCGGACTCAGCAACGGTGCGATGATGTGCTATCGCCTGGCCGCGGAGATGTCCGACCGCATCGCTGCCATTGCTTCCGTCTCCGGCGCGGTCGCCACCGAGGACGAGTGCAAGCCGAAGCGAGCGGTGCCGGTCCTGCACTTCCACGGCACCAAGGACCCGCTCGTGCCCATCGGGGGGCCATCGCTGCTGCACGCTCGCTTCGTGAAGTTCAAGTCCCTGGAGGATACGATCCATACCTGGATCAAGCTGAACGACTGCCCGGTCAAGCCCAAGGCGACCGATCAGCTCTCGAAGAACGGCGACGAGTTGAAAGTGGTCCGCACGACTTACGGGCCGGGCAAGGCGGGTTCAGAAGTCATTGTGGTGGTCGTCGAAGGCGGGGGCCACACCTGGCCCGGCCAGAAACCGCCCGTGGACTGGATCGGTAAGTCGGCGCTCAACGTGTCGGCCAACGACCTGATCTGGGACTTCTTTCGAAAGCACCCGCTGCCGGACTGAGTCGTCCGTGGGGCAAGCATCCTGCTTGCCTTTTTTCACGCCTTGGCTCACCCCAGCAACAGCGTCCGCTCCCAGCCGTGCAGGTGGACGAACTCGCAGCCGAACTCGACCCGGTTAGCCTTGCAGCGCCGGTGCTTGATGCGCACCTCGACCCACGGCAATCCCTCCGTCGTCGAGACCGGCTGCACCATCAAGACGTTGCCCGCATCGGCATCCAGGCGCGGGAACGACAGGCAAATGCCGCCCTTGGAGCGATCGGTGATCCAGCCCGTGTAGACCTCGTCCAGGGCGTCGGCCGGGTCGGAGACAAAGACCCGCACCAGCTTGTGGTCGCGTGGGGCGGCACGCCGTTCCGGTTGCTTCGTCATTCCCTGCACCTCCTCTGCCCCCCTTCTCGGATCGCTCAGCGCGCAGCCTGCCGAGCCGCTTCCAACGCGTGAGTGGAGTAGCTTAGGAAATCGACTCGTCCCGACAACCGTCTTCACTCACATGTCACCATTCCGAACGCTGACTCCGTTTGGTTGCACGGCCTCGCGGTCTGCACGGCTTTATCGGTGCATACAATGCCTTCGAACCGTCCCCTGCATGCTGTCCATTTGACGAAAGGATCGACGCATGGAACCGTTGACGCCCCAGGAGCAGATGGGCCGTCTGTTGACCGGCCACTGGCTGGGGCAGGCCGTTTACGTGGCCGCTAAACTGAAGATCGCGGACCTGTTGAAGGACGGTCCGCGCAGCGCCGCCGAACTCGCCGCCGCCACGGCAACCCATGCCGCATCGCTCTATCGCCTGCTGCGCGCCCTGGCGAGCCTCGGCATCTTCGTCGAGCAGGGCGATGGCCGTTTCGCCCTGACGCCATTGGCCGAATGCCTCCGCGCCGACGCGCCGGGTTCGCAGCGGTCGCTGGCGCTCATGATCGGCGAGGAGCAGTATCGTGCCTGGGGCGAACTGCTCTATAGCGTGCAGACCGGCAAGACCGCGTTCGACAAGGTCTTCGGCATGCCAATCTTCGATTATCTCTCCAAGCACGAAGAACAGGCGAAGACCTTTGATGCAGCGATGGTCGGCGTCCACGGCCGCGAGACCGCCGCCATGCTGGACGCCTACGATTTCGCCGGCATCGGCGTGCTCGCGGACGTCGGCGGCGGCAACGGCAGTCTGCTCACCGCCGCATTGACGCGCCATCCCCAGCTGCGCGGCATCCTCTATGACCTCCCCGGCGTCGCGGAGCGGGCGAAGGCCAATCTGCGCGCCGCCGGATTGGACGGCCGCTGCGAGGTCATCGGCGGCAGCTTCTTCGAGTCCATCCCCACCGGCGCCGATGCTTACCTGATGCGGCATATCATCCACGATTGGGACGACGAGAAATCGCTCACCATCCTGCGCAACGTCCACAAGGCCATGGGCGCCGGTAGCCGGTTGCTCCTGATCGAAGGCGTCGTTCCGCCGGGCAACGATCCGTGTTTCACCAAGCTCTTGGACCTGGCCATGCTCGTCGTCCCCGGCGGCAAGGAGCGGACCGCGGACGAATACCGTCAACTCTACGCCGCCGCCGGCTTTGACCTCGCACGCATCGTGCCGACGAAGTCTGAGGTAAGTGTCATCGAGGGAATGAAGCACGGGACGACCTGAACCCGTCATTTCCCCTCGACGACACGCCTGAACCCTGCGCTGAACCTCAAACCTTGGCCACGATGGGAATTGGAGCTCGGATCGCACTTTACCCTTGACCAGCCTGCCGTCAATCTCTAGGGTTTGTGGGGGGCGCTTAGCTCAGTTGGCTAGAGCACCAGCTCGACACGCTGGGGGTCACAGGTTCAAGTCCTGTAGCGCCCAATCATAAGTCCTTAGCCGATAGCGACTTTCGCTAACCTCCCGACTGTCGGGAATGGCGGCTGAACCCGAAATCCAGTACACCGTACTGGATTATTCCGGAGTCAGCACACCATGTCCCGACTGAGGAAAGGTGCTCTTCCTGCCTACCGGCACCACAAGGCCCGTGACTGTGGCGTTGTCACCATCGACGACCACGACTATTACCTGGGCCGCTACAATACCCCCGCTAGCAAACAGAAGTACGCGGCCCTGATCCGTGGGTGGCAGCAGCGTCAGGAGAACCCTGTTGCTTCGCAAGGTGAGCCACTCCAGCCCAGTGAGAGTCTATCCGGAGAGTTTTCCCATGAAATTAGGGGGCCTTGGTGATTCATGCGGGGCCTGAAACCGGATGA
>JAIEMG010000131.1 GCA_019752375.1 Gemmataceae bacterium | reverse complement strand
CCGCCGCTTGCGAAAGCTGTTGAAGGCGGTCTGGGACGATGCTTGGAAGAAAGCACCGCCGCAAAAGCGCCGACCGTCGGAGCATTCGGGAAAGCGCTGCCATAAGTCGGCCCATCGGTTATTGCAAGAAAGTCGTAAATGTAAGTCCAAACCAGCTAAGGTTTCATCGGGGTAGAAGGTGTTTACAGCAGTAGCTGGGTGACTCACGTTCGCCGTTATTCACCGTCTGGTGACGGTGCAGCGGTCCGCAGCCGAAGTCGGCGTGCATGTTCCTCTTCAATTCTGCAAACCGCGAGCATGCGACAGCAAGAGCGGTTTCGAGGATGTTCGAGACGCAGTGGGCTTGACAACGTCAGCGGTGCCATGCTATCCGCCCGACCTTGCTTGGGGGCTGAAACGCAAAGCGGCAGTGCAGCGGTGGCGATGCAGGCCTGGAAATCGCGGAAAAGAGGGGGAGAGTGCCCATGGAACTGAAAGGCAAGCGGATCATCGTCACGGGTGGTTCTGGCTTTCTCGGACAACACCTGGTCGGCCAGTTGCGGCAGGCTGGCTGCCGCCAGGTCTTCGTGCCACGCAGCGCTCAGTTCGATCTGACGAACGAGGGGGCGGTCCGACGACTGCTCATGCAGCAGCGGCCCGACGTCGTCATCCACTTGGCGGCCAAGGTCGGAGGCATCGGCGCAAATCGTCTCAATCCTGGATCCTTCCTGTACGCCAATCTCATCATGGGCGCTCAGCTCATCGAACAATGTCGCCAGATGGGTGTCGAGAAGTTCGTTCAAGTCGGCACCATCTGCTCTTATCCGAAGTTTGCCCCGATTCCGTTCAAGGAAAGCGACTTGTGGAACGGCTACCCCGAGGAGACCAATGCTCCCTACGGGCTCGCCAAGAAGCTGCTCATCGTGCAGCTGCAAGCGTATCGACAACAATACGGATTTAACGGAATCAATGTGCTACCCGTCAATCTGTACGGCCCCGGTGACAATTTCGACCTGGAGAGCTCCCACGTCATTCCAGCGTTGATCCGCAAGTTCGTCGAAGCGCGTGACCGGGGCGAATCGGTAGTGCCGGCCTGGGGAACGGGGACGCCAACACGAGAGTTCCTCTACGTGGCGGATGCCGCTCGGGCGATCCATCTGGCCGTGGAGCGACTGGAAACGTCCGATCCGGTCAACATTGGCTCAGGAAGCGAAATCAGCATCAAGGACCTGACCGAACTGGTGGCGCGAAAGGTCGGGTTCAAGGGGAAAATCGTCTTCGACCCGAGTAAGCCCGATGGCCAGCCCCGGCGCTGCCTGGACACCACTCGGGCGCGGGAATTGTTCGGCTTCGAGGCAGCGGTATCCTTGACCCAGGGTCTGGAGCGTACCATTGACTGGTATTCGGCCAACCGCAGCGCCATCGCTGCCGCAGCATGACGACAAGGTCATTCCCAGGGGTGAAATTGCTCACATCGGACTTGCGGCTGTTCAGTGAACTGGCTATTCGCAGACGGTGTCCCAATGCACATTTCGCTAACGCCCAGAGCACCTGGCGTTAAAACCGAAGCAGAGATAACGATGAAAACCGCGCTCATTACCGGCATTACGGGCCAGGACGGCAGCTATCTGGCCGAGTTCTTGCTAGCGCGGGACTATCGCGTTTGTGGGATGGTCCGCCGTGCCAGCACCGAGAACTTTTCGCGAATCGAGCATCTTCGTGGCCGCGTTGAACTTCACCAGGCCGACCTGTTGGACTCGACCTCGTTGGCTCACCTGATTCGACAGGTTCAACCGGACGAAGTCTACAACTTGGCGGCGATGTCCTTCGTGCCAACGAGTTGGCAGCAACCCGTACTCACTGCCGAATTCACCGCCGTGGGCGTCACTCGTCTGCTTGACGCGATTCGGGAGAATTGTCCGCAAACCCGGTTCTATCAGGCTTCCAGTAGCGAGATGTTCGGCAAGGTACGCCACACGCCGCAAAGCGAGGAGACACCATTTCATCCGCGCAGCCCCTATGGTGTGGCCAAGGTCTACGGCCACTATATCACCGTCAATTACCGCGAAAGCTACGGGCTGTTCGCATGCTCGGGGATCCTCTTCAATCACGAATCCCCCCGGCGGGGGATGGAATTCGTGACACGAAAGATCACCCAGGGCGTTGCCCGGATCAAGCACGGCTTGGATCACGAACTCCGGCTAGGGAACCTGCAAGCCCGACGTGACTGGGGGTTTGCGGGCGATTACGTCCGCGCCATGTGGTTGATGCTTCAGCAAACGGAACCCGATGATTATGTCATCGGCACGGGCGAAACCCATTCTGTCGAGGAGTTTGTCGCCATCGCGTTCGAGCGGGCCGGGCTGGACTGGCACAACCATGTGGTGATCGATCCGCAGTTCTACCGACCCGCGGAAGTCGACCTGTTGCTGGCCGATCCTTCAAAAGCGCAGAAGCACTTGGGCTGGCAGCCGGACGTGAGCTTCGAGGAGCTCGTGCATCGAATGGTCGATGCGGATCTTGATGCCGTCAACCCCAACACGGTCTCGATTCGCCATGCGGCATGAAACAGCTGGGGCTAGATTCAGGCTTCTGACGCGCGCTCGACCGCGAACGTACGGCCATCCACGGACACGCCTGCCCTTGGCGACGGAACGCATCCTTCTGCAGAGTCATCACTTCTGGCCGGCTGCTCAAATTCGCTCCTTCGTTACCCACCTTCAAAATGTCGCGACCTAGAATTGAAAAACAAGCATAACTCGTCACTTCCGGCAACTGCCGAGATCCTGCCTCACATCACAGGAAATGTCAACACAAGCTGTTGATGTTAAACTTTTTGCGCCAAAGTGCATGTCGAAATCCTGTCAGCCTTTCTCATAATCAAACGCACATCGTTCCTGGAGCACATGTGCCGGTCAAACGGCTCCCCTTCACACAGCCGGAGCCATTTTTTTGGCAAAACTGCTTTAATTATGCTAGACCTTCATTGACGCACAAGCTCACTATTTAACGACTGGATTCTGCTTCATTTCATAGCCATTCTGCGCCTGCGACTAGGAGACCAAGGGTGTTCTTCCTCTCTTCCCTGTTCAATCGGTCCCGCGCAACGAAAACCGCCAAGGCCCCGGAACGCCGCTTTCTTCCACGCGTGGAAGAGTTGGAAGCCCGGGAAGTGCCTGCCACGTTCACAGTGACGAATACGTCGGGCAATCTCAGCCAATCCGGTTCGCTACCGTGGGCGGTTGCCCAGGCGGACCAGAGGCCTGGTATGGATACCATTAACTTCAACATTCCAGGATCAGGTCGACAGATCATCAACCTCAGCCAGACGCTATTTCTAACCGACCAGGTCGTAATCCGGGGTGACTCGCAACCCGGCTACAACGGAACCCCGCTAATATACATCCACGGATCGTCATCCGTCCCCAGCCTCTTCCTGATGACCAAGGATCCCTCGGGCACCACGAGTTCAGGATCCACGATTCAAGGGTTGGGGATGTACGCCTACACGGCCAACGCAATTACAATCCTGAAAGACTCGAGCGGCAATACCATTCAGAACAACTGGATGGGGTTCCACCCCGTGACCGCCGGCGTGTTTCTGAATAGCCAGTTGTTTTCATTCTCGTCCGGTCTGGGGATCCAGTCTGGTTTTAACAAGATCATCAACAATACGATCGCCGGCACCTATAATGCGATCAATGTTGGCGAGGATCCACTCCAGACGTGGAGCGGCACGGTCTACGCCTCTAACATTTTTTCTTACAATCGGATCGGAACAGACCCGACTGGAAGCACCGCAGCCGGTTACGGAAACGCGCAGAGCGGCATCTTCTTAGGTGCCGGCGCACAGTCATCCTTCATCGGCCCGGGGAATGTGATCTCGGGCAACGGTGTGCACGGGGTGGAAATCTACGCACCTAGCGCCATCGGAAATGTTGTGTTCGGAAACGTCATCGGCATGAACACAACAGGCAGCTACGCGATCCCGAACGGCCAGGGAGTCCTTATTGCGTTCGGAGCGAACGGAAACGCGATCGGCAACGCATGGGGCGGGAACTACATTTCGGGCAACATCAATGGCGGCATTTACGTGGGGACCACCCCGGGCGGGGCGGGCAATAACAACTACATAGAAAACAATGTCATCGGTCTGAACGCGAATCAGACTGCGATCGTTGGCAGCCAGAGCAGTGGAATTGTCATCCAGTCGGCATCTACAGGGAATGTAGTCCGCGGCAATGTGATCGGTGGTCAGACGGTCCATGGCGTCGTGATCTCCGGCGCCACCGGCAACTACGTTCTAGGCAATTGGATCGGCCGGTCGTGGAGTGGAAGGCCGTTCGCGAACGCCGCTTTTGGCGTCGCGCTGCTTCCAGGGGGGTCGTTCAATACGATCGTGGGTAATGCATTCGGTGCGAATGCATTCGGTCCGTTCTATATCAATCCCCAAGCGGTGGGCAACTTCATTCAGTAGGCTTTCGCATTCGCCTGAGGGCTTGGTGGCAGCGGCCCGATCGTCGGCGATTAAGAAAGACCGCCGACGATCGGGCCGCGTTTTACGTCAAGGCCATTCAGGCATCACTTCGCCGAAGGTCCTTCGCTGCTGCACCCTTGAGAACTCTACTCGCCGCTGGGCACGGCTCCTCCGCTCCAGGATCGTGCCTTTCTTGTTTCAGGCCTGCGGTTGGCAACACGACTCGGTCGGCGAGACCTTCCAGGCGATCTCGCCTCGATCCAAGAGCGTCATCACGTAGTAAGCTCGGAAAATCCATCCAAGCGCTGCGGCCAACGTGCATACTTGCACAAAGACCGTGGCGGTGAACATGTATCGGAACACATGATGGGCCGTCGCAAGGGCGTTGGATACATAGAACAGGAACGGCATGGAGACGATGACTAACGTGAACATTATTTTGCCACTTCGCCATTGAACAACACGAACGCTGAGTATCATTATTGCCAGGAGCGTCACCAGCAGCCAGGGAAGATGACGCCCGCCAAGCCAGCGAAGGGCCCGATCTGTTTGGACCCATTGATCTGCTGCCAATAACGTGTTTCTGACCTTGCCGAAGCGGGAATTCAGTCGAATGCCGAACGGGTTGTCATCGATCACGCAGTGGTGCCAGAACGGCATGTCATCAAACAGAGTGGCGGAAAAGGCCTTGGCCTTGACTCGGGCGAGAAGGCCAGGGTGTTCGAGTGCTGCCTTTCGGTATTCCGCGACCAGGCGGTCGTGGCTGCCCATCGAATAGCCTTGCTTCACGACGGGGCCCGTCGGCCACCAGTGCATCAGTGGCTCGACGCAGCCCCAGATGTATTCCTGACGCCACTTCGGCTCGATCAGGTGTTCTGCGGTGAAAGGAAATTCCTCCTGGACTCGCTGGTCCATGAGGCACATGCCAACCAGTTCCGTGGCCAGAATTTGGTCCACCGCATGGACCCGTTCGATCCGAAAAACGCGGTGTAGTGCATGATCGACGGCAAACGGAGACACTGCGGCTACGAGGGCTCCCAGTATCGCGTACCTCCAGTCGATCGTTTTCAAGAGCAGGAACGCCAAGATGCAAAAGGAGGGAAGCAGCAAGATGCTGTTATATCGCACCTGAAACAACAACAAAAATAGAGCGTAGAGCGCAAGCACTTGCACCGCCCAAAATACGACCGGGCGTCGGACGGGACTCATGTGCAGGCGTATGCTTACGCTGCCAATCCACAGGAGACAAATGGCAGCCCAGGTATCCTTGCCGAAATGGGCCAAATAGTACATCACCGGAAAGAGCGGCGACAGGAGGATCAGCAGCACCGCAAACGCAGCTGCTGACGCGTATCGGGCGGAAAGCTTGTCCTCATACCAAAAGACCACAACCGCCCGTGCGAGGGAGTAGATACCCAGACAACCCGTGACGCACTGCGCAAGGGTGATGAGATCGTACCACTTGGCGCCATGCGCAATAAGGGCGTGTAGAACGAGCGACATCACCGGAGGGTTCCAGTCGTTGTAGCGGTTGCTTGTGGCTGCAACGCACATGCCCAGGCCGTCTCCGTCGAGAAGCCCGGGCCGGAACACCTGCCAGATCAGTATCCCCAGAATCACACATCCCATGGACGAGCACACCAAGCCGGTCCGTGCCGCACTCCACGCCCCTTGAAACACTGAGCGAAAGCGAATCGGATTCATGCAGTACCCCGAATCTACACTCCCGTTTGGCGCACTTTGAGCCTGCCATCGCGAGAACAATCGTGAAACGGCAATCGGAAGGAAAGTCCGTGGACGGCGCGTTCCGATTGTCAGGCTGCGTTGGAACGATTTCCGGACTCGCCATGGATCGCTTCGCTCGAGGCGACAGCCACGGCCTTGAACCACGCGTCGAGCAGCGGCATTTCCGCGTCAGGAATGATGTCGATGCCGTGGAGTGCATTCCAGAGCTGCGGCGCGATGTCTCCGTGCCCTTGGGCCTTCTCCAGGACATTCTGCAACACGCGAGCGATTTCGCGGTTGCGCATATAGCCGATGACTTCGTCCCCGAAGTCAAGCATCAGATCGTGCGGATTGCGAATCTGTTCCGCCGTTGGTGGATGAAATGCCACCGACGAGCCGGCGCCGTGGAGGGTGGCCTGTGCAACGAACGAGCGCCAAATGTCAGTCATCCGAAAGCTCACGTGGCAAGGCAGGTAAAGCAAGGGAAACGCTTCGGGGAAGAACAGGGTGTTCTGCGAATTGAAAGGCGTCCAGGCGCCCGGCGCCAACACCGCGGGAGCGGAGTCCCGCCCGAAATAGACCGGCGCCCGGTGCGTGAGCCGGAAGACGGCATCCACGTCGGGGTCGTTGTCAACCAGGAACTGTTGGATCGGGCAACGGACTGGAACCTGCAGGGGAATCGCTCGGCCGTCGTCATTGATGGCATCGAGGGGAAGGCCCCTCGGCCAAATGCGGCTGGTGGGCGCGAAGTGACTGTAGATGTTTACCCATCCCGCCCCCTCCACCAGTCGGCCACCCACTTCCGGCGAGACACCGACGCCAAAACTGTCGTACGGAATATTGTCGTCGTCCGTCTCGAGAATGAGTTCCGCGCCGTGCCGGATGGCGTACAGGTAGCCGAGGTTTTTTCGACAATAGTGGCGATACGGGAGGGCATCGGCTAAAGCGCCGAAGTGTCGGCGCTGGTCTTCCACGTTCAGGTAGGTGATCCCAGGGGAGTTCCAATCCTTGGGCGTTTTCGTGTCGCCGATGACGACCGCCGACCAGCCATTCGCACACAACCGGCTGATGCGTTCGATCGCCGGCGTCGGAGGGTTGATCGTCGTCACCACGATCCAGCCTTGTGACATCTGCTTCGCTCCTCTGCTTCCGTGCCCCTGAACCCGATCAGCCCGAACGACATTATGCGACCTGACGGCGGCCCATTCGCACTTCCCGCCAGAGCAGTCGCAGCTCGCTCAGTCCGGTCGATACGCTGGGGAAGTTGGTCTCACCCGCAATGCGAGCGCTCTCACAGGTCGGGAACTCGGTGATCGGGATGCCTAATTTCAAGGCGCGGATGACCATCTGATAATCCATCGTCAGGTCTCGAGACGTCAATTGCATGCGGTCGAACGCGGCACAGGTGATTCCGCGGAAGCCGTTCGTCACGTCGCTGGTCCGATTTCCACCGGAGGCGAAAAGGAGATTGGCCGCTAGAGCGAAACCTTGGTTGCCAAACTTTCGCCATTTCAGCCACTGATGGTCTTCCTCGTTGCGTGCGCCCTGGATCATGCGCGAAGCCACGACAAATTGATGCCCCTCCCGCAAGAGCCGCGCCATGCGCGGCAGGTCTGCAGGATCTTCGTTGCCGTCGGGATGGAAGAAGATGAAGGAGTGCGACTTGACATGGTGGCGCGCTTCAAGCATCGCGGCCCCAAGACCGCGCTCCTGTTGAAGGTGCCTGGGGATGCCGTAATCTTGCAACACGGTGTCGGTCTGATCGGTCGAGTGACCGTCCACGGCTAAGCACTCCTGAAAGATCGTCCGGTCGATGCGCGGCAAAATGGCACGCAGGCCGGCCTCTTCATTCCGTACGATCAGGACCAAGGAGATCGAACCTCTGTCCCCCGCCGAGGACGATACGGGGACGCACTTATTGGCGATTGCAGATTCTCTCTTCATCTACTCTACCTCCCGCTGGTCTGATCACCTCATAACAAGCTCAATCGGTTACATGGGCGAACACTACCCGCGCTCAGAGGTGATCGCCTGAGAAGGACGCTCCCGGACAGCTGGCGCGCCTAGAAGACACACCCTCTCGGATAGAGGATGAATTAACTCCGCGGACTCTTATCAGGGCGACCAACGATGGTCAATAGCGGCTCGCACTTGCCTTCGCCGTCCCGGCCGCGGTGAAGGCATCGTTATGCCTGGCTCAGTTACCCCGGTTGATTTTTTCTAGATGCCTGGTTACTCTCCTTACCGGAAAAGGCACCCGAGAATTTTCACGCTAGTGCTACAGTAAGTTTGCAGTTCATGCACGCACCGACGAGGCAGAACTCTCTCTCTCACTTCCAATTGGCTTCACGCAAGGCACTGCTTTGCCGAGAACTCCCATTCGGTCCCCGAAGGATGCCCTCAAGAGGTCATATGGTTGACAGCAACCGCGCCGTGCCCCCCCCGCCTGGCTCCATCTGCATCGTAACGAATGAACTTGCCTATCTTTACAAGAACGGGGGGATTGGCACCGCCAATTGGCTTCTGGCGAACTGCCTCGCGGAGCATGGATGGCGGGTTCACATACTGTACACTGCCCCGCTAGACTCCTCGGACGGGACGCACAAGGCTTTACAGATGCTTGAGCGGTCGGCGATCGGCTTCACAACGCTCGATGAATTTTCACCTCCCGCCGAGATTACCAAGACGGTAAATGCCAACCATTTTATCCAGCTTAGCGAGCACGTTCGCCACGCCCTCATGAAGCTTCACGAGCGATATCGGTTTGACCTGGTCGAGTTCGCGGAACTTCATGCCTTGGGCTATCGCTCGATCCAGGCGAAACGTACAGCGGCGGCCTTCTTCGACGTGCAGTTGGCGGTCAAGCTGCACGGCTCATGCCAGTGGGTGCGCGAGGCAAATCGGACGTGGTTGAGGTGTCCGGACGAGTTGTTTCTTGCTTACTACGAGCGCTACGCGTTTGAGCATGCCGATGTTCAACTTAGTCCCGGCCGGTACATGCTCGATTACGCTTGCGGCCTCGGCTGGCATGTCAATGATGATGCAAAGGTTGTATCTTGCGCCAGTCCGCAGGCGATCCACGTCGCGCGAGAAGTGGACTGGGCCGAGGAACCCGAGCTTGTTTTCTTTGGCCGTCTGGAGATTCGAAAAGGACTGGCACTGTTCATCGAGGCTCTGCACGAGCTTGACCCAGCCATTCGCGTGACGTTCCTGGGCAAGGAAACGCCCCTGGATGATGGTACGGGCACCATCGACTATATCCGTTCTCGCCTGCCGAACCGGTGCGTGAAACTGATCACGGATTTCGACCAGGAGCAAGCCGGACAATATCTGGCAGCGGGTCACCGGCTAGCGATCATTCCCTCCTTGATCGACAATTTCCCCAACACCGTGATCGAGTGCATGGTGCACGCAATCCCGTTCATCGCCGCGCGGGTGGGCAGTATTCCCGAAATCGTTGCCGACGCCGCGCTTCAGTCGCAACTGTTGTTCGAGCCAACTCCCGACGGCCTCATCCGTTGCCTCAACGGGTACTTAAAGGCTAGCCCCCACGACCGGCAATCTCTCCACGCGCGCCTGGGCAAGGTAGTAAACGTCCCTGCGCACAATCGACAGGTTGCGCAAAACTACCAAGCTCTGCTAGGGACCAATGTTGCGGCCGCCTCCACGACTACTCAGCGTCCGCGAGTAAGTGTTGCACTTGCGTACAAAAACATGGCGGCCACCCTTGCGCGATCACTGGCGAGCATTCAGAGCCAGACCTATGCGAATCTGGAAGTATTCGTAATCGATCGAGGCTCGACGGATCCGGAAGCACTCGCTGCATTCGCCGAACAAGAGCGGCACTATCCGGACTTCCACTTCAGACAGGATCCTCACGCTGGAATTGGTCGGGCCTGGAATGGCGCATTGCGGGAGGCCACAGGCGAATATTTCATTGCGCTGGAGGCGGACAATATCGCGACTCCGTCGATGGTCGAACGCTGGGTGGCAGCGATGGAGAGAAATCAGGACTTTAGCGCCTTAACGTGCTACCTCCTCGGCAAGGAAAACGATCCAGAGACCGGCCGGCCAGCGGTCGTATCCTCCGTGTGCCCGGCCGGGGGCGACCGCATTCTCGCTTCACTGGAAAGTGTGTTCGGCTGTGGGCAGGCTATCTACCGGACGCGCGACCTTCGCGCGGTCGGAAGTTTCGAGGAAGGTTATACCTTTGCGGACGAGGGCTGGGAGGTATTCCTGAAGCTGCTTCATGCTGGGCTTGAAGTGGATGTTCTTCCGGAATGCTTGATCGAGTACCGTGCCGAGAATAAAGCGATTGCGGGGCCGACGGCGCGTCTCCATCAATACCAGCATCTCATTCGCGACTGCTTTCAAAGCGGAAATATGACACCGGCAGAGAAGGTGGAAATCTGGAGCGCGATCCTGTTCCTGGATCGCAGCCACAAGGTTCAGTTACCTTGGTCTCGCGATCTCGAACGAACGGTCCGGGCGCAGCACCAACAACTCCTCGACACGAATCGCCACGTGACGAACCTTGGCCAGTATGCGGCCGACCTTGAAAGATCCGTCCAAGCCCAACACCAACAACTTCTGGAGACGAATCGTCATGTAACGGAGCTCAACCACCATGTGGCCGACCTTGAAGATACCGTTCGGTTGCAACACACTCAACTCGTTGAGACAAATCAGTATATCACTGACTCACGTCGCTACTTGGAGGATCTTGAACGAACCGTCGCCACCGAGCGCGACCAGTTCGCCGACGTCAATCGTCGTTTCGTCAATCTCGAACAGCACTCGCGCACATTGACCGATGCCAACCGCGCATTGACTGAGCGGCTGTCTGCCTTTCGCTATCGTGCCGCCGACCGTTTGAATTCACTGACGCGATTCGTACCCCAGAGGATTCTCCGCGCGCTGATGCGGTCCAATTCACCTACATAATCGCCACGATGCCAGCGCGTTCGATCTTCCATCATCGATACGAAGTCGCTCAGTTGAACGAGTGAGGGAGCCCAGGGCGGGGTATCGCCGTCCGTCCATTGGGAAAAAGGAGCTCGGGAATGAAGTTGTTTGAGCCCTTGGAACATAGTATTTTTCAGCCGCTCGAGACGGAAATGGCCCCCGTGCTCCAGTTTCTTACCGGTCGCGTGTTGAACGCCGGTTGCGGCAATCGGGACATTTCGGACTTCCTGCTCCGTCATCAGGCAGAAGCCGTGGACAATTGTGACATCCGGTCCTCGATCCCTGGGGCCGTTATTTGCGATCTGGCGAAGATTCCTCTGCCAGATCGGACATACGATTCGATCTTCTGCAATGCCGTGCTTGAACACGTTCAATTCTCAGACAGAGTAATGAGCGAGTTCTTTCGCCTACTCAAGCCCGCTGGACATCTGGTGCTTTGCATTCCGTTCCTACAGCCGTTTCATCCCTGCCCGACGAATTTCCGCCGTTTTACCCATGACGGCATGATTGAACTTGGGCGTATGCACGGTTTTGAGACTGTGCAAGTACTTCCCGTCCACAGCCTGGCCCAGACAATAACCTGGATTCTTTGGTCGAGTCTGGCGGAAAAACAAATGCGTCGAACACAACGGCTTCTCAAGCTTCCCTTACTTCTGTGGTGCCAATGGTCGAATAAGACGGATTTTTCTTTGCGCTTGAATGCGAACAGCTATCAGATTGTACTTAGTCGCTCCGAAACGCCGCCTAGAATTGGTTCAGAAAACCCTCCCGGGTGAGATATTGTTAGGGCTCCTTAAAGACGACTCACACAATGGGACCCCAGATGCAAACTCGGATTCCCGGTTCACTTGTGCCCCTGGTAGAGAAAGTTCATCGCTTCACGCGTGGCTTTTTGGCTTTGGATCGTCCAGCGAGGGCGGCGCTGTCGTTGGGAAAGCGGGTCCGGCGCAAGATGATTCAGTCGTGGCACCGCTTCCGGGGTTTTGATGCTGGTCCACTCCCCACTGGTGGCGAGACGGATGAGGCCTTTCAATTCCCAGCCATGAGACCAACGAAGTCATGGAGCCGCGCGGTGAGACGGACGCTCGTGGCTGGCTGGTTCAGCATTGGCGAAGACGGGGGCTGCGGCGCCACGCTTGGGGATCTTGAGGCAAGAGACATCGCTTGTGATTGGCTGACTCAATCGGGTCATGATTTTGACGTTGCGTCCATTTCGCAGTTTCCAGGGGGTGTGGACTGGAGAATCGTTCCACCAGCAGACTACGATTCGCTTCTCTTGGTCTGCGGTCCGTTCATGCCCGGCCACCCACAGATCCGCGGGCTGATTGATCGCTTTAGTCATTGCCAACTTTGGGGCCTGAACCTTTCTATTCTCGATGCCGATCACGAGCAGCAATTTGTTCTATTGGTTGAGCGGGATGGGCCGAGCCACTCTTGTCCTGATTTTGCTTTTTTGTCCGCGGGCCGGCGCATTCCGCTGGTTGGCGTTCTCAGAGTTCACCCGCAATCGGAGTACGGCTCACGGGCCCTCCATCCGATCGCCGATCAAGCGATCGACGAACTGCTACAGTGTTACCACATAGCCCGAATCGACATCGACACAAGGCTTCTCTCCAACCCGCTCGGGCTAGGTTCCCCTGGGGAAATCGAGGCAATCATTTCACGCTGTGACCTGGTGGTGACGACGCGCCTGCATGGGATGGTTTACGCTCTTAAGAACGGGATTCCGGCCCTGGTCATTGACCCCATCGCCGGTGGCGGGAAAGTATTGGCCCAAGCTCAGACGGTGGAATGGCCTGTGGTGTTTACGGCCGACACGCTTGAGCCGGCCAAGTTGAAGCGAGCCCTGGAATATTGCTTGACCCCGGCAGTGCGATCCAGCGCACGGCAGTGTGGGCGGCGTGCGCGTCGCAGTGCTGATCGGATTCGCACGCGATTCTTGACGGCACTCGATCGGCTGAATCTGCCGAGCCAATCCATGCAACGAGTCGTATGACAGCCCAGTGCTGTAGATGAGCGGGATGATGAACGCCGCCGTTGGATAGACATTTCCATCCGCACGATTGTCCTGCCGCGCGGAGACTCGTGTCTCTACGACGGAGTAAATCGTTGCATCGTTGCCTGGCGCTGGCTTTCGCGGCCAGGGCATTGCGCGTAGCGTACTTGAATCCCTGGAACTTATCCAAGAATGAGTTCCCAGGTTTTGTGGGACGGATTTCCAATCCGTCCGTGTTTGTCGGACGGATTGGAAATCCGTCCCACGAATTTATTCTTGGATGAGTTCCTAGGGCCGTAAATTGCAACATGATGACTTCCGCGAATGGTCTCCCTTGACGACCTCCACGCCGGTGGGCTATAGATTCACTCTCGTATTGCATCGGATTGGGCACGCGCTGGTAATCGCTACCTTTCTGCCTGTCGTTCTGAGAACATCGCCATGTCATCGATTGGGATCCGAAGTAAATCCTGCCAGGTGTTGGTCCCAGGGAAAACTCATTTCAAGCTGCCCAATTATTGTTCATCCCTTGATTCGGTCAAGTGTACAGCCCTACGATTC
>JAIEMG010000349.1 GCA_019752375.1 Gemmataceae bacterium | reverse complement strand
ACGGACCCGGGTTCCGGACCGCCTCAACATGCCCGCCGCTGCGTTGCCCGCCTGGAGCCAAACCCACCGGGGCGCTCACACGCTCCGGTCGCCAAAACGGCACGTTGTCCACAGAGCGTGCCTGCGCCCTTTTCGGACAGCCGCTTGGAACTCATCCAAGAATAACTTCGTAGGACGGATTTCCAATCCGACCGGGACTGCCGGACGGATTGGAAATCCGTCCTACGAAACCTACGAACCTATGCTTGGATGGCTACTTCCTTCGCCGCGCGCATGGTCTTGCCGCCGGCGTGCTGGCCCACCGTGGCGCGAACGGCCGGTGACATTCGGCTCGGACGGAACGATGCTCCTGGGCGCCGATGGCGCCGGCACCCTGGCGTTCCGGCCGGGCTGACGGGCGCACTTCACTTCGCCGAAAAACCACGATTCGCGTCCAGCCCCTTGACTTAGTGTTGTCTATACACTAATAATAGTGTAGATGACACACGAAGGATTCGGCATGCCCGCCACCTACGAATATCCCCGACCGGCGCTGACGGTGGACGCCGTCGCCTTCGGTCTGGATGAAGAGGACCTGAAGGTCCTGCTCATTCGCCGCGACCTGGAGCCGTTCCAGGGCAAATGGGCGCTACCGGGCGGTTTTGTACGCATCGAAGAGTCCGTCGAGGATGCGGTCCGTCGCGAGTTGCAGGAGGAGACCGGCATTGCCCAGGTCTTCCTCGAACAGCTCTACACCTTCGGCGCCGTGGACCGCGACCCGCGCGAGCGGATTGTGACCGTCGCCTACTACGCCCTGGTGAAGCTCAGCGACTACCGAATCAAGGCCGCGACCGACGCCCGCGACGCAGCCTGGTTTGCCGTCTCCGAGGCGCGCGGCCTGGCGTTCGATCACGAGCGCATCCTGGCGGCGGCCCTGGAGCGGCTCAAGGGCAAGGTCCGCTATCAGCCGATCGGCTTCGAGCTGCTGCCGCCGCAGTTCACCCTGTCGCAGCTGCAACGACTCTACGAGACGATCCTGGAGACGCCGCTCGACAAGCGCAACTTCCGCAAGAAGATCCTGGGGATGGACTTCCTCGTCGCAAGTGACGAAGTGCAAAAGGACGTGGCGCACCGGGCCGCCCGGCTCTATCGCTTCGACCGCAAGAAGTACCAGCAACTCCAGAAGCGCGGCTTCAATTTCGAGATCTGACTGAACGGGGAAGAATCATGGAAGCGAGAGACCACATTTCTTCCTTGCTGGGCTGGATTTTCGATGGCTACTGGCCGACCGCGGATGAGCGCGAACCCCTGCCTGTCCGCATCGCGGGGCCCCGGCAGATATACACCTTGCAGCAAGTCCTCGGTGTGGGCGATGTGGCGGACGTTCATGTAGCGACGACCGCAAACGGTTCGCTGCTTACTCTGCTGAAAATCAGTCGGGAATCCGAGGGGCGTGCCCATCTGGAAATCGAGTGCAAGCGTCTCACGAGGTTGTTGGCCGCCGCGGGCCATACCACCTACCGGAAGTACCTGCCGGCGTTGGTGGACTCGTTCGCGACCACCGAGCGTTTTCCGAAACGGATCAACGTGTTTCGATTCGAAGCCGGATTTCACACCCTCGAACAGGTTCACGCGCAGCATCCCGCGCTGGATGGCCGGCACCTTGGCTGGATCTTCAAGCGCTTGCTGACCGTGCTGGGTTTCTGCCATCGCGAGGACATCGTCCACGGGGCGGTGCTCCCCGGTCACGTCATGCTTCATGCGGCCGGTCACGGCTTGCAGCTGGTGGGATGGGGGCAGAGCGTCGCCGCGGGTCAGCGGATCACTTCGGTTCCGGCACGCTATCGCGATTGGTATCCCGCGGAGGTTCGACACGGCCGGGCGGCCGGTCCGGCGACCGACCTGTTCCTGTCCGCCCGCTGCCTGGTTTACCTGGCCGGCGGCGATGCGGTGACGAACTGGATCCCGGAAACGGTACCGCTGCCGATGCGGCGGTTCCTCAGCACCTGCCTCCTGGAAAGCGCCCGGATGCGTCCGGACGACGCCTGGGCGCTCCTGGAGGACTTTGATGACCTGCTGCAAGCGCAGTACGGTCCTCCGAGGTTTCACGAACTCACTCTGACCTAAGGAGGCAACGATGGGCACCACCCGTTGGTCGGACGACCACTACCGCGATCGAGCAAAACTGCGGGCACGCAGCGGCCAGGACGCCTTCGAGCACGACCACGCCATTCGCGCCGGCGCGGCCGACCGTGCCGTCCACCCGAAGATGAATCCCCGCGGCGTGAAAGTCCGCGAGTCTCGCGACTGCGACACGCATCCGCAAAGCCACGCGGTCGCCGTCCTGTTCGATGTGACCGGCAGCATGCAGGGCGTGCCGCGTATCTTGCAGGCCAATTTGCCGAAGCTGATGGGCTTGCTGATCCGCAAAGGCTACCTCGAACATCCCCAGATCCTGATCGGCGCCATCGGCGACGCCACCTGCGATACAGCACCGTTGCAGATCGGTCAGTTCGAGTCGGGCATCGAGATCGAGGAAGACCTCGGCAAGCTGTTCCTCGAGGGAGGCGGCGGCGGACACATCACGGAGTCTTACGAGCTGGCGCTGTACTTCATGGCCCGGCACACCGCCATCGATTGCTACGAGAAACGCGGCCAGCGCGGCTACCTGTTCATCATCGGCGACGAAACTCCCTATCCGAATATCAAGCGGAAGGAGGTCGGTGCGTTGATCGGCGATGGGCTGCAGGCCAGCATCCCGATCGAGGAAATGATCGCCGAGCTGGAGCGGACCTACGACGTCTACTATGTGCTGCCGAAGCTGACCCACCACTGGAACAACCCCGTGGTGCACCGGCGCTGGGCGGAGCTCCTGGGCCAGAAAGCCCTCCGCCTGGAGGATCCCGCGGCCATCTGCGAGCTGATCGCCTCGACCATCGGCGTCGCCGAAGGGAAGGTGGATCTGGAACACTTGACAGAGGACCTGAGAGACGCCGGTTCTTCCCAGGCCGTTGCACGGGCGGTCAGGAATTCGCTCGTCGAAGTAGGCGGATAGCCCGGCAATCTCGGTCCCTGCCGTGTCGCCCTACGGCCGATCGCCGCGACAATCCCTCGGACAGGCCCTGGTACGTTCGATCCTGCTCGGGAGCCGGTCATGAAGCGCGCCGTCATCACCGTGGGTCTGGGCTTCGGAGACGAAGGCAAGGGCGCCACCGTTGACTATCTGACGCGCAAGCTTGAAGCCGACCTTGTCGTTCGGTATTGCGGCGGCAGCCAGGCGGGCCACAACGTCCAGTTGCCGGACAGACGAAGGCATACCTTCTCGCAATTCGGGGCCGGCACTCTGACGTTCCCATCGGCTCCTCCGCGCACCTACATCGGTCCGAATGTCATCATCGACCCGCTGGCCCTGGTGCGGGAAGCCCGGCATCTGACCGAGCTCGGGGTGCGCGATCCAGCCCGGCTCCTGACCATCCACCCGCGCTGCCTGGTCGCGACGCCCTGGCTTCAGAGCCTGAATCGCCTGCGCGAACTGTCGCGCGGCGAGGCCCGACATGGCTCTTGCGGACAGGGAATCGGCGAGGCTCGCGCCTACTGGCTGAAATACGGCGACGACGCGGTATTCGCCGCGGACCTTCGCCAAAGGGACGTGCTTCGGCACAAGCTCGAGCTCCAGCGCCAGCGAACCTTGCTGGAGCTGCAGGACTTCATCGACCGGATCCCAGCCGATGCCCTGGACGAGTTTGGCCTCTGGGAGTTGAATGCCGAGGCCGTTTCCTGCGATTTGCACGAAGCGCTGCCGGAGGGCCTGTCCATTGATGCAATAGCACCGGCATTTCGGACGGCCATCTTCGAAGGCGCCCAGGGAGTGCTTCTCGACGAGTACCGAGGCTTCCACCCTTACACCACCTGGAATACGGTCACGCCCCATCATGCCTGGGAGCTGGTCCATGCCATGGACGTCGAAGCCGTCGCAGTACTCGGCATCACCCGGGCATACACGACGCGTCACGGGGAAGGGCCGCTGCCGACATTCTCCGAGGAACTCACGAACCGACTGCAAGATGTCGGCAATCCGGCGAATCGCTGGCAGGGCAGCCTGCGCTGCGGATGGCTGGACCTGCCGCTGCTCCGCTATGCCGCTGCTGCGGTCGGCCCACTCGATGGCATTGTCGTGAATCACCTCGACCAGGTCCGTCAGGCCGATTGCCGGGTGTGCGACGTCTACCGGAACGTAACGCTGGCTCCATCCGCGGCGCCGCAATTATCCTGGCAAGGGCGCTTGGCCCAGGAGCTGAATCGAGCCGAACCCGTGCTATCGCTGGCGACGTCGGACCGCATCGTGCGCATACTCAGCGACATCGCCCCGGTGGTGATCACAGGCAGCGGCCCGACGCGCGAACAGCGCGAGGTCGCCAGGCCTTTGGTGTTCCGCAACAGGAAGTGAATGACACTTATGGTGCACGATCGCGCGGACAAGCTGGCGGGAGTGATCCTTGGGACCGCCGTGGGCGACGCGCTCGGCCTTCCCTACGAGAACCTCTCGCGACGGCGCCTGGGGAAATGGCTCGGCGATCGACCGCTGGAGCATCGCTTCGTCTTTGGGCGGGGGATGGTCAGCGACGACACGGAGCACACCTGCATGGTCGGCCAGGCCCTGCTTGCCTTTCCCGCCACCGCCGATCGCTTTGCTTGCGTGCTCGCCTGGCGCCTTCGATTCTGGCTCCTGTGCCTGCCGGCGGGTATCGGGCGGGCCACCCTGCGCTCCACCATCAAGCTCTGGCTTGGCATTCCGCCAAGTGGCAGCGGTGTCTGGTCCGCGGGCAATGGGCCCGCCATGCGCGCGGCCCTGCTTGGCGTCTGTCTGGGGCAAGATCTGGAACGGCTGCGGGCCTATGTCCGCGTTTCCACGCGCATCACTCACACCGACCCTCGCGCTGAACGCGGTGCGTCCCTGGGGCCTCAGGGATTTGACGGACGATCGGCGCTCGCCGCCATCCGCAGCCAGTTGGCCGATGCCGACGACGAGTTGAACAACCTGCTGGATCAGCTGGATCAGCACCTGAAACGCAACTCGCCTCCGGCCGTTTTTGCAGAGGCGCTCGGCCTGCGGAACGGCGTGAGCGGCTACATCTACCACACCGTTCCGGCGGCTCTCTATTGCTGGTTGCGCAGCCCCGGCGATTTCCGCGGGGCCGTGGAAGATGTGATTCGACTGGGCGGCGACATGGACACGACCGGAGCCATCGTCGCCGGCCTGTCCGGTGCGACGGTCGGCGCGCGGAGCATTCCGCCTTCGTGGCTCGATGGTCTGACCGAGTGGCCCCAAACGGTCCGTTGGATGCGATCCCTGGCGTACCAACTGGCGACGCGATTTGCGGAGGAGAACTCGGATACCGTCGTGAAAGCGCTGCCAGTCTGCTGGCCGGGACAAGTTCCGCGCAATCTGTTCTTTCTCGTCCTCGTCCTAGGCCATGCTTGCCGACGGCTATTGCCGCCGTATTAGAGTGTCAACCGCCCATAGCATGAGGAATTCGGGTGAACGTGGCGCCTTCGCCACAGTCGTGAAAAACTGAAGGAATGGGCGCGTCGTGCGTACACCTGGTAATGCCAAACTCAGCACATGCCGTTGAAAGCCATTTCCTCAGATGAAACGGATGGACGTAGTGCATATGAAACGCTCAACCGCCGCAGAACTGGGCCGCGAAACCGTGCGCATCCTTGAAGTGGGTCGCTATCGCAATCCTGTGGGGGAGACCGTCGACATTGCCGACGCGATCGCGCGGTCCGTGGCCGGCACGTGCTCCTACCCGCCGGATGCTTCCTTACCCGGAACCCGACTCGGCAACCAGCAGACGCGCATCGAGGTCGAGAACGAAAGCACGCTGACGGCCGCTCATCGACTGGTGCAGGCCGGCTATCGCCCGGCGGCATTGAACTTCGCCTCGGCCAGACACCCGGGCGGCGGCTTCCTGGGCGGCGCCAGGGCCCAGGAGGAATCGCTGGCGCGCTCCTCGGGGCTGTATGCCTGCATCAACGGCAATCCGATGTACGCCTTCCACCAGGGGCGCACCGATGCAATGTACTCCCATTACGCCATCTACTCTCCGGACGTGCCCGTCATTCGAGACGACGAGGGCACGCTCCTCGACGAGCCGTTCCTGTGCTCGTTCATTACCTCGCCCGCGGTCAACGCAAAAGTCGTGCTGGAACGAGATCAGTGCCGGCGTGCCGAAATCCGCGATGCAATGGACGATCGCATCCGCAAGGTGCTGGCCATTGCCGCGAATCACGGGCATGAGGCACTCGTCCTGGGCGCCTGGGGCTGCGGTGTTTTTGGCAATGACTGCCAGGAGATTGCCGAGCTGTTCCAGCGCGCGCTGGCCTACCACTTCCAGGGCGTGTTTGCACGAGTCATCTTTGCCGTGCTGGACTGGTCCGAAGAACGCCGGTTCATTGGGCCGTTCGAAGCATTGCTGGCGTCGCGCAGGGAATCACTGTGAACGCAGCCGAGCCAATCCTCAACGCAGTCGAGAAGATACGTGCACCCGGCCCATGCACCACCTCTTGAAGCGCTCACGCCAGGACGCCCTGCACCACCTTGCCATGCACGTCGGTCAGCCGGAAGTTGCGGCCCTGGAACTTGTAGGTCAGGCGTTCATGGTCGATGCCGAGCAGGTGGAGCACGGTCGCCTGGAAATCGTGGACGTGGACCGGGTCCTTGGCGACGTTCATCGCCAGGTCGTCAGAGGCACCGTAGGTCAGGCCAGGCTTGACGCCGCCGCCGGCCATCCACAGGGTGAAGGCGTAGGGGTGATGGTCGCGGCCCCAGCGCGGCCGATCGGCGATGTTTCCCTGGATGAAAGGCGTCCGCCCGAACTCGCCGCCCCAGATGACCAGGGTGTCTTCGAGCAGCCCTAATCGTTTCAGGTCCTTGACCAGGGCAGCCGAGGGCTGGTCCGTGTCGCGGCACTGGTTGTAGAGCTCCGTCGTCAGACTGCCGTGCTGGTCCCAGCCGGCGTGCATCAGCTGCACAAAGCGTACGCCCCGTTCCACCAGGCGGCGGGCCATCAGGCAGTTGTAGGCAAACGTCCCTTGCTGCCGGACGTTGGGACCGTAGGCGTCGATGATCTTGGGGTCTTCCTTAGTGAAGTCGGTGAGCTCCGGCACGCTGGTCTGCATCCGGTAGGCCATCTCGTACTGGGCGATGCGCGTGGCAATCTCCGGATCGCCGGCTCTCTTGAGGTTGAGTTCATTCAGCTTGGCCAAGTCGTCGAGCTGCCCGCGGCGGACGTCGCTGCTCATGCCGTCCGGGTTGCCGAGATAGAGGACCGGTTCGCCCGCGCCACGGAACTTGACCCCCTGGAAACGCGACGGCAGGAAGCCGGAACCCCAGTAGTAATCGTAAAAGATCTGACCGCAGGTGGTCCCCTTGCTGATCGACGTCATGACCACGAACGACGGCAGGTTGTCGTTCATGCTTCCCAGGCCATAGGTCTGCCAGGCGCCCATGGTGGGCCGGCCGGGGGTCTCGCCGCCGCTCAGCATGAAGCTGATGGCGGGGGCGTGATTGACCTGCTCCGTGTGCATGCTTTTGATGAAGCAGAGATCGTCGACGATCCGGGCGGTGTGCGGCAGGAAGTTGCTGACCCAGGCGCCGGACTTGCCGTGCTGGGCGAACGGCTCCACCGGCGCCAGCATCAGCTTGCCGCTGGCCGAGCCGGTCATGGTGCTGAAGCGCTTGCCGCCGACGTACTCCTCCGGAACCGGCTTGCCGTGCATTTCCTTGATCTTCGGCTTGTAGTCGAAGAGATCGACGTGGGTCGGCGCACCGTTCTGGAAGAGATAGATGACGCGCTTGGCCTTGGGGGCGAAGTGAGGGAGTTCCTTCAGGCCGCCCGTCTGCCCCGCTTGCGTTTCGCGCCCGAGCAAGGAAGCCAGCGCCGCGACGCCGATACCGGTGGCGGCGCGCCCGAAGAGTTGGCGACGGGTGATGAGGCGGTGATGTTCGCAGATGGGGTCCACGGGCCTACTCCTTCTTTCTCGGAGGCTTGCGCACATCGGGCTCGAGTACAATGCGATGCTCATGCCGAAGATCTTGCCGCACCAGCGTCCCAGGCGCCGCGATTGTGCTCGATCTCCGGCATCAGTAATGCATCGAGCTGGCTATCCGACAAGTCGCCCTCCAAGGCCTGCCAGCCAGCCAGCGGACTGACCTGGCGCACGTTGAGCGTAAATGCGGAGCGCACGTGCTGGATGACATCCAACTTGTCGAAACTACTGCAGGCCAGGCGCAAGCTTTGCGACAGTGGGATGCCCGCGCGCGCTTGCTGTCGCAGCTGGTCGATCACAATGGGAACTAGTGGCTTCATGTCAGGAATACTCGAACATCACTTCTTGAATAACGCGTATACCCGCGTGTAAGCTCCGGCGGTGCCGCTGGACTGGGGCAGCACTTGAACTATTGTGTATTCCCAGCTCCCGGCGCAGCGCCCGGTTCGCGTCTGCCGGGCGGCATCCGCCAGTGATACGATGCCGCTGGCCGTCAACCGATTCACAGCCGCCAGGTTATCGCCATAAGTCCAATTCCCTCGAATCGCTTGCACTGCTGCCCCAATATGGCCCATCATGGCATCGAACATCCACCCGCCCGGGCAGCCCGAACCGTCCTTGGGCAGGTTCTCCACAATGAAGGACAGGTGTCCCGCGCTCTCCAGTTCGCCCCAGGTGAAGTTGTTGGCCTTTTTCTTGTTTCGCAGGAGGAACTCGGTTGCCGTGGCGATTTCGATATCCGGGTCGCAGGTAGCTGGTGCTGGGGACATCCGGATCGTGAACCCGAGGATCGAGAAACAAAGCTCTCCTACCTGAATCCTATCCCCTGACTGAAGGGCGCTTCAATCTCACTCCTTCGTCAGCGCCTCATCGAGATTCAGGATCAAGTTGCATAGCCCCGTGAACGCTGCATGTTCCGTCACGTCCAGCTTCTCATTCCGCTTCGATTCACCAACGGCCAGCAACTTCTTCGCAGCGGCCGGATCAACGCTGTACTGGCCGCGCAGCCTTTTCAGCCCCGTTCGCAGGATCGGCAGCTCCTGTTCATCGGGCTTGCGCGCCAGCACGAACCGGAAAGCGTGCTCGATGCGCTGATCGTCTGTTACATCGGCCATCATCAGCACGCGCTCGGCCAGCACCCGCGCCGCTTCAACAAACTGGACGTCGTTGAGCGTGGTCAGGGCGTGCAGCGGCGTGTTGGTGCGGGTCTGCTTTACGGTGCAGGTCTGCCGGGCCGCGGTGTCGAAGAACATGGTCGGGCCGACGATGCGCCGCCAGAAGGTGTAGACGCTGCGGCGGTAAAGGGCCTCGCCCTTGTCCTGCTGGTAGCGTTTGTTGCCGAACGTCGCCTCTTCCCAGATGCCGGCCGGCTGATACGGCTTCACGGACGGACCGCCGATCTTGTCCACCAGCAGACCGCTGGCCGCCAGGGCCTGGTCGCGGATCATCCACGACGGCAGGCGGTGGCGTGCGCCGCGGGCCAGCAGGCGGTTTTCCGGGTCCAGCTCGGCCAGCGCAGGGGTGACGCGCGACGATTGTCGATACGTGGCGCTGGTGACGATGCGCCGGCACAGCTTCTTCACGTCCCAGCCGCTGTCGACGAAGTCGAGCGCCAGCCAGTCGAGCAGCTCCTGATGGGGCGGCCGTTCGCCCTGGACGCCGAAATCATCCACGGTCTTGACCAGGCCAATGCCGAGGAATTGCTGCCAGAAACGATTGACGATGACGCGGGCCGTCAGCGGGTTGTCCGCGGAGGCGATCCACCGTGCCAGGGTCAGCCGGTTGAGCGGCGCGTCGGCAGGCAGCGGCGGCAGCACGGCGGGCACGCCGGCCGGCACCTTCGCCTTGGGCTTGTTGTACAGCCCCTTGTCCAGGATGAAGGTATCGCGCGGTTTCAGCATGTCTTCCATGACCATGACGCGGACGATGCGCCGGTTCACGTCGTCGCGGGCGCCGACCAGCCGGTTCAGGGCCTTCAATTGGTCGACGTAAGCCACTTCCTTGCCCGCGAAGTGCTTCTCCAGCAAGGCAAGCTGATTCTTGTTGCGCTTGCCAGCGGGCTGCTTGAGGACGTCCTTGATTTCCTTCGGCAGGTCCTTGGCCCGAGGCGAGTCGTCAATTGGCTTGCCCTGCGCGCGTGGGAAAAGCGATTCCTCCAGCTTGTCGAGCTCGGTGCCGGCATCGTCGATCTGCTTCTGCACGCCGGCCAGCTCGGCCCGGTCCTTGTCGCTCATCTGCTCGAGCACGGGCTTCGACTGCGGATCGCCGCCGCCGCCCGTCACCGGCGTCTGGTTGAAGACGGCGAAGAGGCCGTAGTATTCCTTCTGCGCCAGGGAATCGAACTTGTGGTCGTGGCAGCGGCAGCAGGTCATCGTCAGGCCCAGCCAGACGGTGCCGGTCGTCTCGGCCATGTCCATGACGTAGTCGACCCGGTTCTCTTCCGCGATGCGGCCGCCCTCGCCGTTGATCATGTGATTGCGCAGGAAGGCGGTGGCCAGCTTCTGCTCGTGGGTCGCATTCGGCAGCAGATCGCCGGCCAGCTGGGCGACGGTGAAACGGTCGAACGGCATGTTGTCGTTGAATGCCCTGATCGCCCAGTCGCGCCAGGGCCACATGGTCCGCTCGCCGTCTCCCTGGTAGCCGTTGCTGTCGGCGTAGCGGGCTGCATCGAGCCATTCCCAAACCATGCGCTCGCCGAAGCGCGGCGAGGCGAGCAGTCGATCGACCGCCTTCTCATAAGCATCCTGCGATCCGTCTTTCAGGAAGGCATCGACCTCCGCGGGCGTCGGCGGCAGCCCTGTCAGGTCGAGCGTGACACGGCGGAGGAGCTTCACCCGGTCCGCTTCGGGGGAGGGAGCCAGCTCCGCTTTCTCCAGTCGGGCCAGCACGAAGGCATCGATGCCGTTACGCGGCCAGGCCTGGTTGCGCACCGCCGGCAACGGCTGCCGCTCTGGCTTCTCGAACGCCCAGTGCTTGCCCCAGGCCGCTCCCTGGTCCACCCAGCGCTGGAGCGTGCCAATCTGCGCCGGCGTGAGCTTCTTGTTCGACTTGGGCGGCGGCATCATCTCGGATTTCTTGCTGCTCGTCACGCGTTGCAACAGGGAGCTGGCGCCGCTCTTGCCCGGCACGATGACCGGATCTTCCTTCCGGAGCGCCCCCTCCCTGGTGTCCAGCCGCAGGTCGCCCTTGCGGGCCGCTGCATCCGGCCCATGGCACTGGAAACAGTTGTCGGACAGGATCGGCAGCACTTCCCGGGCAAAATCGATCTTGTCGGCCGCGCCTACCTCTCGGGCGCTCATGGAGAAGAGCGATATTGCGAGGAGCATGACCATGGAGGGCGTGGCGGATGCTGGCTTGGTGCTCGGCGTGATATTCATTGAGGCAGGTTCCGTCGGCATCGGGTGCGTCAACGCGTGGGTACAGTATACTCCAGCGAATCAGCCTCGGAAAAGAAGTTGTTTGGCGGCAGACCCGGTACTTTCTCACGGAAGACGTTGTCGGCATGCGGCAGGACGCCCGTGCGGACGTTGGTGCCCTTCACAAGCGTGGTGTGGCCGACGGCGACTCCAGGGCTTGGCTGCGTCGAGAGATGGCTGGCGCTGATAATCCCCGATTTTCGTGGCCAGGTTTTGCCATGCTTTTCGCACTGGAAGCAGCCGCCCATCTCGCTTCTCGTGGAGTTTCATCATGTCGATTCGACAGCTGTTTCTGCTCGCACTGTTGGCAGCGGTGACGCTTACGGGCTGCGGAAAGTCGGCGCCTTCTCCGGGCGCAAGTGAAACCTCGAGCCCGAGCCCAAGCCCGAGTTCAAAGGCAGTCGCAACGAACGATCCCCCCGTTAAGCCGGCCGCTGACGACCCTCTCCCTGCCGGGGTCGCTTTGCGGCTCGGCACCAACCGAATGCGCACGGTGGCTCGAGAGCACGGCGCCACGATTTCCTCCGATGGAAAACGGGTCGCCTACCGCAATACGCCGGACACCATTCGGATCGTCGAGGCGCGATCGGGCAAGGAGATTCGGACCGTGACGGTCAACGAAGGTCGAATCGGCAATCAGTTTCGCTTCACCGACGACGGCAAGAACTTCGTGTTCACCAACTACGCCGACGTCACCGTCATCGACGCCCAGACCGGGAAAAAGGTCGGTTCGTTCATGGGCAAGGGCGACATCAGCGCCCGAACTGTCATCTCGGCGGATGGCACCCTGGCCGCCACCACGTCCACGTTTGGAAACGATCCCATCACCATCTGGAATGTGAAGGCGGGGAAGGCCCTGGGCGACGTCACGGCCGCTCAAAACGACGTCCACGAATTGGCCCTTTCCGGCGACGGCAAGGTGCTCGCCACGGCGGGCCGCCATCGCCGGCTCAAGGACACGGACGAACGTCTCGATCACATCGTCCAGATCTGGGACGTCGCCAGCCGCAAGGAAAAGCGGAGAATCAACGCGGACTCCCCGGTAACGGCCATCAAGCTCTCCGCGGACGGCACCCGCCTGGCCACGGAGTTGCCGGAGGCCAAGCAACTCGTCGTCTGGGACAGTGCGACGGGCAAGAAAGTGGCCGGCCTGGCGCGACCGGATGCCTTCGGAGAATTCACGGACATGCACTACTCTCCGGACGGGAATTGGCTGGCGATCACCTGGAGCACCGGTCGCCTGGACGTCTGGAACGTGGCCACGGGAAAGCCGCTCGGCAGCAGTACGGCCGCCTGCGAGCGCATTCTGGGCGTGGGCTTTCCCGGCAACAACACTGCCATTGCTTGCGGCCGGCACGCTCAGGCCATCCAGGTCTGGGAAGCGCCTGGCGCTCCGGTGCCGGAACCAAGCGGGCACGCCGGCATCGTCACGGCCATTCGGTTCACGGCAAACGGCAAGGAATTGCTGACGGCCGGAACGGACAATCGGGTGATTCGCTGGGATGCCGGCACCGGCAAGGAGCTGGAAGTGGTGTATCGACGGAGGATGCATCGGATTCCCGGCTTTGAGCGGCTGAACGCCGAGGACGCCTTTTTCACCCCCGATGCCCGGTTGTTCGTCATGCCGGTCGACGGGGGCATCCTGGTGGTGGACGTGGAGGCGAAGAAGGAATTGGCCATCCTCCGGTGCAAGGGTTTTGCGCCCTCCGGCTGGCGGAGGATCGCGGTTTCGGCGGATGGTGCTACCCTCTTCGCCATTGCTTCCACCTTCGATAGCGGCAAGACCGGAGTCATGGCTTGCGCCTGGCAGATCAAAGACGCCAAACTGCTCAACGAGCTGCGCTTGCCCGTCAGGGATCGCCGCGAAGAACTGTCCACCGCGGAGAAAGCCCTCAAGGAGAAATTCGGCGATCGCTATCCGGAGATGGCCAAGGAATCGAGTCCCGCGGCCGCCATGAATCAGCCAACTTCCGACCCGTGGACATCGACGGGTCATATCGCTTCGCGCGTGACAGCCATCGACCCGAAAGAGAAGAAGCCGGTTTTCGACGCGGTCACGGGGTGCATTTGCAAGAATGCCCTCGCGGTCAGCCCGGATGGCAGGCGGCTCGCTGTCGGTTGGAATGACGCCACGCTGATGCTGTTCAACCTCTCCGCACCCAAGAATTGAAGGAAAAGACGAGAAAAAGGAGCAGGTCGGGAGGCGAATTCGACTCCCGACCTGCTCTGTAGAAAGCCCCGATTTCGCGGAGGTTGCGGCTGGCACAGCCGGCCCTACAGGACTACGTTTTTGTAGGGCCGGCTGTGCCAGCCGC
>JAIEMG010000254.1 GCA_019752375.1 Gemmataceae bacterium | reverse complement strand
TGATCTGGCCAAGGAATTTACAGCATTCGCCCGATTGAGTCATCGTCAAGATGCCTCTTTTGATGCTAAAGACTCGCTAATTCACGAACCCGGGCATCCAACGAAAAGGCCTCCGCGATATCGCGGAGGCCAGTTTTTCATTCCGTGGATACGCTCAACCACCGCCGCTCAAGAAGAATGGCGGCCACAGTGGTTTTCCGGAGAAGAGGCACATCGCGACGTAGAAGGCGATGCCACATACCACCACGGCGATGACGGTGCGAATAATCGCACTGCCGCGGTCGACTTCGTCGTCGCCGCCTTCCTCTTCTTCCTCTTCCTCCTCCTCTTCGTCTTCCTCGGCGCTATCCTCTGGATCCTCGTACTCTTCTTCCTCCGGAGGCAGTTCCTTCTTGGGCGGAGGCGCCGGCGAAGCGATGCTCTCGCGGAGCGATTTGCGAGTCACGTTGCCTCCCCCCGCGCTGGCATTACCAGCGGGGGGACGAAGCGTTGGGGCGCTGCCCTTGGCTCCCTTCGGCGCGATTTCGGGGGAACTACCGCGACCACCCTTGCCTGCAGGGGCCTTCGGCGCCATGTCGGGCGCACTGCCGCGACCGCCCTTGGCGCCTTGCTTCATTGTTTCCGGCGGAGCCCCACGACCGCCACCCGCGGGCACGCCATTGTCGGCGTTGGGCCGTCGCAGCGTGCCCGCTCCACCGCGAGCAGCGGGCTTCGCCGCCACTGGTGCGGCTGCGGATGCCGCCAGCGGCCGCAGTGCTTCCACCACGTCGTCGGTGTTGCTGAAACGGGTCTCCGCGGTCTTTTGCATGAGCCGCTCGACGACCTCTTCCAGTTCGGCCGGCACATCAGGCACCAGTTCGCGGACGGATGTCGGCTGTTTGTACTGGTGGGCCATCATCTTCTCGACCGCACTTCCCTCCGGGAACGGATAGCGGCCCGTCAAGAAGAAGTAGAGGCAGCAACCGAGGCTGTACTGATCGCCGGCCGCGGTGCGGTTGGTGGGTTCCATGATGCTTTCGGGGCTGGCGCAATCCAGACCGCTGGTCATGGTGTTGGCGGTGGACATGGTGTCCACCAGCGACTCGCCCTCGTTCTCCGCCAGCAGCGAGCCGATGCCGAAGTCGAGGATGTGAATTTGGCCGTCCGGCCCGAGCATCATGTTCGACGGCTTCAACAGACCGTGGAAAATTCCGTGGTGGTGACAGGCGGCCAGTCCCTGGGCTACCTGCGACGCGAACAGGGCGGCCTGGTCGGGACTCAGTTTGCCTTCGCGCTGAACCACGACTTCCACGCTTTCGCCTTCGACGAGCGGCCAGGCCAGGTAGTGCAGGCCGCCGGAGGTACCGACGTCCACAAAGGGAACGACGGCAGCGTGCTGGAACTGCTCGAAGGAGCGAACCTGACGGCGAGCGAGGCGGACGTTCCACATGCTGCGGCGGGGCAGCACCTTGACGGCGTACCATTTGTTGTCGGTCTTGGAGAACGCCTTGTAGACCGTGCCCATGCTGCCAGTGCCGATGGAGTCCATCAACGTATAAGGACCGAGAACCAATCCCTGGGTCTTCCCCTGGAGAATGCGGTCCGCCTGGAACTGGGTCAGAATATTGTGATTGACCAGGTACTCGGCCAGCGCGGGCGGTTCGGCGCGGGGCTGCTTGCGCAGAAACTCGCTGACCACCTGGTCGAGTTGGCCCCGGTCAATCAAGTTACTGCGACGCAAGTCCCAGACAAACCATTCACAGGCTCCAAGGTCGGTGGTCGCCATGTGTGCAGCATCCTTCCGAAAATAGATCCGCGTAATCCAGCCCCGCGCAAGCGGTCCTCAGGGCGCTGGTTGCCGGTGCGCGAGGTCAGCAAACCCGCGAGTCCAAGAAGCTGCAACCGGCCCTATTTGCCCTAATCCCCAATCATGCGGCACGATAAGGTCGGTGTCAACCCTCCCGGCGCATTCTCGGGCACAAACGATTGTGGAATCATGGACAACGGAATTGTAAGGCGCAATGAAAGTGAATGCCAACAAAAACCTCCGTGCGGACGGTGCCTAACCGATGATGGCTCAACAGGTTCTCAGCTGTACGCTCGACTGTCTCCCAGCTGGATCTCGCGCCCGCATCACAAAGAGAGCTCGCCGGCCACCCAACCTTGCGTCCCAGAATACGCCAATTGCCGGCGATGCGTTGCTTTCTCGACTGCTCTTGTCCGGACTGCCGGAATGCAGTATAGCCCTTATGCGCACGGAGTTTGCGCCGGCGCAGGTCAGGAGGACCGCTCATGCCGTTACTGGAAGCCCGCGGGCTGGTGAAGTTCTACGGCCGCCGCAAGGTCGTCGACGGCGTCAATTTTGAAGTGAACGCCGGTGAAGTCGTCGGTCTGCTCGGCCCCAACGGCGCCGGGAAGACAACCAGCTTCAAGATGACCACCGGGCAGCTGACGCCCAACGACGGCCAGGTCTGGTTCAATGGCCAGAAGGTCACGACGCTCGGCCATGCCGAGCGCGCCCGCCTCGGTATGGGCTACCTGCCGCAAGAGCACAGCATCTTCCGAAAACTGTCGGTGGAGCAGAATCTCCTCGCGATTCTGGAGTTGGTTCCCCAGATCCGCAGCCTGGGCCGCGCGCCCACCCGCGCCGAACGCTGGAAGCGCACCGAAGAGATGCTGGCCCAGTTCGGTCTGACCAAACTCAACAAGAATAACGCCGCCCGTCTCTCCGGCGGAGAAAAACGCCGCCTGGAGATTGCCCGCTGCCTCGTTTGCGAGCCGCTTCTCATCCTCCTGGACGAACCCTTCACCGGCATCGACCCGAAGACCATCGCCGACATCCAGCAGATCGTGCTCGATCTGCGCCGGCAGGGCATCGCCATCCTGGTCACCGATCACAACGTGCGAGAAACGCTGAAAATCACGGACCGCAGCTATCTTATCAAGGATGGTAAAGTGCGGACGCACGGCACGCCGCAGCAGATCATCCACGATCCCATCGCCATCAGCGAATACCTCGGCACCAGCTTCAACGACGATCGGATCACCGGTCCGCCGCCGACGGCACGTCCCGAGAAGCCCGCGGAAGAAGTCGTCCACCTGGTGCTGGAGCAGGAGAAGGCCCATCGCCTGATCGAGAAGCTGAAAACGAACCAGCATACCCAGGCCGCCGCCGAGCTGCTCGAACTGGGCGAAGACGCGGTGCCGGAGTTGCTGGCAGCGCTGGGACGGCGCGACGTTGAGCTGCGTCGCCAGGCGTGGGCGGTGCTGCGCAACATCGTTCACGGCGGTCCGGAGTTCGACCCGTTCGCGCCGGAGGCCCAACGGCAGCAGCAGCTGGCGGACTTACGCGAACGATTCGAGCGCAAGGCAGGCTGATTTGCTACACTGTAATGGCGACGAGCATGCCGCTCGCACGCCAGCTGCCTCGACAGGAATTGCACGCATGGAGATTCAGGCCCTTCGGCTACTCATCACCGAGCAGGAACTCAATGAGATCGCCACGCGCGAGACCAAGGGGCTCGGCACGGTGCGCGACGTGTCCGTCCGTCTCAGCAGCGCCGGCGTGCATGTCAAAGGCAAGTACCACATGATGATGCCCGTGCCGTTTGAGACGTTGTGGTGTGTCCGCGTGCAGAGCGGCAAGGTCCTGGCGCAGCTGGCCGACGCCAAGGTCGTCGGTTTTGGCGCGTCGATGATCAAGGGCCTGCTCATGGACATGATCTGTGAAACCGTACAAGCCGACGGCGCGTTGCAGAACGACGGCGACACGCTTTCGCTCGATCTCGACCAGTTGCTGGCCACGCGCGGGTTCCCTGCCCGCACCAACTTGACTTCGGTACGCTGCGAGGACGGCCGTCTCCTCATTGAATCGTCGCTCGCGCCTTCCTCCGGCACCAATTGATCCTGTTCACGCCGAAACTACGGGAACCTTCCTGTCTTAACGACCACGGGAGAATGGACTCTTGCGCGCAATGAAATGGATTTCGCGAATCGTCGCCTTCGTTCCCGGTTGGCGGTCGTGCCTGCTGCTCGGCCTTGCATTGGTGGTCGCCGTCTGGCAGGCGCCCAATGTCGCATCCGTGCTGAAGCCGCCGCTGCGCGGCCAGCGCGATTCCTTTCAGGAGTGGGCCGCGGCGAAGAACTTCTGGAACGGGCGGCCGATCTATTCTCCCCATGCCGAGACGTTGCCGCTCTACCTGGACGTTCCCGCACGCCTCGACCGAGCGTTCATCGAGATTAACGCTCATCCCCCGGTGGCCGTGCTGTTCGCGTTGCCGTCGGCAGCACTTCCCTACCCGCGGGCGCATCTACTGTGGAACGTGCTCTCGCTGGCGATGCTGGCAGTGAGCGCCTGGTGGATCGCGCGGGCACTGGGATTGCGCATCCTCGGCGGCTTTGGCATCGCACTCATTTTCGTGGCATTCTCGACGCCTTTGCGAACGCAACTCCTCCAGGGGCAGCTAAATTTGGTCCTTCTGGTCCTCATTACCGGCACCTGGCTCGCCAATCGTGCCGGGCGCCCTGGGTTGGCCGGCGCATTGCTGGGCGTGGCGACGGCGATCAAGCTGCTTCCCGCGCTGCTCTTCCTCCACTTCGCGCTGCAGCGGCGCTGGCGCGCCGTCGCAGTCGGCATCGCATCCACGGCGGCTTGCATCCTGGCAACACTGGCCATCCTGGGTCCGCAGGCGTTTCAGGACTACGCCACCCATGCGACGCCGCAGATGGCCGAATGGCGATCGAACTGGGAGAACAACTCGCTGGCCGGTTACTGGGCCAAGCTTTTCGATCCGGGCACCAAGGGAAGTCCCGTCGCCCCATTCTTTCGCGCGCCCCTCCTCGCCCGCGCCTTGACGCTGCTCTCCTGCGCGGCACTGATCGGACTGCTGACCTGGGCTGGAAGAGGGATCCGGTCGCGGCGCGCAGCGGACCTGGCGTTTGGATTGACGGTACTGGCAATCCCATTGGTGTCGCCGGTGTCGTGGGAACATTACTTCCTGATCCTGCTCTTACCGCTCGCCATCCTCTGGCAACACCTGCCCGTTGGACTGCCTCGCTGGGCATTCTGGGGCTTGGTGCTGGTGCTGTGGCCGGAACCGTGGCAATACCACCACTATTTGGGCCGCATCGAAGCTGGCTCGGATCACACGGCAACGCCCTGGAATGTGGTGACGGAGATGGCGCTTCAGATGTACGCGTTGTTGGGATTGTTCGCGTTGAACTTGTCGGCTCTGCGGCGAGCGCAGACGCGGGACGCGGAGGCCGCAGGCACCCTGGAATCGGTGCGTGGATGCCGTATGAGCGGCCCCGCGCGGTTCATCCATGCGGCGAACAGCGCTCTTAACGCTTGACCTGGGTCCCCTGTGCCCAGACGCGCAACGCCTGGCTGCCGATGCTCAACAGCTGATCGAAGACCTTGCGCACCTTGTCCGCATCCGCCTCGGCGTGCAGGCAGCGCAAGAGCGCCACGCCCTTTGCTTCACCGAGTTGCTTCATCAGCGCCGGCAGAAACCATTCGTCGATGCCCCAGACCTTGCCCTCCGCGGTGCAGACTGGCACGGCGGTCACTAGATAGACGCCGAGCTGCTCGTAGACGGCAAGCAGGGCCTCGTGCATCTGCATTTCCTTGGTCCGCTTGGGATGCTGGAAGTCGTACGGCGGCGCCCACTCCATTGCCGGCGACAGCAAGTCGACGTGGCTGAGCACGGCGACGATCGGCGGCATGCGTAGGTCCGGATGGGCTGCGTACCACTCGCGCAGCTTCTGGAGCATTTCCAGGTCCGCTTGCCGGCCGGGGCTGCGGGCGTGCAGGACGAGGATCAGCAGATCGGACTGTTGCGCCGCCTCGCGCGTGGCACGCAGGTTGTCTTCCTTCGGCCCGGTGTGCGCATAGCCGACGGTATCGAGCACTGCCAGCTTCGTCGGAACATTCGGCAGCTGCAGCTCGTAGCGTGTCGTCTCGCTGGTGGCGGGGAGCACGTCGGCGCGCGCTCGTTGCGCGCCCAAGAGCGCATTGACGAAGCTCGACTTGCCCATCTTCACCTGCCCCATCACCGTCAGCGTGACGTGACTCAACGCCTCTGCCACCGGACCGGTAACTGAGGCCGCCGTTCCATCGGGCGCCTGGATCCGTGTCAACTCGCGGAAGCGATGGGCGCCGACGCGCAACCTCCCGCTATTCAGGTCGATCAGGTAGGTGCCGAGCCGTTGCACGAAGGCCGTGTGGAACCAGGCGATCAAATCCTGCTGAAAGAGCTTGAAGGGCTGGGACATGCCGGCCTGCGAGGCGGCATAGCGCAATCCCGTATCCACGGGGGAGAGCACCGCGGAGGCCAGCCACCAGAGGTTGCTGGCATTGCGATACCATCCCGTCGCTTTGACTGCCGTCTCCTGCGCCCAGCGCCAGTCCTTGATCGAGAGCAGATGACTGCCGGGCACATTCTTCTCGACCAACTCGGCCAGGTCGTGCGATGCCAGCTCGACCACGGCAAGGATCTCCGGCACGGTTCGCGAGCTGACGGGGTCCGCCGCGTCGGGCCGATAGAAGCGTGCCAACTCCAGCGACATCTCCTGGGCCTGGGTCACGTAGAATTGCAGGTCCTGAAACTGCCCGGGATCATTCTCCGCCACCGCCTTCGCCCTGACTTCGACGAGTTTGTACGCCTCCCGGTCGCGGTCGGACCAGTGCATCGGAATGTCAAAATTGACGCGCGGCAACAGCTGCTTCTTCCGCATCCAGTACCAGGCGAGGAAATACCCCAGCGCCACGCAGCCCGACAACGGCCACCAGACGTAAACACCCAGGCCCATCTGCCAGAGCCGGAATGAGCCCAGGCCCATGAAAAACAGCAACGGCACTGCCATCAGGGCCAGGACCACACCCATTCGCCAGCGACTCATGACGGCTCCTTGGCACTACAGCACTCCGTTACTCTCCACCCTTGAGAAGCAATGCCTAATGACGAAGGACTAATGCCTCATGAATGACCAATACCCAATGACGAATGAGCGCCCCGACCTTGTCGTCTGCTTCCGGAATCTGTCGAAGGGGTTGGGGCTCATTCGTCATTGTTTAGACATTAGTCATTAGAAATTAGGCATTTACGCGCTTGCATCGAGTTCAATGCGGCGCTGGGGTATTGGGCGGGTGGGCATCCGTGGGTTCCGCTTGCTTGTGGCGGCCCCAGACTTTCTCGGCCAGGCTCAACTGTTCCTGGTAATAGCGGCGCAGGTCCTCGGCTTGCGGCACATGACCCTTGTGAACAGCGCTGTAGTAGTAGCAGAACGCCTTGCCGAGCGCGAATGTGGACGCGCCGGCCAGCGCGGCGCCGGCAACGGACCCGACATAAGGAATGAACTTCATCACTTCACGCATCGCCTGACGAGCCACCAAGCCGATGCCCAGGGTGCTGGCGAGTTCCAAAAAGCGCGTGCCGCTCAGCGGCTGGCCGTATAGCCGCGCCAGGTGGTAGATCATGCGCGTCTGGATGCCAGGCAGGATCAGCAAATCGAGCCAGGGAATGGGGATGGCGCCCGCCGTCCCCGCCAGCGTGCTGTAGCCGACAATGTGCGGCAGGACGTTGCGCATGTAAACGTCCTGGAGCGCACGGCTCGCTTCGTCGAGGGTCACCAGCGTCTGACGGTACGCGGCCGGCAGCACGTCGATGAGTGTCTGCTTGAGGGCATCGCCCCCATAGTTGGGCTCCTGGAAGCCTTCTTCCGGCTTCGTCAGATCGATGGGCACGATACGATCGACGAGCCCGTCGAATCGGCGCGTCTGTTCCGCAAGGCTGCGCGCCAGCGCTTCGGGCACGGAGCCCGATCGCTCGGCGTTTCCGAACGGATAGGGCTCCGGGTGCTGCTGTTGGGGGTAGGCTTCGTGCAGGCAGGTCAGCGCCAGGATCACTGGCCGGCCGGGCTGCGATTGCCGGATCGTCTGCAGGTGCTTGAGCACGTTTTCCAGGGCATGATCCATCACCTTGGCGGTGACAATGACGACGTGGGCCTGGTTGCCGAACCGCTCCATGTCCTCGGCGGGGTCGTAGCCCGGTTCGTCCAGGCCGCGGGTATCGAGAAACGTCAACAACGGCGCTTCGTTGGTGGGGAACTCGTAGAGGCGCGAGAAGCGCGTGCAGGGCCGGAAGCCATGGCCGATCTCCCCTTCCTCGGCGCCGGTCAAGTACTTGATGATCGACGTCTTGCCGCTCTGCGTTCGGCCGAACAGCCAGAAATTCGGTACCGGGGTCTTTTGCCGGAGATGGTCCAGCTGCGCGTGCAACCGGGCATCGCGTTCGCTGGATGAGAAGAGCTTGCGCAGCTTTTGCAGCATGGTAATTCGCTCTCCCGCCTGATATCCCTGTCCAACCAAAGGTGCCGTGCCCGTCATTGTAATCTTAGGCTCCTCGATTGCCAAAAACTCACGCTGTCACGGACAGGTTGCGGCGCTGACAGCGACCATGGCCTGGTGATGGGCTTTGGCAAAGCACAGCTGGCGCGCGAGCAAGGCGAGGTGCGCCTGGTCGGCCTGTTGCAGACGCTCAAGCTGATCCGGACCGTACAGGCGCACTTCAATAGCCGCGAGCAGCAATTTCTTCGGTTAGGTGACGGTTCAGATGTTCGTCTTGAATTGGAAGACCTGGCCAAGCGATGGTCAAACGCATCCGCCAAAACTACTAAGCCACCAACCGCCATCCGACCGAGGAGAGTCCGATGTACTTTCGACGCTGGTTCCTGCTCCTGGCTGTGGCTGGCTTGCTGGCCGGCCCCCTGACGGTGCGAGCTGAAGAGAAGCCCGTCAAGGAGCCGCAATCGTTCTTGATGTATCGCACGCCGAGCCTGGAAGTGGCTCGTGCCCTGTCGCTCGACTGGCTGACCAAGGCGGGCAAGAACGATGAGGCGACCCTTCAGGCGTTCCAGGCCATCTGGGAAGCCGCGGACCGGCCGCTGCTGGACCGCGTCGCGGACACGCTGGCCCTCGGCAACGCCGACGCCGCCAAGCTCTTGAACGAAGCGCGCGATCCTTCCGCACCGGCCCCGAAGGAAGTGCCGGCCCTGCTCAAGGACCGCAAGCAGCCGACCTTCTTCCGCGCCAATCTTGCCCTGGCTTACGCCAAGGCGCTGTCCGGCCGCCGCGTCTACGAAGAATCGCTGGAGACCCTGCAAGCCATCAAGCCGACGGACGTCATCGATCCCGCGGCCTACTTCTTCCACACTTCGGTGGCCCAGTTCTCGCTGATGCAGCGCGAGCCGGCCCGCAAGTCGATCGCTCGCCTGGCCGACGTGGCCGGCGCGCCGGAACGCTACCGCGCCGTGGCATCGATGATGGACGCCCAGATGAACCTCTGGAAGGATCGCGACCTGGGCTGGATCGCCGACAAGATGGGCAACATCGAGCGTCGGCTGGACCTGGGCCGCGGCGGAGACCAGACCAAGAAAATCCAGCGCGACGTGATCGCCGCCCTGGACGACCTCATTCGCCAAATGGAGCCGCCTCAAAACCCGAACCCCAACCCGAACCCGAATCCGAATCCAACCCCCAATCCAAATCCGAGCACGCCGCTGCCCATCTCGATCCTTCCGAAGATGCCACCTACCCCCGGCATCGTGGACGAGAGGGAACTGGCCAAGCTTCGCGGCCTGTGGGGCAAGTTGCCGGAAAAGGAACGGTTCCAGGCCATGATCGAATTGACCCGCAACCTGCCGTCCGCCGAACGCCAGTCCATTGAGGAGTATTTCAAGAAGCTGGCCCAAGCATTGCCGAGCGAATAACGAGCGTTCGAAATTCACTCCCGGGCCGCGGTCGCTCCAGGTTGGGCGACCGCGGCCTTTTTTTTCGCCTGGCGAGCGGGGGCGTGAGCCCCCTGAGGGAACGCACAATTGCTGTGCGCTCCCTCAGGGGGCTCACGCCCCCCGCTCGCCAGCCTGCTGCCCCGGGTGGCATGTTGACAACGCTTGCAGCCCCTGCCAGCATGGCCGCATGAAGCCGATTTCGCTCAAACGGTTCGGCCGCATCGTGGCGCGTGTCATGGACACGCTGCCGCCCGAGTTTGCTCCGTTCCTTGAAAACCTGGTCGTCGACGTGGAAGAAGAGCCCGATCCCGACATGCTGCGCCGCAGCGGCTACTCGGAAGAAGACATTGCGGCCGGCGTCGATCTGCTGGGCCTGTTCGCGCCGCTCGGCTCCGAGCCGATGCTGCCGCCCGAGGACGAGGAGGAACTACCCGTCGAGTTCTCCCACGACTTCCAGGACCAACCGCACCGGCTCATCATCTATAAAAGATCGCACGAGCGAGAGTTTCCGAAGCGGCGCCAGTTCCTGATCGAGGTGCGCAAGACGGTGGTCCACGAGCTGGCCCATCACTTCGGCTTCAATGAGAAGGACCTGGAGCGGTTCGACGACCATCCCGATCCGTTCGGCGAAGACCCCGATCATTTGGCGAAGTAGCGGATCACCATCCGGCTCGCCTTCGGGAAGTCCTCGTTCATCATGTCGCACTCGGTGTCCTCGTTCTGCTTGGCGGCCGGCACACTGAAGCCGCGTTTTTCCAGCTCCTTGCCATCCGGGTTGTAGAGAAAGTAGTAAAACGTCGACGAATCGCGGTCCTTCTTCGTGGAGCGAATCAGGAGCACGATCTTCTGCGCGTCGCGGCTCTTTTCCGTGATCGTAATGCCGTCAGCGGTCAGGGCAGGATCGATTTCGAGCTTCGGGCCATCGCCGACGTATTCGGGCTTGGTGCCGCCCGGTCCGGTTGTCTGGACGACAACCACGGCAGGCTTCTGACAACCGCCCAGAAGTGTGGTGGCAAGGAACAGGCAGGCCAGACGCGATCGCGACATGGTAGACCTCACGAGATGCAAAAAGCCCGGCTCCTCGCAAGAAGCCGGGCTTGCCTGATTGTCAGAGCGACCAGCCTTTGCGGTACTCGCGCTTGACGAACTTTTCCGCCTCGGGCACGTTCGTGGATTTCATGTTGGGGCCGTCCCACTCGATCTTCTTGCCAACCCGCATGGCGATGTTGCCCAGCAGGATCGTCTCGGTCAGGAAGGCCGCATAGTCGAAGTTCGACATGGCGGCCTTGCCGCCCTTGCACGCCTGGATCCACTCCTTGTGATGCCCGGGTGAACGCACCAGCGTTGGCTCCGGCGGCTTGTAGTCCTTGAATTTCTCTTCCGGCAAGAGCTTGCGGTCCTGGCCGTAATCGTTGGACGTGAACAGCGAGCCCTTGTCGCCGACGATCAGGCAGCCGCTGCCGATCTTCTTGTCATCGCGTTCGACGCCGAGCAGGTCGAGCACCGGCTTGAGCACCCCATCCTCCGGCTTCTTGCCGCCGTCGTACCAGGTGAACTTGACCGGAGGCAGCTCGCCGCGTGCCGGGAAGTCGAAGCGGATCACCGACCACTTCGGCGGGCTTTCCAGGCTGATACCCGACGTCTCCGCTTCAATCGCGGTGGGATAGCCGAGTTTCAGGGCCATGAACGGCAGGTTGGCCGTGTGACAGGCCATGTCGCCCAGCGCGCCAGTGCCGAAATCCCACCAGCCGCGCCAGGCGAAGGGCAAGTACGACGGATGATACTGCCGATCCGACGCCACGCCGAGCCAGAGGTCCCAGTTGAGCGTATCAGGCACCGCCGGCGTGTCCTTTGGCCGGTCGTTCATGCCCTGCGGCCAGATGGGGCGATTACTCCAGACGTGGACTTCCTTGACGGCGCCCAGCGCGCCGGACTGGATCACTTCGACGTTCTGGCGAAAACCGCTCCCCGCGGTGCCCATGTTGCCCATCTGGGTGGCGACCTTCATCTTGGCCGCCGTCTCGCGCATGACGCGCGCCTCGTGGACCGACCAGGTGAGCGGCTTTTCGCAGTAGACGTGCTTGCCGAGCTTCATCGCCATGACGCTGGCCGGCGCGTGCATGTGGTCGGGCGTGCTGACGACGACCGCGTCGATGTCCTTCTGGTCCTCGAGCATCTTGCGGAAATCGGCGTATTTCTTGACGTTGGGATACTTGGTGAAAGCGGCGGCAGCGCGTTTCTCGTCGACGTCGCACAGGGCGACGATGTTCTCGCTGCTGACGCCGCCCAGGTTGCTGCCGCCCTGCCCGCCACAGCCGATGAGTGCGATGTTGAGCTTCTCGTTGGCGCCCTTGGGTTCCGCGGCCGAGACGCCGCCGGCTGCCCAGAAGCCCACACCAGCGAGGGCGCTTTGCTTGAGGAACTGCCTGCGATTGCGATGCGCCATGAATGCACTCCTTGATTGGGACGAGAAGGTCCCCGGCTGCGGGTCGTTCACGTTTATCCGGTTTTGCGGGTTGGGGCAACGAAAAACGAACGGACATCAGGCGTTGATCGCCCTCGTGGGGTCCGCTGTGCGGACCGGCCAGACAGTTTCTGGATGACGGGTCCGCACAGCGGACCCTACGGGTGCCGTCCGAAGCCGTTTGGCGCGGGAGCGATGGCGTTGACGCGCACGCCAGGCCATTTGCACCGTCGAGAAACCGGGAGGGGCTTTTCCGCGCACCGGGAGATGTGGTAAAAAGGAAGGGCTTCCGCACCCGCTGCCGGATTGAGACACGGGCATGGGCATCTACGACCGCGAATACTACCGTCGTGAAGGGCCAAGCTTCCTGGAGTCGTTCGCGACCCAGGGAAAGGTCTGCAAGTACCTCATTCTCCTCAATATCGGCGTTTTCGTTTTCCAGCTCATCACGCCGAATTATCGGACCACGTTTGGCCGCACCATCAATCCATTCACCGATGCCTTGTTGTTGAACACGGCCGACGTCCTTCACGGCCAGGTGTGGCGGCTGCTGACCTATGCCTTCCTGCACGATACCCACTCGATCTGGCACATCGTCTTCAACATGCTCTTCCTCTGGTGGTTCGGCAAGGACCTGGAAGACATGTACGGCTCACGCGAGTTCTTGCTCTTCTACCTGATCGCTGCTGTGCTGGGAGGCATCGCGTTTCAAGCCAGCTGGCTGCTCGGTGTGACGCCCGATGCCCGCGATTGCCTGGGAGCATCCGGTGCGGTGATGGCAGTCCTCGTGCTTTGCGCCTGTCATTTTCCGACGCGCGTGATCTACATATTCATGATCCTGCCGGTGCCGATCTGGCTGTTCGTGCTCTTTTACGTTGCATCGGACCTGTTCGGCTTGCTGTCGAGCACGTCCGAAGGCACTGCAGTCACGGTGCATCTGGGCGGAGCCGCGTTCGCGTTCTTGTACTATAAGCTGAACTGGCGCGTCGCCAACTTTTGGCCGGACCTGAAGGCCTGGCGCCGCCAGCGCAATCGTCCGGGCCTGCGCGTCTATCGGGGGGAGGACGAGCAGGCCCCGATGCCCACCCCTGTCGCCGTTGCCGCGCCGTCCAGTGCGGACATCGACGAACATCTGGAAGCGAAGCTTGACGCCGTGCTGGAAAAGGTCGCTCGTACGGGCAAGGACAGCTTGACCGACGGCGAGAAGCAGATCCTGATGCGTGCCAGCGAAGTTTACAAGAAGCGACGATCCTGATACAGAGGTGGCCGATGCCGATGTACGAATACGCCTGCCAGAAGTGCCAGCACACATTCGAGACGCTGGTGTTCGGCGAAGAGTCCGTCGAATGTCCCGAATGCAAGAGCCGCAAGCTCGAACGCCTCATGAGCGTGCCGGGCCGGCCGAAGTCGGACAGCGGGTCGCTGCCGATGCGCTGCAATTCCGAAGGCCCGCCTTGCGGTCCACGCTGTTCGCGATTCTGAAAACAACAAGACGCTCGGGGTGGCCCGGCGAGCGGGGGGGGCAGCCCCTGAGAAGTGTGAATC
>JAIEMG010000255.1 GCA_019752375.1 Gemmataceae bacterium | reverse complement strand
GAGCGACCAAAACCGGGGCGTTCACACGCCCCGCTCGCCTGGCGCCTGCCTATGTTAATGGCATTCAGCTCTGGCGAGTTCCGCTACAGGACATGAAGCGCGCCCTGTAGCGGAACTCGCCAGACTTCCGTGCGACAGGGACCACCCTCGTTCACAAGCTCCAGCGCTTGGTTACGAGAGGCGAGATCGTTTCGCCCGTTTAGCAGCTGCCTTTGGTGGGGCCGGTTTCCAGCTGGCCTGACGAATGGCCGGCTGGAAGCCGGCCCCACAGAAGGCAACCTCTTCCGCCTTGGGTCTGCGGACGCCGGCGCCTATACTGAACAGCCAGGAAAGACTCGTCGCATCCTTCGAGGTCCAATCCCATGCCGGCTCGCGTCGTCCTGGCCATGAGCGGCGGCGTCGATAGTTCCGTGGCGGCGCTCCTGCTGAAGGAGCAAGGCTACGACGTCGTCGGCCTGTTCATGCGCACGGGAGTCCACGCTCCGGAGGACCGCACGCCCTCCCACAAGAAAGGCTGCTGCAGCGCCGTCGACGCCGGAGACGCACGACGGGTCGCGGACCGGCTCGACATTCCGTTCTACGCGCTCGATTTCGAGCGCGACTTCGAGCGCATCATCGACTATTTCGCGGACGAGTACCTGGCCGGCCGCACGCCGAACCCGTGCGTCGTCTGCAACAACTGGCTCAAGTTCGGCAAGCTCTGGTCCTACGGCAAGCAGCTGGAAGCCGACTATGTGGCGACCGGCCACTATGCCCAGGTGATACGCACCAAGGACGGAGTCGAACTGCACCGGGCCATCGATCCCGACAAGGACCAGTCGTATGTGCTGGCCGGCGTGCGCCGCGGCATCCTTGAACACGTCCTGTTCCCCATCGGCGCCATGCCCAAGGACGAGGTGCGCGCCCTGGCGCGGCGGGCGAACCTCGGCGTGGCGGAGAAACCCGACAGCGTCGAAATCTGCTTCGTCCCGGACAACGACCACGGTGCCATGATCCGCCGCCGCCGGCCGGAGCTGCAGACGGCGGGGCACTTCGTCGATACGCACGGCACCGTGCTGGCCGAGCACGCGGGCATCGAGAACTACACAATCGGCCAGCGCAAGGGCCTGGGCTACGCGGCCGGCGATCGCCGCTACGTCCTGGAGATCGTGCCCGCGACCAACGACGTGGTGCTCGGCGACCGCGAAGAGCTGCTGGGATCGCGCCTGATCGCCTCGCGCGTCAACTGGCTGCTGGAAGCGCCGCCGAACGGTCCCCTGCCCTGCTCCGCGAAAATCCGCTACCGGCATACCGCGGCACCGGCCACCGTGACCGCCCTCTCCGACGGCAGCGCCCGCGTGGAATTTGCGGAACCGCAGAGTGCGATCACGCCTGGCCAGGCGGTGGTCTTCTACGACGAAACGCGCGTGCTGGCTGGCGGGTGGATTGAAGGAAGGGAGGACGCATGAGCGCGCCGGCGATCTCAAAGCTGATGACCACCGAAGAATTGCTGGCCATGCCGGACGATGGTATGGATCGTTACCTGATTGACGGCCAGCTGTGGGAGAAGCCCATGACGCGGCGTAATCGGCGACATTCGCGGACCATGACAAACCTGGCTGCATTCCTGGCGCAGTGGCTGGCCCGACAGCCGATGCCGCGGGGAGAAATCCTGACCGGCGATGCCGCTTTCCGCCTGCGACCAAACCCGGACACGACCGTGGGCATCGACCTGGCGTACATCTCTCCGCAACTTGCTGCTCAGACCCCCGATGATACTTTTCTCATCGATGGCGCGCCGGTTCTGGCCGTCGAGATCCTCTCGCCGTCCGACCAGCACGAAGAGATTGTCAACAAAGTCCAGGGCTACTTGAATCGAGGCGTGGCATTGGTCTGGGTGGTTGACCCGGACTTTCGTCTCGTGCAAGTACATCGGCCGGGAGCCGTGCCCGAAACCGTAAACGTCCTCCAAGAACTGAGCGGCGACCCCGAACTGCCGGGCTTCCGCGTTGCCGTCGCTGAGGTATTCCGGCAGTGATTGGCTTCTACACGTGCTCGCATACAATCCAGAAGATCGTCGCATCCGCGAACACATGGGCAATGAACGTCGCGCCCAGTCCTCCGGTCCACGCACGCACGACTCCCAGCATCAGGCCATAGATCCCAGCCAGCACCATGCCGATCTCTCCCGGCGGGTAGCCGCGCATGTGTCCCAGGCCGAATACCACGGCCTGGACAAGGATTGCGGTTCTTTCACCCAGCTGGGACGTCAACGCATCCTGGAGGATGCCGCGAAAGATGATCTCCTCCATCAGCGCGTTGCTCAGCGCGAATAGGGCGCCAGCCAGTATCACTGGCATGACGGAACGGACCGGCAGTTGCTCGGCAAGCGCGCGCAAATCCGGACGAAAAGCAACAAAGTAGAGGATGAGAGCTGTGGAAGAAAGCACAACAATGCCTGCGGTTGCCAGCAGGACGCGGGCATCGAGTCGACCCACGCGCAACCAGTGCACGGAATGCCGCAGCGGTGCGATGGCACCAACTACCAGCGCATAGCCCAGCAGCGGCGCCAGGAAATACCAGGGCCAGCGCGCCAGTGCCGGGATGCCCAGTGCTGGCCCCAAGAGAAGGAGCAGCGGCATGAGGACCAGGAAGAGTCCACCGTGAATCGCGGCCCAGGAATCCTGCGTGTCCCGTTTTTCCATCTCAGAAAAGCCGCCAGCCGGTCCCTTCGTGTCCGAACGCCAACGCACGCGGATGCAGCACTTCGGCGAGGATTTCCAGCGACTCGGCCAGGCGCGGCCCCGGGCGGTTGAAGTACTGGTTGCCGTCAGTCACATAGACGCGTTGATTCCTCACCGCTTTCAATCCCGGCCACTCCGGCTTCCGCGTCAGTAACGGCATCTCCTCGCGGATGCGGGCAATGTCCCAACCGCAGGGGAGCATCACGATGACGTCGGGATCCTTTGCGCAGAGTTCCTGCCAGGTCATCCACGGGGCGTGCTTGCCGGCGGTGCCGAACAGGTTGACACCGCCGGCCATGTGCACCAGGTCCGGCATCCAGTTGCCCGCGGCCATCAGAGGCTCGATCCACTCGATGCAGGCCACCGTCGGTCGTTCCGGCAGCGCCTGCGCCCGGTCCGCGACGCTGCGCATGCGCTGCTGCAACTGTTCGATCAACTGCTCGCCGCGCGGAACCACGTCCAGGGCCTGGGAGACGAGGCGAATGTCCTGCCAGACGTCGGCTAGCCCTTCCGGATGCAACGAGACAAGCCGTGGGTCATGATCCAGCCAGGTGCAGACCGTCTGCTCCACGTCCTTCAGGCTGACGGCACAGACCTCGCACTGCGATTGCGTCACGATGACGTCGGGCCGCAGTTCCTTCAAGCGCTCCGCATCGACGCGATAGACCGACAGCGACTCCTGGAGGATCGCCTTGACTCTTTGGTCAATTTCGTAGCTGCTGCCGTGGACGTTGAACTTCGGCTCGGTGCATACCGGCAGACGGCGGACCCAGGGTGGGAAGTCGCACTCATGCGAACGGCCGACGAGCTGTTCCTCGAAGCCGAGAGCGCAGACGATCTCGGTAGCACTGGCGATCAAGGAGACGACCCGCATAGGTTCACCACGGAAGAGGTCGATCGATACGAGATCAACGGGCCGGCGCGGGTGCCTCGTGTTCCTCATGCACGGGCTCGCCTTGGTTCCCGGGCGTTCCTTGCCGTAAATCCTCCTGGAGACGATCCATTAGCCAGCGGCGGAAGATGTCCGCCTCCGCGCCCTTGTTGATCCACCGTGCCCGATTGAACATCGTCAGCGCCAGCACCAAGGCATGATGCTGGCCGGCGCGGTCCGCCGCCAGGGCGAACTGGCGGTAATAATGGTCGAGCCGCGCTACGCTCTTGCGTGCCGTCTCCTCGTCCTTGAAGCCGAGTTCGCCCGCGAAAAACTTGGAATAGACGTTCATCGGCTGGGCCGTGGACGTGTACAGGTCAAAGTAGCTCGTGCGCAGCTTGGACGACTGCAGGACCGAGGCGACATAGCTCGGCCGTGATTGCGTGATCATTGCCAGGTCCTGCACGTCGCTGATGCCGGACGAGTACAGGGCGATGATTTGCGCCTTCTTGGAAGGCGGCTTTTCTTGTTGCGTGATCATGAGGGGTACTCCGAAGACCATTGGCTCCATGATCTATTTTACGCACGATGGTTGGACCGTTACACCAAGCCCCACAGGCGACGCAAAAGCCATTCCACACCGATGAGCATCACGAATAATAGAAACGTGCCGAGCATGCCTGATCCCGCCAGGGCGTTGAGCTGCGTCCCGACGCCTGCACCACGGGGCGGCTTGCGGTTCCAGTCCGGCGACAGCTCGGTCTTGGGCCGCCGGGCCTGGGGCAGGGGCTGCGACTTCAATTCCTGCAGGAAGCGCGGCAACTCCTCGAGTCGCTGCGCCTTGCCGCCGCCGGCGCTGGCCAGCTTGGCGAGGAAGGTGTGATCGGCTGCCTGCCGGGCCAGTTCCGTCGTGTCCTGGTAGACGAGGAACCGCACCGTGGCCTCTTCGTCCATCTTGCGCTCCTTGCCGTCCTCCTTGACGTAAGCGCGGACGGTGAGCTTGTACTCGCCCGGCGCCTCGGTCTTCCAGAAGGTGCCGCGATCGCCTTCGGGTTCCTTGGTGATCTGCACCGTGCTCTCGACGCCCTGCGAATTGGCCACGACGACCTCGAAGCGAGCATCAGCAATCGCCTCGTCCCCCTTGCCGCGGGCGCCGACCGTGAAGCCGAGCTTGCCGCCGGCGGCGAGGCGACGCGCATCCGGCTTGACCCAGACGTTGCCCGACGCTTCTTCCTGCTTGGCCAGCCAGAGGACGATCTGCTTCCAGTAACGGGCATGAGCCACCACGCCTTCGTTCGTCTTCGGCAAGCCGAGCTTGGTCCACAGCCACGTCTCGTCGCCGCCAAACGCCAGGGTGCGCCCCTCGCCGAACGTGTGGCTGACCAGCAACGGCAGGCCGTCCTTGGCATCGTTGGCGCGGGCCACGACCACGGCACCGGGCTTCGGCTTGCCCATGCGTGTGATACCGGTCATCTTCGGAAGCTTGGCCCACACGGCCTCGTTGTCAGCTACCTTATCCGCCAGACGCATGACGTAGCGATCCAGGCCCGAAGCGGTCGGCAACATTTGAATCGGGCGTTCTTCCTGACCGTCCTCGCTCAGATCCACCGGTAGAACGTCGGCGATGGGCGTGCCTTTCCAGCTGAAGGTGCCGTCCATGTTCTTGTTGCCGAAGGTCTCGTAACCGCCGATCATCATCAGCCCGGTGCCGCGTCGCACCTGGTCCTGGATCGCTTGCAGGATCGCCGAGTCGCCGCCGCTGAGCCGTCTGGCCGAGATATCACCAAGGATGATCACATCGTAGGGCTGCTTCTGGAACTGAAACACCTCGGCTTCCTCGGCTGTCAAGCGGTCATCGGTGACGCGCACGATGGTGTCCAGGCGGATGCGCGGGTCCTTGAGCGCCTGACGGATGAAGGTCGGCTCCCAGGCGCGAAACTTGCCTTCGACGTACAGGACGCTGAGCCCCTCCTTGACGACGGTGACGTAAGTCGTCATCTCATTGTTCGCTTCACTGACCTCGCCGAACAGTTTATCGACCTTCAGCGTGACCTTGATCTCGCCGGGCTTGTCGGGCGCTGTCGTCTCCATGCGGACGTCGTTGCCCGTCGCCTGGGTGAGGATCGCGTCCTTGACGCTGACTTCCTTGTCGTCGATCAGCAGTCGAATGCGGGCCAGCGCGTTCTCGAAACCAGGTGCGTCGATCAGCGCCTTGACGGTCAGCTTGCCCTTGATCGGCACCGGCTGCGGTTCGGGCGTGATGCTCTGCACGATGATGTCGCGCTGCTTGGAAGTTGTCGTCGTCTGGCCGACGGAGAAGGTGGACACCTGACACGAGACGCTGCGCCACTTTTCGGCCTCGGCGGTAGCGAGGTAGCGCGTGCCGTTGTCGGCGCCGTCGCTGACGATCAGCACGCCGCGCAGGTGGCGTTCGCTGCCGTATTTTTCGAAGAGCGCATGCAACGCTTCACCGAAATCGGTGCGCTTGCCGTCCGCCTTGCCCTGCGGATCGTAATCGCCCAGGCCCTCGGCAAAGCGGAACGTATGCACGGCGACGTTCTGCTCGTCGCGCAGTTGATTGAGTGTGGTGTCGCACTTGCCGAAGGTGCGGCGTAAGGCGTCCCAGCGCGATTGGTTATTCAGTTCGTCCTGAATGGTCATGCTCTCGGAGCCATCGAGGAGGATGAGGAGCACCGAGGGCAGCTTGGGATTGTCGCGCGACGCCAGTGACGGCCGCACGAGCGCGAACACAACCAATAGCAAAGCGCCCAGACGCAGGCCGATCAAGATGCTGACGCGCCGCCAGCCGGCACGCACGTTGCCGAGGTAGGTCCAGACGGTGAGCGCGACCAGGACCGCGGCGATGGCGGCGAGAAGCCACAGGCCGACGCCTGGCGTGGACCAGGGGCGAACAGGGTCGGTGGTCAGCCAGTAGGTGTCTGCGAACATAGTTTCGAGTTCTGAGTTCAAAGTTCCGAGTTCAAAGTTTCGAGCTTCGGGGTTCGGGTCCTTACTTGAACTTGCTTCCCTCGTATTCGGTTTCGCTCAGGTATTTGATGAAGCCGCCGAGGAGGCGACCGATTTCGGCTGAAAGTTGATAGTACTGGTCAAACTGAGGCTGTGTAATGAGGCCAGCATCCAAAGCCACGTACAGCTGGGACCTTACTTCGCCGGCCGAGCCTTTGGCCTGGGCCAGGAACTGCTTGAACTCCTTGTTCCCTCCCCGCTCAAAGCCTTCGCCGATGTTGGACATGATGGACACGGCAGCTCGGCGAATCTGGTCCTTAAGCCCGAAATCGCGACCGAATTCTCCCGCCCGAGTAACATCATAGACCGCTTTAGTCAATTCGCGTGCCTTTTTCCATGCTTCGATCTCCTCAAAGCGCTCAAGAGTGGGCATGGAGCTACTCCGGTTGTTGGGAACTCGGAACCCGGACCTCGGAACTCGAAACTTTGAACTCGGAACCCGAAACTTTGAACTCGGAACCCGGACCCTTGTAAAATCGATTCGCCAGCAAATTCTCCACCGCCAGTATGAGCAACAGCAGAATCATCAACCATGGAAACAGTTCCACGGGGCCGCTCCAGTGTTCCTGCAGGGCATCCTTCAGGTTGACGTTGTGATCCACCGGCAACAGCGCTCCCTTGCCCAGCACCGCCTCGATCTGCTCGCCCGGCACGCGAGCCAGGTTATATTCGCCCGGCGGCACGTTCATGCTGAAGCCCGTCACCCACTGCCGTTCGCCGCCGGTGAGCGTGAACTGGCCGGGCGCCACGGCCTGCACGACGCGTATCTCACTCTGCGTTGCGGTCCGGGCAATCGTTACTGCACCGCCGCCCAGGGCGGGGCCTTCCAGGATATACGAAGGAAACCGCGGTGTCGGCGGCAGCGCGATCGTCACCGTCTGGCCGCAGGCGAAGTTGAAGGCCGCTGCTTCCGCGTCGCCGGCCAGGTAGCCGATCGTCTTGTTCGCCAGCACGAAGTAGAACGACGTTTCCAGGTAGTTGTTCCAGCGGCGATCGGTGTCGGCCGTGAGCGTGCGACCGTCCATCGGCGTCGTGAAGAGCAGCACGCGGCCACGCACCTTCTTGCGATCGAAGAGGCGCTCCAGCAGCGCTGGCCGAGTTTCCGCGTCGGCATAGGAGACAATGACGTTCTCCTCCCGGCGCGGCTTCACCGACCAGTAGCGCACCGCACGCGGCGGCAGCTTGATGAAATCGACGTTGGCCGCCTGGCCCCACTCGCGGAACGGAGCCATCACCGGATGTCGATACGTGGATTCTTTCCACGGCATCCCCTTGTCGTCGTCGATCACCCTCTCCAGGATACCGGGCATCAACTCGTTGACGGCTTGCTTGTCCTCCTCGTCCTGGTAGGCCGCGGTGCGCAGCTCGGCGCCGCCGGGCAAGATCGCCAGGCCGCCGCCCTCCTCCACGTACTGTTTCAACTTCTCCCACAGGTCGCGGCTGGGGTCGGCGACGTTCAGCAGGCAGACGACCTGGTACTTCGACAGGTCCTTGGGGCCCAGGTTGCCCGCATCCCGGGTGGACATGACGTCGCAGTGAAAGGCACCGCCCTTGTCGAGCGCCAGCTTCCAGATGTCGGCGTCGCCGCGCGTCTTTGCGTCGCCGGGGTTGTCGGTGATCGCCAGCACCAGGCGCGGACCGCGCACTTCGAACGTGGCGAACCGGCCGGCGCTGAACGGCAATTGGTCCGGCGTTGCCAGCGACACCTCGACGCGGTGCAGGCCGACCTTGGTGTCGCGTGTTTCGAACGGAATCGTCTCGCCCAGGCCGGCGCGGACCTTGAGCGGCTTGCGCTCGACCGTCTTGTCGTCGAAGCGGCAGACGATCTCGGTATCGTAATCGCGGCCCGTGGCCTGGACGCGAGCGCGGACAATGGCCCGATCGTTGGCCGGCACGATCTGCCGCGGCAAGTCGAGGTCGAGGATGGCCAGGTTGGTCGGCTTCTCGACGCCGACGTCCACGAACACGCCCTGGACCTTGGGCGGATTCATCCGCTCGCGCATCTCGATCAGCTGTGCATTGCGGCCCGCGTCCCACGAATCCTGCGTGCGGTCGGAGAAGACATAGACGAAGCGCGGCATGGGCTCGCCGGTGTGGTCTTCGTCGTCGAGCGTGGCCAGGAGCCGATACGCCTGCACCAGGGCATTGGTGACCGGACCGTTCGCGTAGCGGATTTGCAAGCCGGAGACGCGCTCGCGCACCATGCCGAGCGACGGCAGGAAATCACCGCTGATCGGCTCGGCGCTGTCGAACACGGCAACGCGGCTGGATTCCGGCAAATCGTCGAGTAATTCGAGCGCCCGACGGCGGGCGTCGTCGAGGCGGCTCTTCTCGCCGACCCTGTACTCCATGCTGGCGCTGGTGTCGAACACCAGCGCCACGGCCACCGGCTGCCCGCTGCCGATATTCAGGCTCTCGCCAATGCTTGGCGTGACCTGAAAGCGCGCCAGGGCAAGGCAGATGAGGACGATGAGCGAGATTCGCAGCAGCAGCAGGATCAGGTGCCGTAACTGCATCTTGCGCTGATTGGTGCGAGCACGCTGGACCAGGAAGCGGAAGGCGGGGAAGAGGAGGTGCTTCGGCTTCTGGCGCATGATGAGGTGGATCAGCACCGGCACGCCGACCAGGAGCAATCCGCCCAGGAGTAGGGGATGAACGAAGGGCATTTGGCCTGCCGTGAGGCGTTGTCGATCTAGGGGTTGTTCGGTTGCGTTGCCACACTTGGCTTGACTTCCAGGTCAGTGACCAGCAGCAGGTCCACGATATTGAACTCGTCATTGGGCTGGTAAATGATCGCCGTGCGTCCGCTGGGAGCAATCACGGTATACTCCGGATGATGCACGAAAACATGGCGCCCGTCGGCGAGGTGAACGGTGAATGGTTGGAAGGGCTGTGCCTTCAGGAGGGCACGCAACTGATCAACGGTCATGGATCGGGCTCCTTTCTCGTTAAAATCTTCGCCGCCGCTGCAGCAGATACTCCATCAGCGCCTTGTCGAAGTTGACGCTCGTGTCCATCGGCACGTAGTCGATATTCGCCTTGTTGCACTCGGTGCGATAGGTGTTCTGGAACTCCGCCAGCGTTTTCAGATAGTCGTCGCGCATGCCCTTGGCGTCCACGGTCAGCTTGTTCGGCTGCTCCACGTCCTCGAACTCGACGATGCCCTCGAAGGGGAAGTGGACCTCGGCCTCGTCGAGGATGTGGAACAGGATGATCTCGTTGCCGCGATGCCGGAGGTGGTGCAGGCTCTCCAGCACCGGACCGGGATCGGTCAGCAGGTCGCTGAAGAGCATGACGAGGCTCTTCGTGTGGATCATGGCGGCGAGCTGGTGGATGCAGCGGGCCACGTCGGTCTGGCCGGCCGGTTTCAGGTTGGCCAGCAAGCCGAGGATGGTGCCCAGCTGCGAGCGCTTGCTGCGCGGCGGCAGGCTGGCGCGGATGAACTGGTCGAACGTCACCAGGCCGACCGGGTCTTGCTGGTGGATCATCAGGTAGCCGAGTGCGGCGGCCAGGCAGATGGCGTAGTCGAACTTGGTCAGCTCCTGGCGGTAGGTGTAGCCCATCGAGCCGGATAGGTCCATGACCAGGTAGCCGGCCAGGTTGGTCTCGGCCTGGAACTTCTTCAGGTAGTACTTGTCGGTGCGGGCCAACACGCTCCAGTCGAGGTCTTTCAGGTCGTCGCCGGCGACGTACTTACGATGCTCGCTGAATTCGACGGAAAAGCCGTGAAAGGGACTGGCATGCAGACCGGCCAGGAAGCCTTCGACGATGAACTTGGCGCGCAGATCGAGACGAGCCACCTGGCGGATGACTTCGGGACGCAGGTATTTCTCGGGTGCGCTCATGAAAAAAGGAATCACCACAAAGGGCACAGAGGACACAGAGAAATCACAAAGAGATGGAACAGAAAAAGGAGCTTCGCTGGAAGCACAGCCCGGTAGTTCCGCTTTCTGTTGGTCTTCCTTGGTGTCCTTTGTGTTCTCTGTGGTGATTGATCTATTCCTCAGCCTGCTCGCGGACGAGCGGTCTGCCGTCGGGGGCGAAGAAGCCTTGCGTGTCCACCTGGTAGACGCCCTTCGTCTGGTCCGCGAGGAACTGGCACAGGCCGATGCAGAGCTTCTGCACGACGATCTCATCGGCCGCATCGCGCGGGCAGTGCATCGTGAAGAGCTGCTGCGTGTCGATCATGCCCTGCATGAGGCGCGGTACGTACTGGTTCTCATCGACGGTCTCCAGCCAGGCAGCCCAGGCGTTGAGGTCATCGCGGATGTTGTCCTCGCTGGCGAGGTAGCGTTCCAGGTGCAGAGGCGCGGCGGTGGGCGCGTAGCTGAAATCCGCCTTGAACCAACCGTGGGCGTCGCCGCCGAAGTTGGCCTGCGCCTCGACGCCCTGGCCGCGCAGGTGCGCCAGGATGGCGGCGGGCTCGGGCTGAACGTCATTGGTGCCAAATACGCGAAACCACATGAGAAGAAGATTCACCACAAAGAACACGGAGAACACAAAGAAAACACGGAGAAATTAGCCGTTTACCAGACGCTTGATCCCGTCTTTCAGGAGTTCACATTGAAATTCATCAAAAGACCGAGCCAGCGCTTGGATAGGCGGAGGTATGTCAACAGCTGGGCGTCATGGATGGGTTTCAGTTTGTCCACCGACTTCAATTCAATCGTAATTAGACCACCGACCACGATGTCGAGGCGGTAAGCGCAGTCGATTTCAAGTCCCTTGTACACGATAGGCAAGGGCACCTGCCGTTCGAATGGGATGTCGCGCACAGTCAGTTCATGGCACAAGCACGCTTCGTAAGCCGACTCAAGCAAGCCCGGCCCGAGTTCCCGATGCACTTCGATTGCCGCCCCGATGATTCGACCTGACAGTTCATTGACCGCGACCCTGGACGACGGATCTGGGCTCATGACTTTTTCCTTTCTCTGTGTGGCCTTTGTGTCCTCCGTGCACTCTGTGGTGATTACTTCTTCTTCCGCTCGTATTTCGCCACCTCCGGTTCGCCGATCACTTTCAGCAGCTCCATCACGATGTCCTCGCTGGTCTTGCCCTCGGCCTGGGCCTGGAAGTTGGCGCTGATGCGATGCCGCAGCACGGGGATCGCCGCCTTCTTGATGTCGTCGATCGCCACGCTGAACCGGCCGTCCATCGCCGCGAACGCCTTGCCGCCCATGATCAGGAACTGTCCAGCCCGCGGTCCAGCGCCCCAGTCCACCATCTTCTTGACGAAGTCCGGCGCACTCGGATCGCGCGGCCGGGTCGCGCGCACCAGGCGCGTCACGTAATCGATCACGTAGTCGCCGACCGGAACGCCGCGCACCAGTTTCTGCAAATTCACGATCGACTTGCCGCTCAAGACCTTGGTCAGCTCGGGCGCGTCGTCCTTCGTCGTCATGCTCAGGATGCGTCGCTCTTCCTCCGGCGTCGGGTAGTCCACCTTGATGTTGAACATGAAGCGATCGAGCTGCGCTTCCGGCAGCGGATAGGTGCCTTCCTGTTCAATCGGATTCTGCGTGGCGATGACGAAGAACGGCTCGGGCAGGTTGTAGGTCTCCTGCCCATGGGTCACCTGGCGTTCCTGCATCGCTTCGAGCAAGGCGGCCTGGGTCTTGGGCGGCGTCCGGTTGATCTCGTCGGCCAGCACGATGTTGGCGAAGATCGGGCCGCGCACGAAGCGGAACTCGCGTCGGCCCGAAGTCTCATCGAGGATGGTGGTGCCGGTGATGTCCGACGGCATCAGGTCCGGCGTGAACTGCACGCGCTTGAAGCTGACGTCGAGAATGAGGCTGATCGAGCGGACCATGAGCGTCTTGGCCAGCCCCGGCACGCCGACCAGCAGACAGTGGCCGCGCGTGAAGATGGCCGCCAGCACCTGCTCGATGACGTCCGACTGGCCGACGACGGCCCGGCGAAGCTGGTCGGTCATCAAGGCACGGGTCTGCGCGAACTGAGCGAGGTACTCGGTGATGCGATCGGCTGCGGTGGACACCGGCTCTCCCTGTGCGAAGGAAAGGAGTTTCTGGCTAGTGTCATTGTAAGGCAGCTGGCGGGCGGAGAGAATGACGAATGCCGAAGCCCGAATGACGAATCAATGACAAATGTCCAAGTCCCAACCTCGTGGGGGGCTGGGCCTTTGTTATTGGAGCTTGGTCATTGATTCGTCATTCGGGCTTCGGCATTCGTCATTCCGCGTAGCGGCCTAGCGGCGTGCTCCAATGCGCTGCCGCAGGATCGTCTCCAGCTCCGCCAGCTGGGGCCGGTCCAGGCCTTCGCCACGCCAGAGGATGCGGCCGGTGTCGTCCACCAGGACCAGCGTCGGATAGGCACGCACGGTGAATTGGGTGAGGACCGGACAGGGTTGCTGTGGTGTGTCGCCGCCCAGCAGCAGTGTGTAGTTGATCTTCAGCCGCTGCTGAACACGTTTCACGGCCGCGGCCTGCTCTTGCGGCGTGCCTTTTTCGTAGGCAATGCCAACGATTTGCAGACCGTTGGGTCCGTAGCGAGTTTGCAGGACGTTCAGGTGCTGAATCGCGTGCTGGCAAGGAACGCAGCGCGTTTCCCAGAAGTCGATCAGCGTCAGCTTGCCGTGGTGCTTACGGAACTCCCACGATTCGCCAGCCAGGTCATTCAGCGCGAAGTTCACCAGGTACTGGCCGGTGAGGATGCACGACGGCACACGCGTCGGCACCGCGGGCACCGACGTGGTCGGTGAAGTGGGCGGCGGAGCGGTCGGCGTCCACGGCGGCGGCGATGCGCCTGGTCCGGGAATGGCAGCCGGGGCGCCTGCTCGGTTTGGTGTCGTGCCTGCCGGTTGAGCAATCGATTCGGTGCGCAGCGGCGTGCCCGGCGGAACATCGTTGCCGATGGGTGCCCCGAGGCCAGCACCATTCCCATTGGGCGCAGCACCCGGCGTGCCAGGCCGCGGCACCGGCGTCCACGATTGTTCGGCCGGCTGCGTCGGCCAGCTCGGCGCCGGCGGGGTCGCGCCGGTGCTGCCCGGCCACACCGGTGGCGGAGCGGCTCCCGGGAACGTGGGCGGCGGCGGCATCGGTGTGATGCAAACGCCAACCGGAACGGGCAAAGTGCTGACAATAATGTTCTCAGAATTTTTTGATTTGCGAAACGAGGTACGAAAGTCATGCAACACAAACTCCTG
>JAIEMG010000354.1 GCA_019752375.1 Gemmataceae bacterium | reverse complement strand
ACTTCACCGTCGGCGATTCGGTGGTCGCCGTCGCGTCCGGTTGCTTCGCCAATCGCGTGCGCGTCGCAGCCTGCCTGGTGGCTCCCAAGCCGGCGAACCTGACCTTCGAGCAGGCCGCCGCGGTGCCGATCGTGTTCCTGACCGCCGACTATGGCCTGAACGACGTGGCACGCTTGCAGCCTGGCGAGACCGTGCTGGTCCACGCGGCCGCGGGCGGCGTCGGGCAGGCGGCGATCCAGATTGCTCGCCGTATCGGCGCCCGGGTGATGGGCACCGCCAGCCCGGAGAAGCATGAATTCCTGCGCGGCCAGGGCGTCGAGAACGTCTTCCATTCGCGCAACCTGTCGTTCGTCGAGGGCGTTCGCGCCGCGACCGACGGCGAGGGCGTCGACGTCGTCCTCAATTCGCTGGCAGGCGAATTCATCCCGCGCAGCCTGGAACTGCTGAAGCCCGAAGGCCGCTTCGTCGAGATCGGCAAGAAGGACATCTTCCAGAACGAAGCGCTCGACATGCACGCGTTCCGCGCCAGCGTGTCGTTCCACGCGGTGGACCTGGCCCGCGTCGTCGCCCGCCGGCCGATCTGGATCGGCGAACGGCTGCGCGCGATCCTGAAGCTTTTCGAGATGGGCGAATTCGTGCCGCCGGCCACGCGGCCCTTCCCGTTCAGCGCCGTCAAGGACGCGTTCCGCCTGATGGCCCAGGGCAAGCATCGCGGCAAGCTGGTGTTGACCAGCGAGCAGCCGGCCGAAGTCCTCCGCTCCGCCGGCCCGCTCGTCCGAGCCGACGCGAGCTACCTGATCTCGGGCGGCCTGTCCGGTTTCGGCCTGGCCACGGCCCGCTGGCTGGTGGCGCAGGGAGCACGGCATCTGGTCCTGCTCGGCCGCGGCGGCGCACGCACGATCGATGCCGTCGAGGCGCTGGATGAGTTCAAGCAGCAAGGCGTGCAAGTCCACGTCGCCCGCTGCGACGTGACCGACCGTGCCGCCCTTGATGCGGTGATTGCCGAGGTGGAACGCTCCATGCCGCCATTGCGCGGCGTCGTCCACTCGGCGATGGTCCTGCAGGACGAGCCGCTCGCGAAGCTCACGCATGCGGCCCTGGAAAAGGTGCTGGCCCCGAAGGTCCAGGGCGGCTGGAACCTGCACCAGGCGACGCGCCCGCGCGACCTCGACTGGTTCGTCATGTACTCGTCCTGTGCGACGCTGTTCGGCTCGGCGGCCCAGGCAAGTTACGTTGCCGCCAACCGGTTCCTCGACGCGCTGGCTGCCTATCGCCGTGCCGAGGGGCTGCCTGCCCTGACGATCAACTGGGGACCGTTGGCCGACTTCGGCGTCGTGGCTGACAACACCGCACTGGCGCGCTACCTGAAGGGCCTGGGACTGGAGGTGGTCACGGGCGACGAAGCGTTCCTCTTCCTGCCGTTCCTGCTCCGTCGCGAAGTCACCGGCGCCGGGGTCATCAACGTGGACTGGGCGACGTTCGGCGATGCCCAGGCGAAAGTTCGATCGTCGCATCGTTACTCCACGCTCATGGCCAGCCTGGGTTCGGACGTTGCACTCGGCAGCGGCGAGGGGCTGCGGCAACAGCTGCGGCGTGCCGCGCCGCCCGAAAGACGCACCCTGCTGCGGACTTACCTGCGCCGCAGCCTGGCCGGCGTGCTGGGCGTGGAGGAGAAGACCCTCGAAGACGGTGCGCCGCTGGGCCAGATCGGCCTCGATTCGCTGATGGCCTTCGAGCTGAAGGTGAAGATCGACAAAGAACTGAAGCTGACGCTGCCGCTCGACCGCCTGGTCTCCGAAACCAAGATCGGCGAGCTGCCCGACCTGGTGCTGGTCTTGCTGGACGAGCCCGGCGAAGCGCCCGCACGCCCAGCCGCGGAACGGGCGGCGGCGACCCCCGCATCGCTCGACCTGCACGACAGCGACGACGACTTCTTCCAGGTGGTCTCCGGCAGCGAAGCCGCGCGGGCCCTGGAAGGCATGCGCTTCGACGGCGCTGCACTCGCCTACCTACCCGACAAGATGGCGACCGTCGGGAAATTGACCGACGTTCAGCTGCGGGCGTTGTTCGGTACGGAACCGTTCGTCAGCCACTTCTACGACACTCCCGTGGGTCGCATCGCCATCGTGATGCTGCCGTTCCGCAGTCAGGCGTTGTTCCGCCAGGACGAAGTGCGCGAGCCGATCCTCCGCGCTCTGGAACTGGCCGGCAGGCACGGCGCACGCACCGTCTCGCTGACCGGCCTGGTGCCGTCGCTGACGGGTTACGGCAAGGACATCGCCACGTGGTCCAAGGACCGTCCCGGCTGTCCCGCCCTGACCACCGGACATGCCACGACCACGGCCGCGGTCATCCGCAACCTCGACCAGATGCTCGAACTCGCCGGGCGCAACCTGGAGAGCGAGTCGCTGGCCGTCCTTGGCCTTGGTTCGATCGGCCAGTCGTGCCTGCGCTTGATGCTGGAGGTCCTGCCGCATCCGCGCGAGCTGGTCCTGTGCGACGTCTTCGCCAAGGAACGCGCCTGGCAAGACTTCGCGGAAGTCATCCGGGCCGAGCACGGCTATCGCGGTCCGATCCGGCTGGCATCGTCGCGCGAGGGAGCGCCGGCCGAGGTCTACGCGGCCAGCACGATCCTCACCGCCGTCAGCGTGCCGAATGTCCTCGACGTCGATCGTCTGCAGCCGGGCACGCTGCTTCTGGACGATTCCTATCCGCCCGCGTTCCGGCTGGAGGAAGCGGTCAAGCGATTGGAGACCGATGCGGACGTCTTCTTCAGCAACGCGGGCATGCTCCGCCTGTCGGCGCCGCTCCGCGAAACCCTGCTGGTGCCCGCCGGCGCCGAGGGCTTGCTGGCCCATTTCGGCGTCGCCACATTCCGCGAAGAGGGGCTGCGCGATCCTTACGAATTGACCGCCTGCGTGCTGTCCAGCGCGCTGACCGGACGCGCGGACGGCACCTTCCCCGCCACGCTGGGCCTGGCGGACGTCCGCGACCTGGTCGCCCACTACCGCGAGCTGCCGGTGCTTGACATCGGTCCGGCTCGCCCGCAATGCGACAAGTATTTCGTCCCGAAAGAGGCCATCGAGCGCTTTCGGCAGCGCTTCGGGGGACGCGCCACGTCGCCTCCGGTCCCTGTGGGCCGCGCGACGAGCTGAGCGGCGGACGGGATGCGGCCGTCGGTGATCGGGCTGGAGCCGCGTAACAATAAGTTGAACAATTGCACGTAGGACGGACGGATTGGAAATCCGTCCTACAGGAATTGCACAAGTGATTCTTGCGCGGATCCGCTCTTTCTTCCACACCGCTTTTCGAACGCGCGCATCCATTCCCGTCCGTCTCTCGCCAGCCGTTTCCATGCGGCGGGCGACGACCACGAATCGATCGCCCCTGACGAGACCGCACATGCCCTTCAAGATCTCTGCGTTCCCCAAGTGCTACATCGACCGGATTGCCGGCGAGCGTTCGATGACCGTCTTCGAGTGGATCGAGATGGCCCGCGCGCTCGACGCCGACGGGCTGGAAATGTACGACGGCTTCTTCACCAGCCTGGACGGGGGCTATCTCGATGAGGTGGGCGACGCCATCCGCCAGGCCGGCTTCGCCATGCCGATGCTTTGCTGCTCGCCCGACTTCACCAACCCCGATCCGGATGGCCGCAAGCGCGCCATCGAACGCGAAGCAGAGATGATCCGCGTGACGCGCCGGCTCGGCGGTCCGCGCGCTGTCTGCCGGGTGCTGAGCGGCCAGCGCTATCCGCAGGTCGATCGGCGGCAGGGGCTGGAATGGGTGATCGACTGCATTCAGCAAGTCCTGCCGGTGGCCCGCGAGCACGATATCGTGCTCGGCCTGGAGAACCATTACAAGGACGGCTTCTGGAAGTACCCGGAGTTCGCGCAGAAGCAGGACGTGTTCCTCGAACTGGTCCGGTCCATCTCGGACCGCTGCCACTTTGGCGTGCAATACGACCCATCGAACGCCCTCGTCGCCGGAGACGATCCGGTGGAGCTGCTCCGCGCCGTGGCCGATCGCGTGGTCAGCATGCACGCCAGCGACCGCTACCTGGCCGACGGCGCCTCGCTGGACGAGTTGCGGCAGACCGATGGCACCCTGGGCTACTCGCCGAACCTCCGGCATGGGGTCACCGGGAGGGGCTTGAACGACTACGATGCCATCTTCCGGATCCTCGCCGATCACCAGTACCGCGGCTGGGTGAGCATCGAGGACGGCATGAACGGCATGGAGGAGATGGCCGAATCGCTGGCCTTCCTCCGAATCATGAGCCGGAAGTATTTCCCGGAGTGACATGGCCAGTATCGTGTCGGCCACCAGCAGCACGTCGAGGCGCGGGCGAACCAGCATCCGGGCCTGTTCCTGGGCGGGAACGCCTATCCCGGCGTGGCGCTGAACGACTGCACCGAGCAGGCAGAAGTCCTCGCGCGCCGGCTCAACCAGCATCTGGTCTGACGAATTTCTCTTGAGTACGGCGGCCCCGTGCTCGAGTCGTCTGGCACCGTTCCGTCCGTTGCTTGACGGTTGCTCGATACCGTCCACTCCGTTGGTTGACGGACGGTCCGCACCGTGACGTCCGTTACTTGACGGTGGTTTCCACCCGTTACGACCGTTGGTTGACGGACGGTCGGCACCGTGACGTCCGTTACTTGACGGTGCGGTGTTGCTCCTCCACCCGGGCGAAGGCATCAGGTCGGCGCATGGTACGGCAGCCATGGAGTGCCTCCACGATTGGACGAGACGGCAACAACGCACTGCATGATTAAAACGGCACGCCGCGTCGCTCCATCCACGATGCCAAAGCGATTCAGCGTGAGGCAAGAGCAGTGTGGCGAATTGGCGGCGACATCCCCTTTTCCTTGCTTCGCGCGAAACGAAGCGGCGGTTCTTGCCGCCATGCCCTGCATTGGATATTCACTTGCGTCCGGTCTACGCCGGGGCTAGCTTCGGCAAAGTGAGTTTCCCTGGCATCCGCTTGCCCGCAGCCAATCGGCACCTTGCGCGAAGCGGATGGACATCGCCGAATCCTCTCTGAACCCGGATTCGCCCCCACGTGTCCTTACCGGGAGCTTTCCCCATGAAGCATCTGTCCGCCTTGCTGCTGATTGCATTCCTCCTGGGCTGCGGCGCCGTCACCGCGCCGCCCGAGGCCGCGCCGAAGGATCCTCCACGGCTCGTGCTGGCCGCGGAAGAGCCGACCGATCCCGACGAACGGTTCCTCAAGGAATCGGGCGTCGCCACCGACGACGCCGGCTTGCTCGCCTACCTGCGCAAGCACGCCGACGACGACCTGAAGAACATCGGCGGCCTCGTTCGCCAACTCGGCGACCAGCAATTTCCCCAACGGGAAGACGCACAACGGCGGCTGATCGCCATCGGGCTGGTGGCATTGCCGCCGCTGCGGGCGGCGCTCAAGGACGCGGACAAGGAAGTCGTCCGCCGGGCGACGGCGTGCATCGCGGAGATCGCCAAGGATGCCAATTGGGCGCCGCCGCTTGCTGCGGCGCGGCTGGTGGTCCGGCGCAAATCGGCCGGGGCGGCGGAAGTGCTGCTGCGCTACCTGCCATATGTCGGCGACGAGGAGACGGAGGAAGACATCTGGTTCGGCCTCGACGCGCTGGCGGAGAAGGATGCCAAGGTGCGGTCACTGTTGCAGGCGGTGCTGAAGGATCGTTTCCCGGCGCGCCGGGCGGTTGGAGCATGCATCCTGGGACGGCTAGGGGATGACGAACAGAAGGCGGCAGTGCGAAAGCTGCTGAGCGACGGGGAGGCGATGGTTCGATTGCGGGCGGCACAGGGACTGCTGGCGGGTAAGGATCAAGCAGCGATTCCGGTGTTGATTGCGCTTCTAGCGACGGCCCCTACTGAGCTGGCCTGGCAGGCGGAAGAGTTGCTCTACTGGGTCGCCGGGGACGACGCGCCTGAACCAACCATTGGCGCGGGACGTGTGGAAGCGCGTAAGCGATGTGGAATCGAGTGGCAAACGTGGTGGCGTCACAACGAGGCTAAACTCGATTGGGACAAGGTCCGACGAAACCATCGACGGCCGGGGCTCTTATTGGTGACCGACACAACTTACGTGGACCACAAGGAAGATCGTGCTCGCATTTGGCTCTGCGGCTGCGATGGGCGACCGCGCTGGGAAATCAGTGAAAAAATTCAACGAAACAGCAGTTTCTACGCGGTACAGCTCTTAGATGACAAACGCATCCTCTTGGGGCGGACCGAGCGCGACCTGGAAGGAAAGGTCGTCTGGCAAGCCAAGGAACATTGTTACGCCACGCGACGACTACCCAACGGAAACACCTTCCTGGTCAATCCCGGTCTGTTGGTGGAGGAAATCAATCACGACGGGATCGCGGTTTATTCCCACAACGGCCGAGATGAGAAGCTTCGGAAGTCCCCTTTGTTTGAAGGCCGTCGCGGACTAACGCGCCAGAGTAACGGCCGGATCATATCCGTGCGCAAGGAAAATGACGAGACGCCCTGGAGCGTGTGGGACGTCGATCCCCTAACCGCACAGAGTTCCAAGCGCGCAAGCTGGGAGTTCGAACGGAGCGATGGTTTGGCGTTTCGTCCGATTTCAGATGGGCGCTTTGTCGTGGCGGCGCGTCTCGCTAGGGTCGACTTCCGCGGACCACCCGGGCTCGTCTGGCTCGTCAACGGCGCCGGCAAAGTTATCCGACACTGGGAAGCGCCCTTCGTGCAAAGCGCGCAAGTGCTGCGCAACGGAAACCCGCTGGCTGTCATGCGTGTGCTTGAAAGCACGCAAGCCATCTGCGAGCTGGGCCCCGATGGAAAAGTTGTATCAGCGTTCTACTCCGAAGGGTCGGTCGAACTAATTACGCCCTGTCTCGGACTTGTGCGCCTGGGCTTGGACCACCCCCGGGCGAAGGATTTCGACGTACGAACATCGGTCGCTCTGCATGTAAAGGGGCTAAAGAGTGGAAACTCATTAACGCGAAAAACATCGCTCCGGCATCTCATTGCGTTGGAAGCTGAAGCGGAGCCTGCGATCCCTGCGCTTCTGGACATGCTCGCCAGTGCGGACGCCGAGACCATCCTTGCCGCCGCGAATGTCTTTCTTAGCATGGGCGAGCCGGCCGTCCCACACATTCCCATTCTTCTGAACCATGTGGACGCCAGAGTGCGAAGTCAAGGCACCTTGATGGTGCCCAAGATGTGGCCGAAAAGTCGGAAATGCCTGCCACTATTGATCGATGTTTTCAAGAACGACAAAGACCAATCGGTGCGCCGCGCCGCGGCGAACGCATTTGTCGACCTCGGCGGCAGTCTCCAAGGAATACTACCAGCCTTAACGAATGCGCTCGAAGACATGAACGCGGATGTTCGGGGCACAGCCATTGGAGCTCTCGGACGTATAGGCCCACCAGCGAAAGTCGCAATCCCGAGACTACTGAAGTTGCTAAGGGAAGAGAAAGACCCGTACTGCCGGCGCGTCTTACCACGCAGCTTAGCGTCGATCAGTCCAAGTGATGAAAAGATTGTAGCTGCGCTGATCGAAGCCCTGAGGGATAGGAAAACCCCAGAGCGAACTTCGGTTGCAGCTGCCCTCCGGAACCTCGGCCCTTCTGCAAAGGCTGCCGTGCCACTTTTTAGACAGATTCTCCACGATGCAACAGAAGATGCTGACCTTAGGCAGGAAGCAGAAGCTGCAATCGGACAGATTGAGAAGTAAGAATACAATTGCCCGGCAGTTCGACTGTCAGGACGATAAAGTTCATTGACTTTACACTTACAGCTTTGCACAAATCTAGCCAGAGGGTCTGAAATGTTTCACCTTTTTCGCAAGTGGTTTCAGCGCCGAAGGCATACCTCAGTCATGAAAAACAGACTGTATCCGCAACTTATGGCCCTTGAGGACCGTTGCCTGCTGGCTACTTTCATTTGGACTGGAAGCGGCGCTGACCGAAGCTGGTTCACTGCACTAAATTGGAATCAGAACGCAGTGCCCGGGGCCGCCGACACGGCGGTCTTTAACGGTGCTCCAGCACTCGCGCGGCAGAACGCCACAATAGACAACCAAAGTGTCTCCGTCGCCAAACTTACCCTCGAAACGACGTACGCCGGGACGATTACACTCAATCGAAATTTGTTTATCACAGAAAGTTTTGTCATGTGGGCGGGCACGATTGCCGGTCCAAGCAATCTTTCCATCGGAGTTGACGGCGGGGCTCCCGCCGAGGGATTTGTCTTGGGACCAGTCACTTTCAGAGGTGCTGCGAGTTCTTCCGTCATCGTTACCAAGGGCAGCACGCTGTCCCTTGAAGCGACGCTTGGCGCCAATGGAGTTCCGAAGAAAATTCGGTTTGAAGACCGCTCGATTGAGGTGCAGACGGGTGTGCGTCTCGATCCGCAAAACAATGTCGTGAGAGTTGATGCGACGCTGCAAATCAACCAGACAGAACTCGGCTTTTTTGGCACCGAGGGAGGGATTGAGAACCAAGGTCTTATCAGGACAAGCGGCAAGGTTGTCATCAACGGAGACGTGGCCGCGAATATCAGCATCCGTAACGAGATTGGCGCGGCCTTCAAAGAGCAATTAGGCGGCAACACGGATATCTATCTCCCATACAACACGCTGGGCAAGACAATCGTCGAAAAGGGCGCCATTATGATCTTGCGTGGGGGCGGTGACAGTGGTGGCCGCCTGAACCGGATCGAAGGTGTGACATATGAAGTACAACCCACCGGCCAGCTTGTGTTTACATCCTCACCGCAGCGGCCGGACGCTCTGTTCTTGTGGAACATAGGAGTGAGTTTTGTTGGCCAAAACTCTACCGGGCTCGTTCAAGTTTTTGACGCAAGGGTTTCGGTTCAAACCGACGAGGACGTTCAAATCCGTGCGTTGACATTCGAATTTCTCAGTGGGACGATCAGTGCACGTACAAGCACTATCTTGGAAGGGCCAACATTCCTGGTGTTGGATGCGTTCTCCGAATTCCGTTGGTTTGCCGGCGTTGTTGATGGAATGAGATTGATTGTGCGAAAGAACTCCAATTTATCTCTATTTGGCGGTATCCTTCAAAACGGCGGTTCTATTGCGTCTGTGGGGACCATAACTCTTCAGCGCTCCAACTTTACCCTCAAGAATGGATCGACGATTGAAAATAATGGAATTGCCGACACCAATGACCCAAGCGATCCTAACGGCATTTTCTTCTTCTTGGGCAATGTTGGAATTGATGTGATCGGCCCGAATTGCAAGTTTACCAATAGTGACACGTCGGTGGTCGTTAAGCAGCTTTCGAGTGGTCTTTCAAGAATTAACGTCCCGTTCGTGAACGAGGGCAAATTGCTCTTGCTCTCCGGGACTTTGAAAATTCCCATCATGAAGCAGCAAGACAAGCAGGCTTTGAAGGCTGCGACGACCGAAAACGGCGGCAAGCTCGACACCGACGGTCTGTTTGAGCTGGAAGGCGGGGTCCTTGAAGGCGTGGGAGCCTCCGCCCTCGCCGGCGAGGTCTTTGGCGATGTGTTGAACACCGGCGGAGTGGTACGTCCTGGCGGCCAAGGGAACACCGGTATCTTCACCGTTTATGGCACGAACGGCACATACACCCAGAACAACACCGGCTCACTCGACATTGACATCTTCAACTCCACTGCAGGCACGGGCTACGATCAACTCGTCGTCGCCGGCAGCGTCTCGCTCGGCGGCTTCCTCAACCTCGTCGCGGCCCCAGCGTTCAGCGGCAGTTCCTTCCTGATCGTCGACAATCAAGGCTCCGGCTCGATCAACGGCCATTTCCTCGGCCTGCCTGAGGGCGCCGTCCGCCTCCTCGACGGCCGCGTTTTTCGGATCACCTACCAGGGAGGCACCGGCAACGACGTCGTTCTCTCCGAAGTCTCGCCCACCTCCGACATGACGACGACCGCACTGACTTCCACCGCCAACCCGTCGGTCGTCGGCCAGTCGGTGACGTTGACCGCGCTCGTCACGCCGGTCGTCGCGGGATCGGGCACGCCGACTGGCAATGTCGTCTTCTCGGTCGATGGAGTGGCCGTCGCCACCGTTGCGGTGGTCGCCGGGCAGGCCAGCTTTACCCCGTCAGCGGCCCTGCCGCTCGGTCCGCACGCGATCACTGCCGAATACAGCGGCGACGGCACCTTCACCGCCAGCGCGGCTGCCTTGCTCGAACGGGTCGATCCGGCCGATACTAGCGTCGGCCTGGTCTCTTCGAGCAACCCGGCATCCTTCGACCAGCCCGTTACCTTCACGGCGACCGTGAGCGTGACCAGTCCGGGCGCCGGCGCGCCGACCGGCACCGTCACGTTCTTCGACGGCAGCATCGAACTGGGCACCGTTGCCCTCCAGGTCGTCGGGGGCTTCGACCAGGCGAGCTTCACGACCGATGGCTTGACGATCGGCAGCCACGTCATCACCGCGTTCTACAATGGTGACGACAACTTCATCAGCAGCACTTCGTCTGCTCTCAACCAGAGCGTCGTCTTCCCGTACAGCGGCATCCACGAATTCAGCGTGTCGAACTATCCGTTCGAGAGCGTCGTCGGGCCGGACGGGAATTTGTATTTCACGGAGAGCATCGCCAACCGCATCGGCCGGATCACGCCGGCGGGCGTCGTCACCGAATTCATCATCCCCACGGCCAATCGCGTTCCGCTCGGGATCACCGTCGGCCCCGACGGGAATATCTGGTTCACGGAGAACGGCCACATCGGCCGCCTCGACATCGCGTCGGGCGCAATCGTCGAATACAACCTGCCCAGCGGCGACAATCAGCCATACGGCGGCATTACCACAGGGCCGGACGGGGCGATCTGGTACACGGGCGACTCGCGCATCAGCCGGCTTGACCCGGTGACGGGCACCGTCACCGGCTACGACGTGCCGACCGTCCATGCCGGCATCCTGCGCATCACCACCGGCCCGGACGGCAACCTCTGGTTCACCGAAGTCGACGGCAACGCCATCGGCACGCTCGATCCCGCCACGGGAGCAGTGACGGAGTTCGCCCTGGAGCAGTCGTACGGCATGCCGGTCGGCATCACGACTGGTGCGGACGACGCCCTGTACTTCGCGGCGATGGACCAGGGCGACAGCGGCGGCTACATCGGCCGCATCACGACCGACGGGACGATCACCACGTTCGTCACGCCGACCGCCTGGAGCCTGCCGCAAGACATCGTGCTCGGTCCCGACGGCAATGTCTGGTTCACCGAGTATGGCGTCGGCCAAGTCGGCCGCATCAGTCCCGACGGCGGCATCGAGGAATTCGCCGTCCCGGGCGGCGCCGGCAGCGGGCCGTACGGCATTGCCTCCGATCCGCGCGGGGCGATCTGGTTCACCGAGAACTGGACGAAGGGAATCGGCCTGCTCTGGGTGGGCGACTCGACCCTCGCCCCGTTCACGACCGCGACCGTGGTGACTTCGTCCGGCGACGCGGCCGTCTTCGGCGACCCGGTCACCTTCACGGCCACGGTCCGCCCCACCGGCGTGGTGCCGGGGACGCCGACGGGAACCGTGACCTTCACCATCGACGGCGTGGCACAGTCCCCGGTCGCGCTCAGCGGCGGCAGCGCGACCTTCACCACCTCCAGCCTGGCACTGGGTTCCCATACGGTGTCGGCTGCGTACAACGGCAGCGGCTCGTTCGTCGTCAGTACTTCGGAACCGTTCGTGCTGGAGGTCGTTCCCGCCGGTATCACGACGACCGAACTGGCGTCGTCGGCCAACCCGTCGTCCTACGGCCAGACAGTGACCTTCACGGCGACGATCACGCCGAGCAATGGCGGCGTCAGCACGCCAACCGGCACGGTCAGCTTCTTTGCCGGTTTCACGTTCCTCGGCGAGGCAGACGTGCAACTGGTCGGCGGGTCCTTCCAGGCGAGCTTCACGACGTCGACGTTGGCCATCGGCGACAGCGTCATCCAGGCGGCCTACCAGGGCGACGACCATTTCAACGGCAGCTTTTCCGATCCGGTGTTCCAGAGCGTCGTCTATCCCTACAGCGGCGCGCACGAGTTTACGCTGCCGCAGTCCAATAGCTATCCCTTCCAGATCACGGCCGGCGCCGACGGCAACTTCTATTTCACGGAAGCCATCGCCAACCGGATCGGCCGCATCACGCCGGCGGGCGTCGTCACTGAGTTCACCGTGCCCACGGCCGGCAGCGTGCCTTCGGGCATCACGACGGCGGCGAACGGAATCATCTGGTTCACGGAAAACCACAAGATTGCGAGTCTCGATCCTGCCACCGGCACCATCACGGAGTACACGCTTCCCGCCGGCGACAATCAGCCCACGGGCGGCATCGTCGTCGGACCGGACGGCGGGATCTGGTACACGCAGGACTCGCGCATCGCTCGCCTCGATCCCGATACCGGCGACGTGGTCGGCTATGCCGTGCCGACGGCCTACGCCGCCATCACGCGGATCACCACCGGGCCGGACGGCCGCTTGTGGTTCACCGAAACCAACGGCAACGCGGTCGGCGCGCTCGACCCGTTCACCGGCGAGATCACGGAGTACGCGCTGCCGGGCTGGTACGGCATGCCGATCGGCATCACCACCGGGGCGGATGGCGCCTTGTGGTTCGCGGCGATGGACCAGGGCGACAGCGGCGGCTACATCGGCCGCATCACGACCGACGGCACGCTCACCACGTTCGTCACGCCGACGGGCTGGAGCTTGCCGCAGGACGTGGTGCTTGGCGCGGACGGGAACGTCTGGTTCACCGAGATCGGTGTTGGCCAGCTGGGGCGGATCAGTCCGGACGGCACTATCGCGGAATTCTCCGTCCCGAGCGGCTCCGGCAGTGGGCCGTACGGCATCGCAGCGAGCCAAGGCGGCACGATCTGGTTTACGGAGAACAGCGTCAATCGCGTCGGCGTGCTCTGGGTCGGCGACGCGGCCTTCGCCCCGTTCACGACCACTGTCAGCATCAACTCGTCCGACGAGGGTGCGGTGTTCGGCGAATCGGTCACCTTCACGGCCACGGTCCGCCCAACTGGCGTCGTGACCGGCACGCCGACCGGCACGGTGACCTTCACCGTCGATGGCGTCGTGCAGACGCCGGTCGCCCTGGCTGACGGCAGCGCGACGTTCAACGCCTCCGGCCTTGGCGTCGGTCCGCACACGGTCACCGCGAGCTATAGCGGCAGCAGTTGGTTCGTGGCCGGCACTTCGGCCACTTTTACGCAGCAAGTCGCCCGCGCCAACACCGCCACGGCCTTGATCGCGTCGAGCAGTCCCGCGACGGCTGGCCAGCCGGTGACCTTCACGGCCACGGTCAGCACCCTGGCGCCCGGCAGCGGCATCCCGACAGGGAGCGTCAGCTTCTTCGCCGGCACCACCTTCCTGGGCACCGGCACCCTGAGCAACGGCGTGGCGACGTACACCACCAGCTTCTCGCCGGGGACGAACACGATCAGCGCCGTCTACGGCGGCAGTGCCAACTACAACGGCAGCACGCAGGCGATTGCGGAACAGGTCGTCTTCGGCCTGGACATGCCGGTCGATCCGGAATCGGAAGCTCCCGTGCGGCTCCTGACGGACGACGCGCGGGCGCTGGCCCTGTTGCCGCTGTTCGGACCATTGACGGTTCGCCGGGCGCGAGAGGGCCGAGAGAAGGACGACGATGTCGATGAGATGCACGCGATGTTCCGGGCGCTGGCGAGCGGCCAGCCGAACGGCGGAGCGTGGGGGTTACCGGGAAGGGCCTGAACGACTACGATGCCATCTTCCGGATCTTGGCAGCACACCACTACCGCGGCTGGGTGAGCATCGAGGACGGCATGAACGGCATGGAGGAGATGGCCGAATCGCTGGCCTTCCTCCGAAT
>JAIEMG010000261.1 GCA_019752375.1 Gemmataceae bacterium | reverse complement strand
CAACCCCTCTCCCCTGAGTACAGGGGAGAGGGGAGAAGAAACGACGCCGTTCACCTAACGGGTCAAGAGTGTACCGAAGGAGACGCCATGCCGACCTTGCTGGTCGTCGACGATGAACCGAACGTGCTGTACTCGGTGCGCAAGGGCCTCGCGACGGAAGATCTCGAGGTGCTGACCGCCGCCACGGCGCGCGAAGGCATCGAGCTGGTGCGCCAGCATGCTCCGGACGCCATGATCCTGGACGTGCGTCTCACCGACATGTGCGGGCTGGATGCCTTCAATCGCGTGCGCGAGATCGACCCGCGGCTGCCGGTCATCATCATCACCGCCTATGCGACGACCGAGACGGCGATCGAGGCGATGAAGCGCGGCGCCTACGAATACCTGCTCAAGCCGGTCGACTTCCATCGCCTGCGCGAAGTGGTCGCCCGGGCGGTGGAGCTGGGCCGGATGCGGCGCGTGCCGGCGCTATTCGACGCGCCGGCCGCGGTCCAGGGCGAGGTGGACCGCATCATCGGCCAGGGACCGGCGATGCAGGCGGTCTACAAGGCGATTGGCCGGGTGGCGCCGCAGGACGTCAACGTGCTCATCCTCGGCGAGAACGGCACCGGCAAGGAGCTGGTGGCCCGCGCGGTGTACAACCACAGCACCCGCCTGGGCGCGCCGTTCATGACGATCAACTGCGCCGCCATCCCCGACGCGTTGCTGGAGAGCGAGCTGTTCGGCCACGAACGCGGCGCGTTCACCGGCGCGGACCGCCGCCGCGTCGGCAAGTTCGAGCAGTGCGACGGCGGTACGCTGTTCCTCGACGAGATTGGCGACATGCCGCTGTCGCTGCAGGCCAAGATCTTGCGGCTGTTGCAGGAGCAGCAGTTCGAGCGCCTGGGCAGCAACGATACCGTCCGCGCCGACGTCCGCATCATCGCGGCCACCAACCAGGACCTGGAGCGCCGCGTCGCCGAGGGCCGCTTCCGCGAGGACCTCTATTACCGCCTGAAGGTCTTCACCATCCATTTGCCCGCCTTGCGGCACCGCATGGAAGACCTGCCGCTCCTGGTGGATCACTTCGTCAAGCGCTTCGCCGAGAAGCTGGGCAAGCACGTGCGGGCCGTTGCCCCGGAGGCCATGCGCCGCCTGGAAGGTCATCGTTGGCCAGGCAATGTGCGCGAGTTGCAAAGCGCCGTCAAGTGCGCCCTGGTGCAAGCCGCCGGCGACGTGCTCACGGTCGACTGCCTGCCGGATGGCCTGGGAACTGCTTCCGTGGCGAGGCGAACGGATTGCCTGGAGCCGGTCGTCGGCCTGCACGACGTGAAGCGCCACGTCGAAGCGCTGCTGCGTGCCGGGGACCCGGACCTCTACAAGAAGGTGAGCCTGGCCGTGGACCGCGTCATCCTGGAGACCGCCCTTCACCACGCCCAGGGCAGTCAGGTCCAGGCGAGCGAGCTTCTCGGCATCTCGCGAACGACGCTGCGTGCCCGGCTTCGCGCGCTGGGACTGATCCGGGACCGGTGCTCGCTGACAGACCCTGGCCACCCTGACCAGAAGCTGTCCACGGCCTGACCAGCCGCTGGCCAGCCAGCAAAAGGTACCAATCGCTCGCTCGCCCGTCGATGGGCCTCGAAAGGCCGCGATTCATCCCAAGTCCTAGACCGGAATGACATCGTCCAGGCGTGTCTTGCCCGAGCGGGACGAATTCCGGCGAAAAACAGCGGCGGCACTGGTTTTGCTTAAAGGAATGGCAACGACTGGACGAGGCCATGACCCGGCCCGGCAGTCTGGCAAAGACCCAACGTGTGGGCCCGACCACGGAACGGAGAGGAACCACGCATATGAGAGGCATTCTGGAAACCGCGCGGGAATGGAAGACCGACGGCCCGCGCTGCATCCCGTCGCAGTGCCGGCGACTCTTGATTTTGGCCGGTGCGTTCTTGCTACTGGGCGTCTACCCGTCGGCGCAGGCGCACGCGGGTGTCGAGTTTGGCTATGCGTGGAGCTACCCCGCGGCCACCGCCCTGGTCTCCGACAACAGCAACTATGCTCTCGTCCTGAGCGACCTGGGACTGGTGCCGCAGCCGGGCCAGCCCAATCTGACCGGCAGCGCCGACACGCTGGCTGCTCGACTCAGCCTGCACACGACCGACCTGCAGACGAGCAGCACGGATACCTTCGGCAGCATCGCCAAGCCGCAGAGCTTCCTGCTGAACCTGGTGCTGACCGACGTGAGCCAGCCGACAGCCCAGGACAATTCACTCAGTCCATTCGCCTTCAAGGTCGATTTCAGCATGGACATCACCAACGGCACGCCGTCGCTGACGTCCTTCGCTATCACCCCGTTGAGCGATTCGGTGACGCTGAACGGCAACACGTACACGGTCTCGGCGCAGGGCGAGTGGTTCAAGGCGCCGACCGCCGCGGACGGCATTGCGGACGGTTCCGTCGTGCTGCACATCGGCGTTGGCCAGCCCGTGCCAACGCCGCCCGGCGGTGGCGTGCACGAATCGCCGGAGCCGTCGAGCCTGATGCTGGCGATGCTCGGCATGGCGAGCAGCGGGGCCTTCGGCATCCGCCGCTGGCTGCGACGCCGGCACGCCTGATTGAGACTTTCGCTCGAATGAATGAGAGGCCCCTGGCACTTCGGTGTGCCAGCGGTATTACATCCCCACGAACGGATCCCACACCAACCCGAAGCGCCAGCGAGGGCTCCCCTCGCTGGCGCTTCGGGTTGGTGTGGGATTCTACTTCGCTCCGACGCTTCAGGCGCTTTTCGCAAGGACGGTGTTGAACGCCTCGGTGAAGCTGCCGCCGTCGTCGGTGATGGTGACGTGCACCGGGTAGGTGCCGAACCCCCATAGCTGTGGCCGGCGATCAGGTCGAAGCCGCCATTGGCGTTGAATGCAAACGCCTCGGCGCCGACCACGGATGTGGTCCCGTCGCCCCGATCCACCGTCGCGGTGTACTCGTCGCTGCTGGCGTACGGATTGGCGTCCGTGAACGAGGCGAGCAGGCCGACGAACTCCTGGCCGGCCACGCCCTGCAGGCGGGCGTTCAGGAACGCCTGCAGCGTCGCGTTGTTCTGGCCGACCGCGGCGAAGATTTGCTCTTCGTTATGGGCGTTAACATCAGAACCCTCTGCCCCTGCCTGTAGACCACGCCACGGCATTCCGATTACACGCCGCGTGAAATACAATGCCGTCAGGAGATCGAACGGAGGTGACCGATGAAAACGCATGCTCTCAGGGGATCGAAGCAGGAAATTGCCGAAAGCCTTTTCCGAATCAGCGGCGAGGTCCGCGAGGCGATTGTGTTCGAAGAGGAGCCGGCGGCGCTGGTGGCAGCGCCACACGAGACCAAGGACATCTTCGCAGAGATGGGACCATTCATGGTTGATGTCCAGCATGTCGACGAGTCACGTAAAGTGGTCTACACGTGGATGGAAGGCGAATGATCCTCCTCGACACGAACCTGCTCTCCCGGCTGACGCGTCTGGCTCGATTCGCCCGGGAGTAGCAGCCAGTCAAAGCAGAGTATCAACGGTCGTAAGTGATGGGGCAGGCGGCGTTCCTATCAGAGGAAAACGATCATGGCTTCAGTGCCGGCATCGCAGCAAGCGGAAAGCGTCGAGCAGAAGTTCCAGCGACTGGCGGCCGTGTGGCGGGCCGAGACGGGGCACTTCTCGTCGATCACCAGGATGTCAAACCATCCCGCCTATCAGGAGATCATCCACTTGGGCCCCGCCGTGGTGCCGTCCCTACTCCGCGACTTCCAGACGGAACCCGAGCACTGGTTTGTGGCCCTGCGAGCCATCACGGGCGCTCAGCCGGTATCGGCCGCTGACCGGGGCAAAATCGACAAAATGGCCGGGGCCTGGCTCGACTGGGCAAAAGAGCACGGCTACCAATGGTGATCGACCTGGAAGCACTCTTTCCCGGTCTGAGTGGTACGGACTACCGCGTAACGAGCCCGAGCGATCGGAAGTACAACTGCATCGCCTGGGCTGCCAGCGACACGCGGCGCTGGTGGTGGCCCGACCCGCCTCCGGGTGACGAAGGCTATCATTGGCCATCCAGTGTAAGTAACGAGGAGACGCTGGTCGCTTTCATGGCGGCGTTTGCGACCCTTGGCTATAGACCGTGCGCCGTGGAAGCGATCGAACCGGGGTGGGAGCGGATTGCCCTCTATGCGACCGCCAACGGCGCGCCAACACACGCTGCGCGGCAACTCCCGGATGGCCGCTGGACGAGCAAGTTGGGACGTTGGCAGGACATTGAACATACGCTCCGCGCCCTGGAAGGCGAGGCTTATGGTTCCATCGTTCAGATCATGAAGCGGCCAGCGCCTTAGAACTCACGCATTCCCCGCACCGGCCGTGATTCTCTGCGCAGTAGGACTTGCCCGCGCCGCCTCCGGCCGCCAAACTGGACATCATGGCCAATCCCGAAGCCCAGCCCGAGCTTACGGCCCTGATCCGTTGTCCGCGCTGTCCGGTCAAGCTGCAGCGGTCGGACATGGTCAAGCACCTGTGGCTTCAGCACCGGTTGCTCCTCGACGGCAACAAGGCCCGCGAACCGTGGCCGGCGATCGAAGAGTGGATTGCCGCCTACCACGCCGGCGGCGACCGCAAACTCCTGGCCCGCTGCTTCGAGGTGGCCCGTCACGTCGATCCCGAGGGCGGCCCAACACGCGTGCGTCAGCTGCTGACGATACGCGTGGACGATGGCCCCGCACCCGCCGATCTGTTTGCTGAAGCGGAACAACGCGGAGCGTCGCTCTGTTCGCACTGCTTCGGACTGGTGACGATCAAAGCCGAGGCGCCGCCAGCACGCCTGAACCTGTCGCATGGCCGCATGTCCTGGTCGGGCTACGTCGTCGAAGTCTCCGAGCAGTGGCTGTTTCCGCGGCTGACGATTCAGACGCCGGATTCGGTGGTCTTCCAGAACCGCGAGCCGGACAGCGGTCCGGCCCGGCGCGGCCTCTTTCTCCTGCTCGTCTGGCCGCCGGTGCTGCTGGCGCTCCTGCTCGCGGCCATCCGGCACGTGGCTGGCGTCGCGGTCGTCTTGCCAGTGGTGTTGCTCCTGGTTGTCGCATTGACAGCGGGGCTGTTCGTGCACTTTCGCACGCTGGCTCGCGCAGCGCTGCTGGATCGGGCGATTGATGCTGCCTGGTCCATGCTGTCGCCCCGGTTGCATGTGGCAGGCTTTGAGGAGACCGACGCGTCGTTCCTCGCCGGGCTGGCAGTCATCAGCGTCGGCCACGGTCAGGCGAACCGGCGCGAACGGACGCTGGAACGCGTCATCGACCTGACCGAGAAGGCCGTCCTTGCGGGCACCGGATCGAAAGCGCACCTGGCTGCCCTCGTGCGACTGGCGTTGACCGACGCCGCCACGGCCGGCAGCGATCCGGTGACATTGGTGGCACGCCAGATCAGCCGCTGCCTGGAAGGCGTCTTGCCGCTGGCGTGTGGTGAGCAGTTGCTGGCCCGGTGGGAAAGCGCCTGGTGGACGGTCGGCAACCTGGCCCGGCTGCGTGTGCTCGTTTGCGAGCGTGCTTTCGAAGCCGGCTTCACCGTCGGTGATCTTCAAGAGGTCGGCCGGCTCGCCCCCGCGCTGGGCGACGTGCTCGAAACCGACCAGCCCGACGCGCTGGCGCAGTTGCGGTTCCTCTGGTCAATCCGTTCCGGCAAGCCGTGGGCACGCTGTGGCGAGGCGCTGACGGTCTTCGAGTTGACGCAGCACGCGGCCGTGGGCGCCCGCTGGCTGGAAAACCACCCGGACCTGCTGCTGTCGCCAGTGCCCACGAGCAGCGGTGGTCCCGCGCTGCAGGTCTGTGCCCGAGGCGTGCTCGTGGATGACAAGCTGCTGATGCAGGTTCCAGCCAGCGTCGAGGTCCGCGGCAAGCAAGACGAAGACGGTTACGAGTTGATCGTTGGGGATCATGTCTTTGCACTCGCACGCGGCGCGGACGCACTGGCACGCCGGTTGGAGCGCTGGTGCCACTACTATTTTGGCGATTTCCTCCCGCAGGCAATGTCGCCTGCAGCGGGACGTGCGTCTCCCGTTGCGGAGCGGCTGCGGGCGCGTGAAGCGGTGGCGTGTCCGGACTGCCGGCAGCAGCTGCTGCCAAGGCGCGGAGACGTGGGTGCAATGAGCGAACCCCGGACGGGCTGAACCTGGCGCGCTTGGCATTTGCTCCCCTCTCCCCTGAGTACAGCTGACTACAGGGGCGAGGGGGGCCGGTTTTCTCGTGCCGCTCGCGTTTGCGAACGGCACAGGCGCCAAGCGGCAACGCATTTGCCACTGCTTCGCTCGCCTGCGCCCCGCAGACGAATTTCCCACCCAAGTACCAGCTGCACACCCGCGGATGCCCGAGCCGAACGGGGCATAAGGCACGCTGTCCCTCGATCGGTTATAATGGTGCAGTTGTTGTGGCCCCGGAGGATCACCGATGGCATCCGTCCCTACCACATCCACCTCAGAGACGACCGAGCAGCGTGTCGTTCGCTTGCTTCGGCGCTGGCGAGAGGAGACGGCGTACCTGTCGTCGAGCACCCAGATCACGAGCCATCCGGCGTATCAGGAACTGATCGCGCTCGGCGCGATCGCATTGCCGTTTTTGTTCCGCGACCTGGAACAAACCTCGGATGGCCATTTGTCGAAGGCGCTGACGACGATCACCGGCGCTCATCCCGTCCCTGCCGAAGCCTGCGGCCAGGTTCGCAAGGTCGCGGAAGCCTGGCTGCGCTGGGCCAAGGAGAACGGCTGCCAGTGGTAGAGCGAATCGAAACGATTTTTCCGGGCCTGCGGACGTCGCCGTTCCGTGTTACCAGTCCAGCAACGCGCGACTACAGCTGCATCGCCTGGGCAGGCGGCGATACCGCACATTGGTGGTGGCCCGACCTGGATCCCGAAGACGCCGCCGCCTACTGGCCTCTGGGTGTTCCCACCGAGGAGACCGTGGACGCTTTCGTGGCCGCGTTTGCGACCCTCGGTTACGCTCCTGGTGCAGGCGAGGACTTCGAGCCGGGCTTTGTGAAGATTGCCCTGTTCGCCAGTAATGCCGTGCCGACGCACGCCGCCCGCCAACTGCCGAGCGGCCGCTTGACGAGCAAGCTGGGACTGCGCGAGGACATTGAACACGACCTGCACGCGGTGAGCGGGCACGCGTATGGGACGGTGGTGGTGATCCTTAAACGGCCCATTGTCGATCCTATTGCGTCGGGCTGACCTGCCCTTGGATGCCCTCTCTTGTCGCTGGTTCACCACCTCGCCATCGAAGGAGCAAGGCCATGGGACACATGTTCGATGCCGTGTGCCAATCGTGCCAGCACCGGTTCACGGCGAACGAAGGCGGCGGCTTCCACTTCGAGCTGCTCCGCTGCGGCACGTGCGGCACGTCCAAAGGCGTTCCGTACCGGACGATCTGGAACTCGTACCTGGCCTACTTGAAGGGACTCAAGACGCGAATGCCCGAGCCGAACGGGGCGGACTGGCGGCAGTATCCGGGAGAGCCGATCAGCAAGGAGGAATATCGGCGCGTCCTGGAAACGGAGGCGGGTGCGTGTGCATGCGGCGGCACGTTCTCGGTGGATGCGCCACTGCGGTGCCCGGCTTGTCGGTCGGAGAAGATCGAGCGAGGGGAGACGAAGATTCTGTTCGATTGAGATGATCGCGTAAAAAAGAGCGCCCTCAACTGAAGCGAGCACGTCGGTTGCCCTTTCGGTAGAGCGCCAGCGCCGAAGTGTGAAGCTCAGCTTGCGATCTTGCGTCCCTTGTCGCCGTCCGTTATGCTGAATCTCAAGGTGGAAATCGGTACACTCTCGCAGATCATCGAGTGAATCGCAGTGAGTAAAGGTCGCCCAGTTACCACAATCAACTTGGGAGGGGAGGGCGAAGTTGGTGGCGTTCTCAACCAGCAGCGCCCGATAGCCCTGTCCGCCGCGTGGGGATCGTGCGTGGGAGGACACTCGCTTGAAGTTCTAGCAGGGCAGGGGAATGACTTCCTCATTTGCCCAAATACGCAGGTGGCGATCAATGAAGATTCGGTCGATCTTGTGATAACAAATTCCGTTCCGATTGACACGGTAGTTTTAGGGCATCCTGGCGTGCAGTCGAGTGAAATTCGCCGTATTCTTGTATCTGGCGGTCAGTGGATACACGATGGTAACTTACGGTATACCAAGCCATGACTCATTTCCAAGCGTTACTCGACCGCTCTTCAAATTCCACGCCGGGTGAAGAGCAGGAACGTGCCTCGCGCCGACTACCAGAGGCCGTGAACAATAGCAAGCTGCATTGGTGGACGAAGAAGTTGCCGGCCACAGGGAAGGCTCTCCTTCTGGTGATCGCCCCGTATTCACACTATGACCTCGCTTTACTCGATGTGCTAGATGCAACGCTGAGAAATTCAACGAAGCAGCTGACCCCAATCTATGTAGCGAATCTACAGCAGTATGAGACAGTCAATGAATTGGCCAAGGACATCCCGATCATTACCCAAGCACCTTTGCTGACTCCTATCGCGGCGCTCTGGGTGGACGGATTATTCAGTGGAAGTGCTACGGGTAAACACGCACGTGGTTTCGCGGCGAAGGCGATCGTGATGTCTCCCGAGACACTAGAATCTCAGGTGATCGAGAGAGTCCCCAAGTACTTGCCATCGCAAGCGATCAGCTAATGGAGCAGGGAAAAGGGCAGGTGAATCTCACGATCTTTTTTGCGTAAGTGCAAAATCAAACCTGACCCTTTTTCCGAGCCGCTTCTAGGATTGCCGCCTGATTCCCCAGGCTGCGTTGCAATCCTGCTGGTTCGTTTATGCGACGGCAGATCACCTCCTTTTCCTTGTGCAGCACCATTGCACCATCTTGGTCCCCCTGGTGTTGCAAGATCCAGCCCTGTTCCCCCAGGCAGGCGTGGAGCCGAGAATCGTCTCCCGTGCGACGGTGGTATTCGATAAGAAATGCCCAGAGCGGAAGAGTTGATTCACCGTGTCCGGAATCCATCAAGTACAACGCCAGTCTCGCTAAAGCATCGTAATCGTGCCCCGCCGGGCTCGCCAGCAGACTGCGATACGCGTCGATCGGCTCCAGTTCACCGGCCGTCTTCACCAGCCGATACGAACCTCGAACTGATCCGCTTGCCAGGCGACGTCAAAGAACGCCAAGTCGCCTAGCAGGTCGAAGAGGCGCTGCCAGCTTCGCAGCTGGGCCAGTTGCCAGGGCAGTTCATCCACCGATCGCGGCGAGAGCCGGTCGTTTTCGAAGAAGTCGATCAACAGGTGCCGGGTTTCCCGTTCCGGCTCAGTCGGCTCGCTGGCCGGCGTTTGCCGGTCCGGATTCCAGCGCAGCCACGGGTCGTGTTGGTCTTCCTCGTCCTCCCACTTCAGGTAATGGACCTCGACGGCCCGGCGGATGCTCATGTGGTAAAAGTCATAGCGACCCTCCCGGCGCTGAAGGTAGGGCTCCAGTTGACGCAAGAGCGGGTACAGATCCTCCGCCTGTGGTCCGAGCGGGCGCGTCAACTCCTCCAGCTCCGACCCGCTCAGTCCCCGTCGGGCGCACGCCAACAGGGCCGAGGCTTGCTCCACCAATCGTTGGCCGAACTCCTTCTCGAGCCGCTGGAAAACCTGCTCGAAGAGTTTCGTCAGGGCGTCGCCGTCGCGCGGCAGTTTGGCGATCAGTTTGTCCAGGTTCTCGAATGAGCCGTAGCCGCGGAGTTCCTCAAGCGCGACCATCAGGAACAGCGGGTTCTGCGTGGCTGGATTGGCAAGCAGCTTGTCGATCTGTTCGTCGGCGAGTGACTTCGCTACTAGTCGGGGCACCGCCTTGATGATGGCGCGGCGCTCGTCGTCGCTGAGCGGCCGGAGCAGGACGCTGATGTGTTTCCGCTCGCCGAAGGCGGTCAGCACGCGCGGGACGGTCCTCCCCTCGCCCTTGTACTCAGCGGAGAGGGATTGTGGGTGAGGGGTTGTACTGTCCACACCCCTCACCCCCGGCCCCTCTTCCCTGAGTACAGGGGCGAGGGGAGAGTACGAGGTGGCGGCGCTGCACAGAACGCGGACGTTGGCTGGCAGTTGCTCTGGCAGCCAGGCCAGCGTCTCGGCCCGGCTGTCGGCGTCGAGCTGGTTGAGGGCGTCGAACACCAGCACCACGCGGGCCGACTCCGGCAGGCTGGTGATGGCGACTACGAACGTGCGGAGGATTTCCTCCGGCGACTCGGCCTTGGGCAGCGTCAGCGCGTACTTCCGCTGGAGTTCTTGCGTGAGCCGCTGGAGCATGGCGGCCAGCGACGTGGTCCGCGGGCTGGCGCCGACGAAGTGCGGCAGCACGAAGACTTCCGGATGTTTCGTGCGGAAGTCGCGGACGAAGCGGGCCAGTGCTGCCGACTTGCCCAGGCCGCTCTCGCCACTCAGCAGCAACGGCAGCTCGCCCTGCCCCAGGGCGAATTCCTCAAGCTGGCGGTACAGCTCGTCGCGGCCGATGTAGATGCGCGTCCGCAGCTCGATGAAGCGCTCGTGCAGGTCGGCCTCGGCATCCAGCGGATCGATCTCGGCCGGCGTATCCGGGAATTGCAACTCGTTCTGGATCGCCTGCCACAGCCAGTCCTCGACCCGCTTGCCGAAATCGTCCAGGCCGACGAGCTTCCCTTCGGTGCGGTAGACGCGGTCGTAACGCTTCGGGTCCCAGTGTGCCGAGTAGGGCTGGACGGGGTACGGGCCGGCTTCAAGCTCCTTGCGGAGGGCGTCGAGCTTCTGGCGCAGGTTCGGGTCGGTCTCCAGGAAGTCGCGCTTGCGGGTTGCCTCGGGAATCGTCTCGATGGTGTCCGGCGTGCGGAACAGGATGAGTGGGCGGGCGCTTTCCGGGTTCGCCAGGGCATGCCGAAGTTCCAGCTCGGTGACGCTGACGTCGGGGAACTGGCTCACGAACGGGAAGCGTTTCTGAATCTCGTCGGGCACCTGGCCCGGCACCCAGCCATAGCGGTGGCCGAGAAAGGCGAGGAAGAACGGCCGGCACTCGTCCACCTGGTCCAGGCACAGGCCGATCACCTTCTCGTTCTTCGCCTCGTCCTCGGTGATGCCCCAGCGCAGGTCGATGTCGTATAGCTCGACGCGGAAGGGGAGCAGCTTCTCGCGCAGCGAGGGGAACGTCACCTTGATGAGGTGGTCGCGCTCCGCGTGCATGTCGCGAAAGGTCGAGGACAGGAAGACGCGGACGGTACGCCAGGCGCTGGACATGGGGCGTGTTCCTTTCGGCGGGAAGTGTGTCCCGCGCGTGCTCTGTGAACTGCCAATTCGGTAGCGACCCCCCTCACCCCCAACCCCTCTCCCCCCGCCCATGTCGTCAGGGCATGGCACGCGGGCTTTTCAGGCGGGGGGAGAGGGGAGCCGGAGGGCGTTGTGTCGCGCCTGTGCTCGGCGGTATTCCGGTTTATGAGCATACCCCCTCACCCCCATCCCCTCTCCCCCCGCCGATATCGTCAGGGCAAGATATCAGGCGCCCTCAGGCGGGGGGAGAGGGGAGCCGGAGGGCGTTGTGTCGCGCCTGTGCTCGGCGACTCGCCTCCGCCCTCGCTTGTAACTGTAAGCGCCTGACAGCACTTTTCCTTTGCGAAACCGTCATCGGCGGGTGTCGCGGCGTTTTGCGGCTCCCCTCTCCCCCCGCCTTCCAGCACTTGTCGTTTGCGGAGCAGTTGACGGCGGGGGGAGAGGGGATGGGGGTGAGGGGGGATCATCTGGATCACCTGCATTGCCGGTTCTTCTCACGCAAGCTTGATAGATCGCTTCCTTGACCGATTCCAACTCGTCATAGATGTCGGTGTTCCAAACACGCAAAAGCCACCAGCCTTCGGACTGCAGGAACTGAGTTCGTCTGGCGTCAGCGTGTTTCGTTGCCAGATGCGTTTCCCCGTCCAATTCGACGACGATTCGGCACGCAACGCAGGCGAAGTCGACCACATACCGACCAATCGGATGCTGCCGGCGGAACTTCAACCCGCCCAGCGCGCGATTGCGAATTGCCTTCCAGAGCAATTTCTCCGCAGGAACGTCATCCTGCCGGAGTGTCCGAGCCAGATCGACGCGTTTGGGAACCTTCGCCACGGAACACTCCCTCTTCAGTACCCCCTCTCCCCCAACCCCTCTCCCCCCCGCCGGTGGCGTTATCGGATGATACCAAGCGCTTTCGGGCGGGGGGAGAGGGGAGCCGGAGGGCATCGTGTCGCGACCTGGGACATGGAAGGCTCGCTGTCCGCTCTCGGCGGCTCCTCGCTTTTGCTGCTCCCATCTCCCACCACCAATCGCGTCCCTGCTCGGCGGCTCCCCTCTTCCCCCGCCGGCCAGCACTTGTCCTTTGCTGAACCGTCATTCTCGGCGGATCCTCTCCCCGCCTTCCGGCACTTGTCCTTGCTAAGGCGAACGGCGTCTTTTCTTCCCCCCTCTCCCCTGTACTCAGGGGAGAGGGGCTGGGGGTGAGGGCTTCTTTCGCGCTGTCGTCGCAGATTCCGAGTACAGGGGCGAGGGGAGCCTAATTCCTGCCGGTCGCCTAAACAGTCATCGGCGGGGAGAGAGGGGTTGCGACTCCCTGGATACAGAACATCCCTCACCCACCTCCCCTCTCCCCCCGCCGCTGTTGTCGCGACATGATACCGAGCGCCTTCAGGCGGCGGGAGAGGAGCCGAAGCTCCACGCTCACCGTTTGGGCTCAGGCGGTCGTTCGCGGTGTAGGAGTACCCAGTCGCCGTTTTCCGCAAGCGCTTCCTTGCCCAGGGCCAGGAGCAGATGCTGCGCCTCCGCGAACTTGCGGGCTTCCACCCAGTTCTGCAGTGCCGACTGAGCGAGCTCGAACATCAGATACATGCGCCGGTAGTGCTTACTGTGCTCGGCATATGCTTGCACCTTGCCGTAAGCCGGCAAGGCCGCCGCGACGGCCAACGACAGACCCATGCCGATCAGCAAGGGGTGTCCGCCGCCGAGGAACCACTTGATCACGGCCAGTCCCACCGGCACGACGAGCAGCCCGCGTCCCACCCAGCGAATGATCTGGCTATTCTGGTGGTCTCGCACGCTGGTTGTAGAAAAGTAATTTGCCTGGTCGTGAACCCAGCATCGAAGCACCAGGTCGATTTGCTCGGGACTCGCGTCCTCGGTGTGCAGTCGCATGCCTTCGCGGGTCGCGGGAATCGTTCGCGCGCGGATGGCCTGCCGGATCCAGTCGAGTTCTCCGCGCTGCTTGCGGAGGTAATGGTCAGCCACCGAATGATGGAGGCCCGCGACGCGCCAGAAGAGCTGGACGCGCAACCCCTCGGCCAAGGCGCGGTAGTCCAGGTACTTGCTGTGGAATTCGCTCCACTTTGCCAGGAAATACAAGCCGTAGCCCGCGATCAGGCAACTCTGATAGGCCGTGTACCATCCGGTGGGCACATCGTCGGTAGACATTTGGAGAAAGACCGCTGTCGCCACGCCGAGCAACAACAGGCCACGCAGGATCCAGCGGTCGCGCCGTTGAAAAGACAGGCCGCGCAGTCCTCAGTAATCGGACTCCCCTCGCCCCTGTGCTCGGGGCCGACCTTCTGGGCGGGTTTCAATCCGTTTTCGCGCCGTTCCGTGTACCCGTTCAGACCAGTGACTTTCTCCTTTGCCGTGGACGCGCGTCCGAAGGCACTGCGGTTTCCTCTGGAGGAATCAAATAAGGATGGAAGCGCTCTGACTCACTCGGCTCGCCCGTCCTCCTCGTCCCGGCTGCTCGCAAAATAGGCAGCGACGACATGCAACACCACATGCCGGTTGGGGACGCCTCCGGCCGACGGCGTCCCCAACCGCCCGTGCCTTCGCATGTTAGAGTCTATCCGGAGAGTTTTCCCATGAAATTAGGGGGCCTTGGTGATTCATGCGGGGCCTGAAACCGGATGA
>JAIEMG010000379.1 GCA_019752375.1 Gemmataceae bacterium | reverse complement strand
GCGCAAGAACAACTTCTGCAACTTCTTTAGGACGGATTTCCAATCCGTCCGGTTTTCTCTGGACGGATTGGAAATCCGTCCTACGTGCAATTGTTCAACTTCTTGTTATGCGGCTCCTTAGGCATTCGTCATTCGTCATTACTGCTCAGGGTCCGGTTCTGTCCGTGCCCATCTCCGCGCGGGCCGACGCCACAATCGGCACCCACGGCATCCAAACGTCAAGTTCCACCCGGCTTTGTGCTGGCCAGACGCTGGCCTGTGGACGATAATTACTAACATGATAAAGATTGACCTGTTTGAGAGGCTAAGTAGGGCGTCCGCTCGACAATCCGAATTTTCTCAACGCAAGATGTTTTAGATATATGACTTGCGACATTGAAAGAACGGGCGAGCTTTCCAGGAGCATGCGACGCATGTCCCCACGATCAGACCATTCCGGCCTCTTCACCCTGGCGAATGAGGCCATTTTGTCCAGCATTCCCACGGTTTCCTTCCTCGCTCCAACCGCGACCCTTTTGCGCTGTTGTTGCATCTCCTGATTGCTTCCCTCCAACCGCTTCCAAGTGTCACAGTCGTTGGACCCAGGCGATATAGAGACGGCGGCGTCACCAAAGATGTGCCGTTGTGTGTCGCGTAATCAGAGATGATCGCCGCGGAAGGAAAGCCTCATGGAACTGTCAGCCGCACCCCGCCTGCCCCAAACGGACGATTTGCTCGTCGATCTCGCGCTCGCTGCGTGCCGGGTCGCGTCACGCCACGGCTTCAAGGGAGCGTTCATCGACCTCGAGCTGGACGTGTGGGATGCCCACCAGGCGACCAGGAACTGGAATTCGCAGACGGTTGCGCAGGGTCGTTCTCTTCTCGCCGAAAGCACCGTCCGTTAACGGACTGCCAGTTCCCGGCGATCCTACTTCTACAACGCTACCTTGAAAGCAGGATTCGTCATAAACGTCTGTAGCCGCAGGCTTCAGCCTGCGGAAGTGCGTCGAGGGGGCCGGCAGACGCCACTCCGCAGGCTGAAGCCGGCTTCAGCCTGCGGAAGTGCGTCGAGGGGGCCGGCAGACGCCACTCCGCAGGCTGAAGCCTGCGGCTACAGACACAGACGCCGATCCTTCCAGTGGACCTAGCGTTGTAGTACTACTAGAGCCGCAAATTGACCCGCCGTTCGGATGCACTTCTGCATCTTGACTACCCCTCACCGCACCAGGCGTTTTTCGAATTGAAAGCCCGCGATCCCGGGAGTAGTCTGTTTTTAGACGGTAGCCCACTCCTGTCGCGCGGCAGCGACCTCTTTCCCCAACGCTTGAGGCCTTGGTGTCAGTGATGCGTTACGCTTTGTTCTTGTGTCTTGGACTGGCCTCTTGCACGACATCGATTCCGACATCACAGCCAAAACGGACGGAGGCGCCGGTGCCAACGCGCGGCAGCCCGGAAGGCCGGCCGACTCCGCTCGCTCAGCTGTTCGAGGACTACGAGAAAGATGTGGTACGAGCCGACAAGGAATATCTGAACGTCATCCTCCGCATCGAAAGCACCATCAAGTCGGTGGGAACGGAAGGCGATCGGCCGGTGGTCGTCCTGTTCGTGCCGATCAAGGAAGGTGGCGCCGCCATTCAATGCCAGTTTGCCGCCAGCAGTGCCGAGGAAGTCGCCAAGCTCAAGACAGGTGGCTCGGTTACGATTGTGGGCCGCTGTGCCGGCGTTGTAAATGCCGGCGTCACTCTGGACCAGTGTCGATTGGTGCGCTACGGACCGCCCAAGGGCCTGTAAAATTTGCCATCGCCGCAAGGTCAAATGACGAATCAGTGGTACTACAACCAGGGCGGCAAGCGCAACGGGCCGGTCTCCGACAGCCGGCTTAAGCAACTTGCATCGGCAGGTCAGCTCCGACCCACGGACCTGCTCTGGAAAGACGGCCTCGAACGCTGGGTCCCTGCGAGCAAGGTTCGCGGCCTGTTTGCCGGCCAGGCGCGCAAGACTGCCCTGTCATCGGCGCCAGTCGCCGCGACGCCCCAGGATGATGCTTCCTTCACGCACCATCTCGAGTGCGGCAACATCTATCTCGAACGCGACAAGTGCCTGGAAGCCATTGCCGAGTACACCGAGGCCATCCGGCTGGAGCCGCAGTGCAGTGCCGCGTACTACCATCGTGCGTCGGCCTACCGGAAGAAAGGCGATTTTGACCGGGCCATTGCCGATTGCGATGCCGCTCTGCGCATCGATCCCAATCTCGCCACCGCATACAAGGAACGCGGCAACTGCCACTTCGAACGTCGCGACTGGGACCGCGCCCTGGCGGACTACGAACAGGCCGTGCGTTGCAATCCCAGCTACATGATCGCCTACTACAACCGCGGCCTGGCATTCTTCCACAAGGGCCAACACGATCTTGCCATCGCCGAAATGACCCGCGCCATCGAGCTGGACCCCACCTACGCCCCGGCCTGGGGATACCGAAGCCTGGCCCATCTCAAGAAACAGAACTTCGAAGAAGCCCGCACCGACTGCGCCGAGGCGATGCGCCTCGATCCCAGCTTCGACCTCTAAGCATGAAATTAAAGCGATAGACCTGTTAGCCCGACGCGCAAGCGAGGGAGAATTCATCTAATGGGGACGGCAATCAGTAAGTTCGTTAGCCCGACGCGCAAGCGAGGGACAAAGTATCCCTCGCTTGCGCGTCGGGCTAACGAACTTCGACAACGCTGAGAAAAGCGCCAAGGAACCTTGACAAGCAATTAGTTGACGTGTAAACCAAATGGACGGTCGAGCACCCCACGAGTCAGAGCGATGCTTCCCGGCAAGCTGCAAAAGCAGATCAAGAAACGGCACCCCTTCGCCTCGCCGATGGAGGAGGCGTTGCTGAACCTGGTCCGCACGACCGACCGCATCCAGATCCGGTTCGAGCGGCTGTTTCGGCAACATGGGCTGGATTCGTCCTCGCAGTACAACGTGTTGCGGATTCTGCGGGGCGAGGGCAAGCCGTTGCCGATCCTGGAGGTCGCCGGCCGCACGCTGACGGTCACGCCCGGCATCACCGGCCTCATCGACCGACTGGAGCGCGGGGCGTTGGTGGCTCGGCGTCGTTGCACCGAGGACCGGCGTGTCGTCTTTGTGTCCATCACCCCGCAAGGACTTGAACTCCTGTCCCGGCTGGACGAACCGTTGCAAGCACTGCACGCGGAGGCCCTGGGGCACCTGTCGCGCGCCGAACTGGAATCCCTTTCACGCCTGCTGGAGAAGGCACGCCAGCCCAGCGAGGAGTCCGGCGAACAGGGTTGATCGTTGTTTTCCCGGCCATTTAGTTGACATGTAAATTAATAACATGAAGCATGTCTACGCGGCAATTGATTGGAGGTTCCGATGATCCGCATTCGCAAGGCAAGCCAACGTGGACGCACGGCGATCGACTGGCTCGATTCTCTCCACACGTTCTCATTTGGCGACTACCACGACCCGGCGCACATGAGTTTCCGCTCGCTGCGCGTGATGAACGAGGACTGGATCAAGCCGGGCGCGGGCTTTGGCATGCATCCGCACCGGGACATGGAGATCGTCACCTACGTCCTGGAAGGGGCCCTGGACCACAAGGACAGCCTCGGCAGCGGCGGCAGCCTGCGGCCGGGCGAGGTGCAGTACATGAGTGCTGGCACCGGCATCCGCCACAGCGAATTCAACCCCTCGGCCAGCGAACCGGTCCATCTCTACCAAATCTGGCTCCTGCCTGAGCAACGCGGGCTTCCGCCTGCCTACGAGCAGCGGTCGTTTCCCGCGGCAGAGCGGCGTGGCCGGTTTCAGGTCGTCGCTTCGCCGGATGGACGCGATAACTCCTTGCGCATCCGGCAAGCTGCGGAATTGTCGCTGGCAGTGCTGGATGCCGGCGCGCCCATTCATCATCCGCTGCGCCCGGGCGGGCATGCCTGGCTGCAGATGCTGCGAGGCACCGCGACCGTCAATGGCCAAACCGTGTCCGCGGGCGATGGAGTGGCCCTGAGTGACGAGATCAACGTGACTGTGCAGGCGGCACAGCCGTCCGAAGTGTTGTTGTTCGATTTGGCGTAAGGAGCCGCGTAACAAGAAGTTGAACAATTGCAAGTAGGACGGATTTCCAATCCGTCCAGAGAAACCCGGACGGATTGGAAATCCGTCCTACAGGAATTGCACAAGTGATTCTTGCGCGGATCCTAAGGAGGAATGACATGAACGCGTCCGTACAAGGTGTCCTGACCGTCGTTGGCCGTGTCTTGCTGTGCGCGATCTTCTTCCTCAGTGCCGTGGGCAACAAGATTCCCCAGTTCGAAACCGTGGCGGGGTACATGGCCAAGGCCGGCGTGCCCGCGCCCGAGTTGATGCTCGTCGGGGCCATCGGCTTCTTGGTCGTCGGCAGCGTGTCCGTAGTTCTCGGCTACCGGGCCCGCATCGGCGCATCGCTGCTGCTGGTCTTCCTGGTACTGGCGAGCTATTACTTCCACGCCTTCTGGACGATTGCCGATCCGCAGGCCCAGCAGATGCAGTCCATTCAGTTCATGAAGAACTTGTCGATGATGGGAGCGATGCTCTTCATCATTGCCAATGGACCGGGGCCGTTCAGCTTGGATCAGCGCCGTCGAGCCGTTCGACACGAGAGTGCGGTGGAATCGGGTCGCCCACTTGAGCCCTCCGGCGCTCCTGCGCGTTGGTAAGGATCGGCGAAGCGTCGACCCGTGGGTCAAAGACACGTTCGCAGCGCCCTTCCCGGCCGGCCGGGGAGGGTGTTTTTGTCTCTTGCGCGAAATGCCGTCACTCTCACCAATCCCGGTCGGTGATACTTGACCCATCGGCGCGGTGTGCGATAATCGCGGAAACCTCGGCCATCTCCCGCCGGCCTTCACACCCTTGAGGAATAGTCGTCATGCACAAGACCGTCTTTGGACTGGGACTGCTCGTGGGCTGCTGCTGGATGCTGAGCGACGACCCGGAAGCGGAAGCGGCCAACTGGGCTCGCTTCCGCGGTCCCAACGGCACTGGCGTCGCCACCGACACCGAGATTCCTGTCGAATTCGGCACCGAGAAAGGCGTGGTCTGGAAGGTGCCCACGACCGGCGTCGGCAATTCCTCGCCGATCGTCTGGGGAGACAACATCTTTCTCGAGACGGCGACGCCCGATGGCAAGGAGCGTGCCCTGGTCTGCCTGAGCACCAAGGACGGCAAGCCCAAGTGGACGAAGTCTATCTCCAGCAGCAAGGGGAAGACGCACCCCAAGAACAGCCTGGCCTCCGGCACTCCCGCGACCGACGGCGAACGCATCTACGCGCCCTTCTGGGACGGCAAGAATGTCTTTCTGTATGCCTTCGACTTCAAAGGAAACAAGCTCTGGGACCGCGACCTCGGCGCTTTCGAGAGCCAGCATGGCGCTGGATCGTCACCGGTCGTCCACGGCGACAAAGTCTTTTACAACCACGATCAGGACGGCGCTGCGGTGATCATCGCGCTGGACGCCAAGAACGGCAAAACGGCGTGGGAGAAGAAGCGCAAGGCATTCCGCACTTGCTACTCGACGCCGTTCATTCTGGAACGGACCGACGGTGGCGCCGAGCTGGTCGTGGCCAGCACCGCGGGGCTGACCGGCTACAACCCCGCCGATGGCGTCGAGAACTGGAACTGGGTCTGGGACTTCAAACCCGCCAAGCCGCTGCGCACGGTGGGCTCGCCGATCGTCAGCAATGGCCTGGTGCTGGCCGGCAGCGGCGATGGCGATGGCACGCGTCATCTCGTCGCGGTGAAGCTCGGCGGCAAGGGTGACATCAGCAAGGATGCTCTCGCCTGGGACAAGCGCAAAGGTTCCGCCTACGTGCCGACCATGCTCGCCGCAGGCGACCACATCTATTACGTCAACGATAACGGTATGGCCGGCTGCTACAGTGCCAAGAACGGCGAGGAGCCGTGGAGCGAACGCCTGGGCGGTTCGTTCTCCGCTTCGCCGCTTCTCATCGACGGCAAGGTCTACGCGTTCGCCGAGGACGGCAACGTCTTCGTCTTTGCGGCGGCACCGAAGTACCAGTTGCTGGCGAAAAACGTGCTGGGCGAGGTCATCTTCGCCACGCCGGCCGTCGCGGACAATCGCCTCTACATCCGCACGAAGTCGAACCTGTACTGCATTGGCAAGAAGTAATGAAGTTGCAGCATTCCGCCAATAAAACAGGCCCGCGGACCATGGTCCGCGGGCCTGGATTGTTCAAGGAAATCGAGGTGGCAGCTCCCAGCGCGAGGCGACGTCTCACCGCGAGCGTCGCCCAGCCGCCACCTCGAAAGTCGCCATGGATGTGATCCTCAGCAACAACTGCAACGTACCCGACGCCTTCCGAGCCCACAAGCCGAGCAAGGCGTACCGGGAAGGCTTTTCTCTTGGGACACATCCGACCTTGACGAGCAGGGCGGTCGGATCGAAACTGCCGGTTATTACTACAGCGCTGTATTCCGCGGAACGATTCGCGCAACGTCTGTAGCCGCAGGCTTCAGCCTGCGGAATGGCGTCGCAGGCCCCGTACAACGTCTGTAGCCGCAGGCTTCAGCCTGCGGAGTGGCGTTGCAGGTGTCGTACATTCACTCCGCGGGCGAAAGCCTGCGGCTACAGACGGTTCCGGTGAAACGTGCTTCCAAACCAGTGCTGTAGTATGCCCGTCTCGTTGCCATCTCCGTCGAAAGTCGCCAGGCGCCGAGAGGCTGACCACTTCCACGAATCGACTTTGCATGCATGAGAGAACCCACGATCAACGCGCGGATGCGGGCCAATCCCCAGGCCGCGTGGCTCCGTCGATCAAGCGCTGGGTCCGTGTCCTGGTCCCAATGGGCATCGTAGCCGTCATCGTCGCATTCTATGCGCTGGGTTACGAGGAAGAACTGTCCTGGGAGTCGCTGCAACGGCATCGCAGCGATCTGCGGGGGTATGTGCAGGATCAGCCCGTCGCGAGCGTGCTCGTCTACTATGCCGGCTATCTCATCGTGACCACGCTGTCGTTGCCAATCACCCCGGCGCTGGGGTTGCTGGCAGGGGCCGTCTTCGGTCGCTGGTGGGGCACGTTGCTCGTGAGCTTCGCGTCAACGAGCGGCGCATCCATCGCTTTTTCGCTGAGCCGTTATCTCTTCCGCGATTGGATCGAAACACGCTGGGGCGCGCAACTGAAACCCGTCCAGCGCGGCGTGGAACGGGAGGGGGCTTACTACCTGCTGACGCTTCGACTGTCGCCGATCGTTCCGTTCACCTGGATCAACATCGCCCTGGGGCTGACGCGCATGCGCCTGTGGACGTTCTGGTGGGTGAGCCAGCTGGGGATGCTTCCGGTTACATTCATCTTCGTGAATGTCGGCGCCAGTCTCGGCGACCTGGAGAAGCCGGGCGACATTCTCTCGCCGGCACTGCTCATTTCCCTGACCCTCGCGGCCTTCGTGCCGCTGGCGCTGCGGAAGCTGTGGACCACGTGGCGGGGTGTTCGTTAGATAAATTATCCCTCGCTTGCGCGTCGGGCGAACTCAATCGCGCGTCAGGGTCGCGCCCGTGTTATTCGCCGCCGTGCAGATCACCTCGCTGTCCGACAGAAGGAAACGCTTACGGATCCGAACTGCCAGATCATTGGCCCGATCGTCGTCGGCCACCACTGCAAAGATTGTTGCGCCCCAGGAGCTTTGTCCAACGCCGGTGACGCCTTGCTGACGCACAAACGCGACGACATCGGCCAGGCGTGCATGGGCGTAGACTCCGCCTTGCACGGATGCAAACGCTTCGCCGACACGTGCGTTGAAGTCGTAAAGGGCCTCGCCGAACGCAGCGAGATCGCGCTCCACGAGTGCCGGCAACATGCCGAGCAACGTCAGCCGGCACAAGGCGCTTGTCGCGTCGGTCGTGCTTCCTTGGTCCAGCAGGTGCTGAAATGCCTGCCGTTCGCGCTTCCCGTGCATGCCTTGGGACCATCCAGGCACGGTCAGCACAATGCGCCACTGCGCGGGAAAATCGACGCGCGCCGCCAACGGAGCCAAAGCACTCAAATCTCCGCCCTTGCCCGATTCGACCAGGAAACCACCCTGGGCAAAGCCACGAATGCCCAGGGCCGAGCGCAGCCCACGGCCCAGCAGCAGTGCAAGCTCTCCCGCGGGGCGAGGCGGCAGGCGGCAAGCGTCAGCAACGGCGTGCGCGACCGCCAACTCCAACTGCGTTCCGGTGCCAAGGCCCACGTGCTCGGGGGCGCAGCGGTCGACGTGGATGTGCCGCGGCGGCAGCCCGGGCGGGGCGACTTTCAACGCGGCGTTGCGGGCTCGCTCCGCCATGGGGCCGGTTGCGTGCCACTCCGCGGCGGCTTCGACGGAGACGCAGACGCCCGGCGCCTGCACCATCAAGCCGACGCCGCCAAAACGTCGTGCCGGGATCAGCGCGTCGCCCTCGCGGTTGGTCCAGCGGTCCTCGCTGGACAGGCTCAAGAGGCCAAAGTGCAAGCGGCTAGGCGCCTCGACGCGAGTCATGAGCGCCCTCCGGCGAGGGCGCGTTCCTCGGTCACGCGTCTCACGTGCGCCCGGAGAAAATCAAAGGCCTCCTGTTCCGCGGGTCCGCCAGTCTTGGCGACAATGACTGCGAGCTTGCGATAGTCGGCCTCGATTTCCTCCAGGGGCAGGAAGTCCGTGCGCGTCGCCAGGATCGCTGCTTCCACCACCGCATGCTTGGCGCGGTTAAAGCCGAAGAATTCCCGCACGTGGGCCGTGTGAATGACCTCGACTTCAATTCGCACGCGTTCGTCTCGATCATCCAGCGATGCGACCCGGAATTCGAAGTAACGACAGCAATCGCGCAGCACCAAACCGCGAACACGGGTCGCCGGCACCAGTTCCGGCGGGGGATCCGGGCGTCGCAGCGCCGCTTTGGCGAGCAGCAGCACGTCGTCGGTGACGTGCAACACGCCCTCGCCGTGGGCCTTCAGGTTGCGGTAGGTCTGCGAGGTGTTGAATGGTCGCAGCAGGAAGCGACGCATGTCCGATTCGACGCACGGCCCCATCGGGGCGATGTTTACATCACCCGCGGCGGCAACGGTCGTGACGATGCCTTCGAGGATCATGCGGCTGGGTCCGCGAGTTTTTCAGTCTTCAAGCGCACGAAGCAGTCCTTCCGCCTTGTGCCAGGTTTCTTCATACTCGCGCTCGGGCACCGAGTCGGCGACGATGCCGCCGCCGACGGGGAACTGTACCCAGCCGCGGCCGATGGTGAAGGTGCGGATCAGGATGTTCGTGTCCATGCTGCCATCGAAGCCGAGATAGCCAAGGCTGCCGCAATACGGCCCGCGCGCGGTCGGCTCCAGCTCCGCGATGATCTCCATGGCACGGACCTTTGGCGCCCCGGTGACCGAGCCGCCGGGAAACGCAGCCCGCAACGCGTCGATCGGTCCCAGTCCCTGACGCAGCCGGCCGCGCACGACCGATACCAGGTGATGAACGTACTTGTAAGTCTCGACGCGGCACACCGCCTCGACGCGCACCGACCCATAACGGCACACGCGGCCCAGGTCGTTGCGCAGGAGGTCGACGATCATGACGTTCTCGGCCCGATCCTTGGCGCTGCGGCCCAGGTCTTCCAGGCGGGCACGATCCTCTTCCGGCGTCGCGCCGCGCGGCCGTGTTCCCTTGATGGGACGCGTTTCCACTTCACCGTCGTCAATGCGCAGAAACCGTTCCGGCGATGCGCTGGCAACGACGAAATCGCCCAGGTCGAAATAACCGGCAAACGGAGCGGCATTGCGCTGACGCAGACGATCGTACAACTCCAGCGGCGTCGAGCGCTGCGGCCAGAGCAGTCGCTGGGCCACATTCACCTGAAAGCAGTCGCCCGCATGGATGTATTCAATGGCCCGGCGCACGGTGGCCAGGTATGTCTCCCGATCGAAGTTGCTCGTCAGGCCCGGCCGCCGCGGAACGGCATGAACGCTCGCCGGCACGACGCGAGGGCGCGCTTCCGGTTCGCGCTGCGGGGGCGCTTCGCCGCGGCGCAGCCAGCGCTGCACCCAGCGCAGCCGTTGCTCGGCCCACTGTCGCCGGCGGGACGGATCGACCTCGGGAAAGCCCGTCGAGATCAGCCACGCGCGACCGGTGACATGATCGAACGCCAGCACCCAGTCGTAGAGGCCAATCGCCATATCCGGCACGGCGAATTCGTCATACCGCGGTCGGGGCAGGCGCTCGATGTGATGGCAAAGATCGTAGCCGAACAGCCCGGCCGCGCCACCCTGAAACGGCGGAAGACCGGGCAATGTCGAGGTGCGATAGCGGGACAGCTGGTCGTGCAGCATCTCGAATGGGTCGGTCGGGGGAAACGAGAATGGGCAGCTCCGCAGGGCGATCTGCCGCCCGCGTGCCGACAGCCAGTCAAACGGGGCTGCGGTCACATAGGAGTAGCGCCCAAGGTCTGCGTGGGCCAGCGCACTGTCGAGGAACAGCGCATTGGGCAGGTGGGCGATCCGTCGGAAAACGTCCCACGGATCAGGCGCCGGCGTCAACTCCTCGACTAGCGGCGTGAAAACGTAGTCGGGCAGCAGCGACGCACGCCACAGTGAGGGGCAATCAACGATCGGTGCCTGTGCGTTCATCGGTGGACGTCTCGGGGGCCGTTGCCATTGTACCGCGATGCGTCCGCTCCGGCACGGTCAAGAAACCCCAGTGCAGCGCCTGGTCCTGAACGTAATTCTTGCCCAGGGTCAGGGCCGTCGCCGCCTTGGCCATCTCGTAACCGAGATAGAAGGCGTGCGACGGATCAACCTTCTCCTGCTGCTGCATCCGGGCAAACAGCTCGAACGGGTCGGCGCCCTGCAAGTGCATCGCCCCATTCATGACGTGCAGCAAGCCGCGCTCGGCGAAGAGGCGAAAGTTGCGATCGCCAATGCCGGCAGCCAGCTCGTTCAGGGTCTGTTCACCGAACTCGTGAAGGCGGGGATCGCGCAGCAGCACCAGGTCCGGCTCCAGGCGCTTGGGCAACACGTGCTCGCGACACGCATGATGCACCAGGCGGCGGGCCAGGTCCAGCTCGCGCACGGAACTGCGACACCAGTTAATGACTTCGGTCGTCAGGACGCCGCGGATGCCCAGCTCCTGACAGAAGCCCAGCAATAGCACGTTCACGCCGGCCGAGTCGACGTCGGTCAACTCGGTCAGGTTGCCGACGCCCATGAGCATCTCTGCCTGGGGATAGCGACGCCGCACCTCCAGGTATCGGCCCAGGGATGCGGCGAACCCAAATGCGATGGGCTCGACGATCGGGTCGATGCGAAAAGGCACATTCCACTTGGCGAGCGTTTCCACCGTGCGATCGAGGCCTTCCATCGTCCGAGCATCGTCGGGCAGGACGACGACCTCACAGCCCCAGTCACGCGCGGCGGCCAGGTTCGTACTGTTGACGCTCAGCACCAGCTCAGCGCCAGCCTTCACGGCTTGTTGCACTTCGGTGACGTTGAAGCTATCAATGGAAACGCGCAGGCCATCATCGCGCAGGGCACGCACCGCATCGCCGACGCCGGACCAGGCGTCACCGGGATCGCAGCCCAGATCGATGAGGTCGGCGCCGGAATCGCGATAGGAGCGTGCCAGCGACAGGATCGCTGCACGCGTCAGGCGTGGTGCATGGTTGATCTCGGCGAGGATGGCAATGTCGTGAGCGCCGTAACCAGCCCGCGGCGCGAGGGGCTTACCGAAGTAATCGGGCAGCTCGCGAAGGTCATTCGGACCGCGCTCCACCGGAGCGCCGGCACGTTCGGCGACCACGGCAAGGTCGCCGGCGCACATGCCGGGCAGCAGGACTCGGTCGAACTTTGACGTCGTGGTCAGATGCCGGGCGATCCAGGGCGTCGTCGCCAGCGAAACCGCCGTGATCGGCAACACCGCCACCGTGAACTCGAACCCGACGCGCGGCGCCAACTCCGCGAGCAGCCGCCGCAGCGCGGGCTCGGCGAGTTTTCCGGTCACGAACAGGAGATGCGGAGACGCCATGCTGTCAGGATACCACGCGACGGACTGCCGGGCTCCCCTCTCTCCTGTACTCGGAAGAGGGGATAGGGCGAGGATTCGGCCGGCGTCCCGCTTTGTAGAAAACCTCGCCCTCGTTACCGGGCTCTGCCCGGTCCAGCCAGGGAAGGGCTCGCGAGGCAGAGCCTCGCCGGCCGTGCGTTACCGGGCAGAGGAGACAGCTGAAAAAGTCGGCACGGTGGGAGAAAACGGCCATTAAAGGCCAGATTCTCGGGGTGATTCCCGTTTTTTGCCCACTATCTGGCCGTTTTGATGGCCAAAGTGGGAGCCCGTAGGACTTTTTCAGCTGTCTCCAGAGCCCGGTAACGAGGGACCTCCGTCAAACCAGGGTTTTCTACAAAGCACCGGCGTCCGCTTTCTGCAAAGCATCGCCAATCCGCCGGAACTGTGGTCGCGAACCGCGGTCTGCTCAACTATTCGTCCCCTCCAGGGAGTCGTAGGCCAGGTCTTCGGAGAGCTTCTCGGCCTGGTCGGCGGTCAGCGGGCCGATGCGTACTTCCTGGCCTGCAACCCAGAAATAGAGCCAACTGTCGGTCACCCCGATTTCGACGCTGCCGTGGATCTTGACCGTCGTCATGTGACAGCCGGAGTCGTCACCCGTCTTGATCTCCATGCCTGGCTTCTTCGTCGCTTTTCCTTCTTTGGTCTGCACGGTGATTTCCTCGTTGAGCGGAAGGGGAAGCTGAGTGATTTCCTCGCGGCACTGGCCCTCGAAGGAGCCGAACCGACAGCGCCGATCTCACCGTAGCACAACGGCGACCCGAAACAATCACGGGACAGTAGCAAGAAGTGGTTGCAGGTATCCGTGCGACGGAAGGCGCCGAAAGTTGCGCCTTTTCGCTGCCTGGGGAATTGTCAGCCAACGACTTTGCGGAAGGAACGGCCTGGCCACCCCCACGAACTGGCACGGGACACAGAGCGGAACGAAGCCCGGCCCACAAGCCATGTTTCGGGGGCCGGGCGGATGACTGTGAGCCGCGTTCAGGCAACTTCCTTGCGGTCTTTGCGCCGCTGCCGGGCCTGGGCCTCGAACGTGCGCGTTTCCTCGGCGGCCAGGGCGATGGCTGTAGTGTTCCATTTCGTCAGGTCAGCGCCATGGCCGGCCTTGGCACCCGCCTGAACCACGTGCTTGACCAGCGCGCCGGCGGCGCACAAGCCTTGAGACACCAATTTCGCTTCGAAGTCCTGCAAGCGCTTCTGGAATTCCTCGCCGGTAGCCGGAAGGGCGGTAGTCTTGACTTTCGGGGCCATCTCCACGCGTTCCTTGGGCGGTGGGTTTTCGCTCGCCGGCCGGGCGAAGGCGGGCAAGGTCGGCGTGCGCACGAATTGCCGTTTCTGCGGGTCGTAATCGGCCCACTGCGACGGTAAGCGATAGAGATAGCGGCCGACCCCGAATTTGACGGCCGCGCGTTTGAGGGCATCGGAAAACGCCGCCTTCATCCGGTCGCCGCCGTCGGGTTGCTCGCTGGGGCCGCCCACGTCCACCTTGGTGACCCACTCCGTGCCCAGACGGAGTTTGAGCCGGCAGACGACCGAACCGTCCGCCAGACATTCGTAATCGTCCTGCCAGCCGTCAACGCCAAGCACGTCGTCCAGCCGGTCCTGGATGACGCGCGCGTCTACGTAAGCGAGGGCCATCGCCCGGTTGCCGCTGACCACGGCCGGTTTGAAGCGCACCTCGTCCAAATCGAAGGGCGCCGCCAGCGCCTTGGTGATGACGGTGGGGTCGTGTATCGCCGGGGTGCCGTTGGAAGTCGGTTGCATGAGAAAACTCCTTCAACTCCGGAAATGGCGGAGCGCGCTCTTGTTGGTTTTCGACACAGAATCGAAGGATGTACGCTCTTTTTGCGCCTCCCGCTCCATTTCCTCTAAATAATATACTTCTGTACCGTATTGGATGGGTAGGTTGGCAGGCGGACGAATTAAACTGCACGCGGGCGAATGCCATTAACATAGGCAGGCGCCAGGCGAGCGGGGCGTGTGAACGCCCCGGTTTTGGTCGCTCAACCGGGGCGT
>JAIEMG010000314.1 GCA_019752375.1 Gemmataceae bacterium | reverse complement strand
CGATGTCGATGAGCGAGTGACGCTTGAGGCGATTGACGCGAGGATCCTTGAGTCGCAGAAAACGCCGAAGATTGATGGGAGACGTGGCCATGCTTCTCCTCCGTGATTGTCGGGACCGGGCGATGACACGGAGAATCGTAGGGCTGTACACTTGACCGAATCAAGGGATGAACAATAATTGGGCAGCTTGAAATGAGTTTTCCCTGGCTACAGAAGGGAGCGCAGTTCGGCGTCGGTGAGCTTGCGATTGAAGACGCAGCCGATCACCCAACCAGCGGGTTCCTGGCTGGAGTGGACGACCTGCGCCTCAACCGCGAGCGTGAAATTGCCATCCGTGCTGGATAACTCCACGATCAAGCCGGTGCCGGGTTCAAAACCATTTCGGAGGACCAGACCGATGCCTTCCGCACTGAGATCGAGCGTCTTGGCAAACCACCAGAAATGATCCGACCGACCCAGGCCGCGCTGGCAGTAGCTTTCCAGTTTGCAGGGATACCGGACCGAAACGCGTCGATCGGCCTTGGGATTTCTCGCGGGCGGCGGGGGGATGCTGGCAGAGTCGGACATGGCGGACTCGCACGTCCCGATAAGAGGTGAGCGATTCTCTGGCAAGAAGATCAGTTCACAAGAGTAATGGGACATCACTGGGCTTTCAACAAAAAAGCCCGCTCCCCTAGAGCGCAATCAGGTTCGCTCGCGCTGCGTCAGATGAACAAAAAGCTCCCGTGTCTGGCGCATGTGTCCGTCCAACTCGCGCATGAAGTGGCTGCGAGCGGTGCCACTGGCATCCGCGCGATAACCCAGCCGGCGCGCAAGCCTCTCGAGTTCCTCCGCTCGGTCCGGCAGGTCGCTCAGGGAGCGGTTTTGCACGATCCGCAGCTGGCTCTCCGCCTGGCGCATGAAGTTGTAACCGGCGCGCAGCGTCTCGTATTCCTCGCTGCTGAGGAGTGCAGCGTCCCGCAGCGCGGCGAGCGCTTCCCACGTGTTTGGATTGCGCAGGGGGGGCCGATCGTGGCCATACTTGAGCTGAAACATTTGCACCAGGAACTCGATGTCGACAAAGCCGCCGCGACTGCGTTTTAAGTCGCAGGCCGTGCGGCTCACTTCCAGGCGTTCCCGCATCTCTCGGATGCCGTCCACGAACCCCGGTTTCCAACCGAGTCCGTAGGCGCCCTGCTCCGCAGCTGCAATCACTTCCTGCCCAAAGACCGCGTCCCCATGGACCAGCCGGGCGCGCGTCAGCGCCTGGCGTTCCCACAACTGGGCGTCGCCCTGTTCGTAATAGCGGCGAAATTCCGTCAAGGGACACACCAGGCTGCCGGACTTGCCGGTCGGCCGCAGCCGCATGTCGACCTGGTAAAGCCGCCCCATCGGGCCGATGTAGCTGGTCGCCCGGATGATGCGCTGGCACAGTTCGGTGAAGTAGTGAAAGTTATCGGTCAGTTCGAACCGGTCGAAGCGCGTGGAGCCCGGCAAGGGGGCGGTTCGCCCGTCGCCTTCATAGACCAGGATCAAATCGAGGTCGCTGTGATAGGCCAGCTCCCGGCCGCCCAGCTTGCCCAGTCCCAGCAAGACGTAGCGACAGAGTTGGCCCGCCCGGGGTCCGTCGGCCAGCGTGGGGATGCCGAACCGCTTCGTCAGCGGCAGTTCCTGAAGCCGAGCGATCCGCACCAGCACCGTTTCGGCCAGGTCGCTCAGGGCGCGCGTCGTTGCCTGGATGGTGTCCTTGTCGAGGATGTCGCGCACGCCGATGCGCAGCAGTTCCTTGTCCTGGAAACTATGCAGGATCGGCTCGGGGTCGGCAGCACCCTTGCACAGGTCGGCCAGCTCGTCGCGCAGCTCATCCGCAGAGCGCGGCTGATTCAGCACCAGGCTATCGAGCAGTTCGTCGATCATGCCCGGGTTATTGATGATGATTTCCGACAGGAACTGGCTCCAGGCGCAGAGATCGACATACAGCTGGAGACTCGGCGGATTGAAGCTGAACAGTTCCCACAGCACCGACTTGGCGCCGAGCGAGGCGGTCACCTTTTCCAGGTTGCGCAGCGCCATGTCCGGGTCCGGCGTCTCGGACAGAGCACGCAGCAGCGGCGACGCGATGCTGGCCAGGAAATGCCGGCACCGGCGCGTGGAGAGGAACGGCACCGATTCCTGCGCCAGCAGCGTCAAGTTCTGGTAGGCGTCCTGCACGTCGCGGAAGGGATAACGGCCAAGCACGGCCTGAATCGTCTCGGGGTCCGGTTGCGTGTCGAGGATGAGGTCGGCTTCCGGCTCGGCCTGGCGGTCTTCGCCTTCGAATGTCTGGTGCAGGAGATGGTTGAGGATCTTGCGATTCACATCAGTCCGCGACCGGTAGTCGCGCAGGAAGTCGTCCATCGGCTGCGGGCTGTCCGTCGTTGGTCCAGGATCGATCGTTGCCCGCTGGTCCGTCGTGGGCGGCTCCGCGACAACGGCGGTGGGCCGGTAGCCCAGTCGGAGTGCCAGTTTGCGCAGCTCGTCCTCGCCTTCGGGCAAGCGGTGCGTTTGCAAGTCGAACAGCAGTTGCAGGCGATGCTCCGCCTTGCGCAAGAAACGGTAATTGCTGTCGAGAATCTGGAATTCCTGGTCCGTCAGGCAGCCGGCTTCCTCCAGCGCGTGCAGGGCCAGCAGGGTGTTTCGCTGCCGAAGCTCGGGCAGGTCGCCGCCGTTGAGCAGCTGGAGGAACTGGATGGTGAACTCGATGTCGCGAATGCCGCCGTGGCCGGTCTTGACGTCGCGGTCGCTCACGCCCTGGTGGCCGGTCTTCTGCTCGATGCGCCGCTTCAGGGCCTTGATCTCGTTGATCTCGGCGAAGCTGAGGTACTTGCGATAGACGAACGACTCGATGGCCTGAATGAACTGCTGCCCCAGCTGCAAGTCTCCGGCGACCGGACGGAGCTTGATGAGTGCCTGCCGCTCCCAGGTCCGCCCCATGCTGTCGTAGTAGGACAGCGTGCTGGCCAGCGACCGCGCCAGCGGGCCGCGATGCCCCTCGGGGCGAAGCCGCAGGTCGACGCGATACGCCTGCCCGCGGTCGGTATGGGCGGACAGCAGACGGACGACCTCGCCGACGACGCGTGCGAACAGCTCGTCGTTGCCGACGCTGCTGACGCGCTTGCCGAGCGTGGATCCCTCCTCGTCGTAGAGGAACATCAGGTCGATGTCGCTGGAGTAATTGAGCTCCTCGCCGCCGTGCTTGCCGAAAGCGAGGATGACGCACCGCGCCGGCTGACCGGAACTCGCGGTCGGCAGGCCAAAGCGGTTGCCGACGGTGCGCATGGCCGTGGCCAGGGCGACCTCCAGGGCCGCGTCCGCGACGCGCGAGATGTCGCGGGTGATCTCCTCCAGCGGCCGATCGCGGATGACGTCATTGGTGCCGATGCGCAGGATCTGCCGCTGCCGGAAGCGGCGAAACGCCCGCAGCAGCGAGGAATCCTCGAAGGAAGCGTCGACCTCGGCCTGGAGCTGGTCCTGCAGTTCCTTCTGGCTCGGGCTGCGCCGTAACGGCACGCGGAGCATATCGAGGTAATCGGGATTGGCGCAGAGTAGATCGCAAAACGACTGGCTGGTGCTGAGGAGCTGGCAAAGCGTTTCCAGAATGCGCGCCCGACTTTCGAGCAGCGTGGGAAGCTGCGCCGCAGCAGCCGGATTGACAAGGAACCGCTCGAGGTTGTTGAGCGCCATGTCGGCATCGGGACAGCGCGCCAGGAACCGGCCCAGCGGATTACAAAGTTCCCTGAGCCCGTTGAGCCCAATCGCTTCGCCGATGCTGGTCAGGTTGCGCCAGCCGCGTTCGGGATCGTGCACGCCCCAGAGCTGCAGCAGGGGCCGGGCTTGGGCGAGCGATTCCAGGCAGTGGCGCAGGTGATCGAGTTGCATGGAGGGCTGCTCATATCCGTTCCAGGAATTCCGCTTCCGTCCACCCGGCCTGGCGGATGATCGAGCGCAGGGTCTTGGGCTTGAGGTCCCGTTGATGATAGGGTATTTGTACCAGATGCGGGGGACTGGCGCTGTCTACATAGGTGCGATGTTTGGTCGACCGGAGCAGGCGGAAACCATGCCGCTCCAGCACGCGGATCACCTCGGCCGGCTTCAGGGATGGGAGCCGCCGCTTCATTACGCCACCTCGATCGTCTCGCAGCCGGCTTCTTTGGGAATCGGCAATTTCAGCTCTTTGAGACAGGCCAACGTGCTTTCGATAACATCCCGCGCCATGGCCTTGGCTTCCTTCAGCGTTTCCCCTTCCGTGGTCACCTCTAGGGCCGGGATATGGGCATAGTAACCGCCCTTCTCGGCACGTTGGTAAATCACCGTGTAGGACCGAGCCGCCATGGGCGGACTCCTTGCAGTTAGGGAAAATGTTGAAGAACTACTTGCGTTGGACCAGGAAGGCCATCAGTCGCAAATCCGCTCGCTGCTGATCGGTTCGAGTTACGGCATCGCCTCATTCGCTCTCATTCGCTTCGCATAGTGGTTTCAGGACCGCGGCTAGTATATCGAGCTTCGGATAGAGGCCGTCGAGGATTTTTTTGACCTCGCCACGAAGCCGATCCGCGTCGGGTTCGTTGCCCTCTGTCCACGATAGAATTCGTTCGGAAGCTGTTACGCGGCAGTAAATGTTCTTCACTTCTTGATTGCGAGACCTGGGGCGTTTGAATCCAAAATCGGTGCTCTTCTCGATGAGCTTCGCGACAATCTCGTTCCGCTTGGCTGCATCCTTGTCCTTCACCGGTGCGCCGTCCACGTTATAGTAGAGTGCAGTCTCATCGACACCGAGTTGCAGGTAAATCCACCCGCGCGGTTCGCTCCTGAGCCCAAACGGGGGCAGCCAGTCCAGCCATTTTGTTGGCACAAATGCAAAGACGTTACGCCAGCGGTCCACCTCCGACCAGCGCGTGTCATCCTTTACAATGTTCATTACCTCGGCGAGCAGGCCTGATGCAGGGCTCCCTACGCGCTCCCAGATCAAGTCGAGCGCCTGCCGATGGGTCGTGTAGATGCGCTGGCAGAGCTTGTCAATTTCCTCATTATTCATGAATCGAGATCCGATCAGGTCGAGGTAGTGGTTCAGGAAAGCCTGCACATCGTCACCGATCGCATTACGGTATGTCTCTCGAACCCGTGTCAGCACACGGTGAATGCTCTCGTAGGTATATTGCACCCAGTTTTCTCTCGAAGGCTCATCACCGCCTGGCAGGGTCAGGAAGACGTACAGCGGCTTCGTGCCAGGGTAATGCTGCTCAATCGCCTCCTCGTAATGCTCCAACTGTTTCGAGTGCTCTCCCGAATCCACCTTATTTTCGATGACGACGACGAACTTCGGATCCTGACAGGTAATGAGCAGGTCAATGCGCCTCCATTCGCGCTTGATCTCGACGCCCCGGAGGTCGATTCCGTCCAGGTCGATCGGCGAAAGCGGTCGAGCCTCTTTAGGGGCGGTCTTGAGAAGGTCCATGAGGAGGGCTCTCAGGAACAGCTGCCCCTGACCGTGGGACTCCGCTGGATCGAGGATGAAGGCGAGGAAGTTGGAGTGTTTGATCTCGGCACGGGCAATGCCGAGCGCATCGAAGATGTTGAACCTGCCGATGCGCGATTCAAGTTCAGCAAGCGCGCCATCCTGGTCGACAACAAGATTCTCCAGGGCCGCAAGTTGCTCGGCCTGCTGTGCGCTGAATGTCGTTGCTTCAGTGATCATCGAGTACACTTCCTCGCCACGCCGGGTGAACTCTGGATCATGAGTGCCAGGATCGTTCCCAGCATCGTACCGCTCCGCCCAGGGAGAGGATGAAGTTCTTCACCTTCGCAAAGCATGCTTCGCAAAGGTGGCATTCCTCGCTCGTCATGTCATTACTCGAGAAAAAGCCCCAGTCTGCGCGAAGCGTCCCGCATTCGGTGCCATGGAGACCGTCGGCCTGCTTGGAGCAGGCGTGCTGGCAGACGTCACAGACGAAACCGACGACCGTTTCGACCTGCCGTGGTTCGCGGATTTCCATGATTGATGCCCCGCCGGTTTTCTTGACCTGAGGTAAGGCGAGCGGGGTTGCGTGAGCTCCCCGAGTACGTCGCGCTTCCGCCAACGTGACTTACTCGGGGACGCTTACTTACGCAACCCCGCTCGCCCGTGTCGTCACGTCAAATCAACGGTAGCCCGATGCGCCGATCTGTTTCGGTGTACGCCAATGATGGCGAATCCTCGCAGTCCTCCGCCATTCCCACCTGTTCCCCCGTCACCACCGTCCCAAACAGCGTGAATGAGCTCGCCTCCTCAATCTTCACCTGCACCGTGTGCCCCGTCAGCCGTTCATTCCCCTCGAAGCAGACGATGTGGTCCGTCATCGTCCGACCCGTCAACTGCTTCTTCGGTCCCGTCTCTTGCTTCAAGGCATTCTTGCTGGGGCCCTCGACCAGCACGTCCACGGTCGCGCCGATCTTGCTCCGGTGGTCGGCCAGGCTGACGGCGTTCTGGATGGCGAGCAGGTCGTTGTTGCGGCGTTTCTTGATTTCCTCGGGCACGTCGTCGGGATGCAGGTCGTCCGCCTTGGTGCCGGGCCGGGCGCTGTACTTGAAGATGAAGCTGTTCTTGAAACCCGCGTTGCGCACCAGGTCGCAGCTTCGCTCGAAAGACTCTTCGGTCTCGCCGCAGAAGCCGACGATGAAGTCGCTGCTGATCGCCACGCCGGGGACACGCTCTCGGCAACGGGCCAGCATGTCGCGGTAGTATTCCACGGTGTAGAGCCGCTTCATCCGCTTGAGGACGTCATTGCAACCCGATTGGGCCGGCACGTGCAGGTAGGCGCAGACTTTCGGCAACGAGCGGACCGCGTCGAGCAGGTCGTCGCTCATGTCGCGCGGGAAGTTCGTGATGAACTTGATGCGCTCGATGCCCGACGTCTCGTGAATGCGGGCCAGCAAGTCGGACAGGCGGTCCGTTCGGCCATCGCCCAGGTCGTGCTGGTAGCTGTTGACGGTCTGGCCAAGCAGCGTGATTTCCTTGCACCCTTCCGCGGCCAGCTGACGCACCTCGGCGGCGATGTGGCCAGGATGGCGGCTCTGCTCGGGGCCGCGGACACTCGGCACGATGCAGTAGGTGCAGAACTTGTCGCAGCCGATCATGATGCGGACGTAGGCTTGAAACGCGCTGGGCCGCATCGACGGGTCGCGCATCGGATCGTAGCTCTCGAAGCTGCGTTCGACCTCGTGGCGCGACGCTTCGGTGCGATCCAGGCTCAACGCCAGCTGCGGCGTGCCGGTCTTGATGACTTCTTCGATGAGCGCCGGCAGCTGGGCGAGCTGGCCGGTGCCGCAGACGATATCGACGTGCGGCGCGCGCTTGCGGACCAGCTCCTGGTCCTTCTGCGCCATGCAGCCCAGCACGCCGACGATCTTGCTCGGGAACCGCTTCTTGTGGCCGCGCAGCCGTCCCAGCGCGCTGTAGATCTTGTCCTCGGCATGCTGGCGCACGGAGCAAGTGTTGTAGAGGATGACGTCGGCCTCGGTCGGCTCGTGGACCAGCACGTACCCCTGGCGGCGCAAACTGCCGACGACGAGCTCGCTGTCGAGTACGTTCATCTGGCAGCCGACGGTTTCGATGTAGAGTTTTTTGGTCATGATTTCTTGCGCCGCTTGGTCGGTTCCTTTTTCTTCAGCCTTGCCAGCTCGGCTTCCAATGCGTGAATACGTTCCTCAGCTTGCTGCCGTGCATCAGCCTCGGCTTGGGCTGAATCGGCAGCTGCTTGCGCTTCATTCGGTCTGATGTAACGCTTGCCTGTCTTGGCGTCCGTCACGCGCAACTGGCCATCGGCGTCGATGACCACGCGAAACCCCAGCTGACTGGTGATGCCCCCGTCGGCATCCTGCTCATCGCGCCAACTGCCGTCCCGTTGCCGCCGCAACAACAGCAGGCGCTGCTCCAATAGCTGGCCCGTGACATCAGCCAGAAGATACTCGTCGATTCCAATTTCGCCGTAAGTGATGGGCTTGCCGGTCAGGTCGCCGTCGCGATGGGTACGGGGCGAGAGCACCTCGGCAACGAACACCGGGTGCGGTCCCTGTTCTCCAATGCGGTAGGAACTCAACTGTTCCGGCATGGGCTGCGGAGATTTCACCACCATGATGTCTGGCGTGAAAAACAGGTTTGGCAATGCCTGGGAAAAGTAAAGGTTGAGATTGCCAAAAACCCGAAAGCCCGCTCGCAGTGCCAGGTGAAACGTCAAGCAATAGAGGAGGATATCGGCACTTAATTTATGCACCGTCGAATCGCCCATGTTCGACTCCTCATTTTCACAGGCCCAGGGCGCACCTGGGGGCCTGATCCGCTGAAGTAGGGGATCGTTCTGATAGGCTCGAATCCGCTCGACGATGGAAACACCGTTCATTGTTGGATTGCGACGAGTTTGGGCAGCCATTTTCGCAGTTGCCATCTCAATTCCTCTTGCGAAGCCGAGCCCAGTAGCCGCCATCCGACGGCCGCCCAGGCACCTGATCCTCGTCTGCTTCAAGTGTCAAGTCCGGCATTACCTTCAACACATTGTCCACGACTTGCCGGTTCTCCTCCGGCTCGATGCTACACGTCGCATAGACGAGCGTGCCGCCGGGCTTCACGCGTTCGCCGGCTTGGATGAGCAATTTCGTCTGAAGCGGTACCAGGTGGCGCAAGTCGTCGGGCTTGAGCCGCCAGCGCACCTCGGGACGCCGGCCCAGCACACCGGTGTTGCTGCATGGCACGTCAACCAGCACCGCATCGAAGGGTCCCGGCGGCGGCTCCTCGTTGCGCTCCGGGTGCAGGCGATGCGTTTCAATGATCGCGATCCCCAGGCGCTTCGCCAACTCATTCGCGGTCCGCAGCCGCTGGTCATCCACGTCGCAGGCGATGATCTGGCCCTGGTTGTTCATCAGCTCGGCCAGGTACGTTGTCTTGCCGCCCGGCGCGGCGCACAAGTCGAGGACACGCATGCCAGGCGTTGGACTCAGCGCCGCCGCCACTTTCATCGATGCCTGATCCTGGATTGCGAACCAGCCGCTTTCATAGCTCGGCAGCTCACGAACGGCCGCATGGTGCTTGACACGAACCACCTGCGCGCCGTCGCCGTCTTCCGTTTCAATCCCGGCCTCGGCAAGCGTCGTTCGCAAGGCAACACGGTCGGACCGCAACAAGTTGCAGCGGAGCCACAGAGGCGCGGGGCTGGCGAACCAGAAGCCCAGACGTAGGCACTCGTCCCAGCCAAAGCGTTCCAGCCAGCGTGCCAGAAGCCAGCGCGGCAGTGCAAAGGCCGCGGACAGGTATTGTACCGGCTGTGCTGCCGGCTCGGGAAGCACAGGTCGGGCCAGCAGGCGGTATTCGCCCTGCTCCAGCGGCAATGCGTCGGCGGAGGGAGCGGATGCGCGGTCCTCCGTCAGCAGCTGACTCAGGGCGCGAAGGACGCCGTTGATGAAGCCCTTGGCAGCAGGCCGGCCAAACCCGGAGGCCAGCTCGACCGTTTCGTAAATGGCGGCATGCGGGGGAATGTGCGTCAACAGGGCAAGCTGGAAGGCGCCCAGGCGTAAGATGTCCCACAGCCAGGCTTCCACTTCCTGCCGCGGCCTGCTGACGACGGTGCGGAGCAGGGCATCGAGCGTACCGCGACGACGCAAAACGCCGTAGGAAAGCTGCGTGGCGAAGCGGCGGTCGATGGCTTCCAATCCACCGTTCGCCAGGGACCGATCCAGGATTTCCTGAACAAACGCGTCGCCCCAGTGGCATTCGAGAAGGACACTCAAACTCAGGCTTCGGCCCGTGTGCTGGCCGCCGATGAAGCGAGGTGCGGCGGACTTCATGGCGTTTCCGGTCCGAAACGGTCACCGTCTTTGATGGGTCGACCGCGGAGGAACTCGATGGCAGGCATGCGGCGTTTGCCCGCAGGCTGCATTTCAATGACCTCCACCACACCAGTCCCTGTGGCCACCAGCAGACGCGACGGATCGGGAAGAATCATCCCAGGTCCGGAACCGGGAGCAATGGGTGCCATCACGGTGGCGCGGGCCACGATGAGCCGCATGGCAGGCTGGTTGGCCCGGTGCAGGAAGGTGTACGCCGTGGGCCACGGCTGCATGGCGCGCACCTGATTGCAGACCTGGTCGGCATCGCGGCTCCAGTCGATCAACCCGTCTTCCTTTTTCAGTTTCGGCGCCTTGGTGACCTGGCTCTTGTCCTGCGGCAGCGGCCTGGCAGTCCCGGCTGCGATCTGTTCGATCACTTGCAGGGCCATTTGGGCTCCCATGGGCGCCAGCCTTGCTTCCAGTTCACCAGCCGTTTCTTGTGGCCCAATCTCCACGGCTTCCTGCGCGATCATGCCGCCGGCGTCGAGTTGCACGCTCATCTGGATGATGGTGACGCCCGTCTGCTTCTCACCATGATAGATGGCCCACGCGATCGGCGCTGCGCCGCGGTACTTCGGCAGCAGCGACGCGTGAACATTGATGCCACCGTGCGGAGTGACGCCGAGCACGTCATTCGAGAGGATCTGGCCGTAGGCGGCGACGACGAGCAGGTCGGGTCGCAATGATTTCAGGTCTGCAACGCCTTGTGGCGTGTTGACGCTCTCGGGCTGAAAGACCGGGATGCCCTTCTCTGCCGCGATTGTCTTCATGCCCTTGCCGGTCTGACGCGTGGATCCGCGTTCCTGGCCCACGGCGCGGTCCGGCTGCGTGAACAGGCCGACGACCTGATGCGGGCTGGCGAGCAGGGCTTCCAGGGTGGGCGCCGCAAATGTGCCGGTGCCCATCATGACGAGTCGCATGGGATGAGTCGTCTGAGGAACGATCAGCCGGGCAGTGGCGGCGGCGTGCCGTTCTGTTTTTCGGGTTCGTCCAGCTCGCCTTCGAGAGCTTTCAGGATGCGTTCCAGCTCGGCGTCGAGCGGGATCTCGCCGCGCTTCTGCGCCTCGCGGAACCGGCGCTCGAAGTCCTTGACAGCGCCGCGCGCCGCCAGCCGGGCCAGCGGGCCCATTTTGTTGATGAACACGATGCCGTTGAGGTGGTCGATCTCGTGCTGCCAGCAGCGCGCTTCCAGGTCGTGAGCGGTCACCTCAACCGCTTCGCCCTTGAGGTTGTAGGCCTGCACCTTAACCGTCCTGGCCCGTCGCACCTTCTGGAACAGCTCGGGAAAGCTCAGGCAGCCCTCGTCGCCTTCTTGTGCGCCGATCTTCTCGACGATCACCGGGTTAATGTAGACCTTCTCGTGCTCCTTTTGCTCCGGATCGCCGCTGACGTTCATGACCAGCAGCTGGTAGGGCAGGGCAATCTGGTTGGCGGCCAGCCCCAGTCCGCGCGCCTCGTACATCGTGTCGATCATTTCGCCGACCTGGAGGTGCAGCTTCTTGTCGATCGACGTCAGTGGCCTGGTCGGATGCACCAGGGCGGGGTGCGGATAATGGACGACCTTCATTCCTTGCTCCGGTCTCGCGGGCGCACTCTGGATGCCTCTATTATAACGGGATCCCCAAATCGCGGACAGCCGTTCGCGTTTTGACAACGGCGTCCGCTTGACGGATGATGCCCCCATCGCCGCTCGCGGCGTAGCACTCACCAAAATCTCAAAAAAGTCGTATTCGTTCGACCTCAACCGGGCATCTGGTTCTGGAATGCGACGCCCATGAGGAGTTGGACCATGCCTCACGGACAACTCGGTGCTGTCATCCGCTTTCTCCGCCGCGCCACCGCGGCCGAGGCGGGTGCCATTACCGACCGTCAGCTCCTGGAACGCTTCACCCGGCAAAAGGACGAAGACGCCTTCACCAGCCTGGTCGAGCGTCACGGTCCCATGGTCCTGGCCGTATGCCGGCGCGTCCTCGGCAGCGCGCATGCCGCCGAAGACTGCTTTCAGGCCGCGTTTCTGGTCCTGGCCCAGAAGGCTGACGCCCTGCACTGGGACGAGTCCGTCGGCAGCTGGTTGCATGAGGTCGCCTACCGCGTATCGCAGAAAGCGCGGGTCGATGCCGCACGCCGCCGCGCTCACGAAAGGCAGGTGTCCGACGTGCCTGTTGCCAATTCGGCCGCCCCCGACGTGGACCTGCGCGAACTGCGCACCATGTTGGACGAGGAACTGACCCGGCTGCCCGAAAAATTCCGGGCGCCGCTGGTCCTGTGCTATCTCGAAGGCAAGACGAACGAGGAAGCAGCCCAGTTGCTCGGCTGGACCAAGGGAAGCGTCTCCGGCCAGCTGGCACGCGCACGCGACCTGCTGCGTCAACGACTGTCTCGACGCGGCGTCGCCCTCGCCTTGCCGCTGTTCGCCACGATCCTGACCGAAAACGCGGCTCCGGCGTCGGTGCCGGCCGCACTGCTGAGTTCTACCGTCAAGGCCGCGGTCCTCGGGCCCGTGGCCAAGGCCGCTTCAGCCGGCGCCGTCACCGCACCGGTTGCAGCGTTAGCGGAAGGAGTGTTGAAAGCGATGGTTGTTACCAAATGGAAGATGGCAGCAATGATCCTGCTGGTCGTCGGAGTGCTTGGCACCGGCGCGGGGCTTGCGACGTACTACTCTCAGGCCAGCGGAAAGGACGACCCGCAATTGGCATTTGTCCCGGTGCCGCCGCTCGACGAGCCAAAGACCGTGGCTCAACCGAAAGCGTCCGAGCCGGTTGTCAAGGATGGCCTCTCTCTGACGGTCAAGCCTGACAAGGCAGTCTTTGGCCTGAACGAGCCGCTGGGGTTCGTGCAATCGCTCAAGAACACCACGGACAAGTCGATGCTATTCAACGAGTTCTTCTCCCGGACGCCCACGACCAGCATTCGCATCGAGGAAGTGCGCACCGGAGACGTGTGGCAATTTGTGGATTGCTCGGGACTGCCCCTGCCACCCGCGCCTCAACCCACTTATGTCCTCGCTCCCGGAGCGACCTTCCAGATGCCAGCCCTATTCAAGAACAACGACCGAAACCAATACCGTTACATCAAGGTGGGCACTGAACGGAACCTCAAGGCGGGCGTCGAGCATTTGCCCCCCGGCAAGTACCTGGTGTCCAGTCGGCTCGGATGGGGCGCACACCAACTGCCCGCGGTTTATCACGACCTGACGGCCAACCAGCGCGTCAAGAACGAAGACCTCAAGAAGCCGACGCAGTGGTCGGGAGAAATCGTTTCCAAAACATCGCCGTTTGAGATCGCTGCAACTCCTGCCCTGGGGACCTCCGCACCTGTCGAAAAAGACGGCCTGGCAGTGGCCATTACACCGGCCAAGGAAATCTTTGGTCCGCAAGACACGCTTGAGTTTACGGTTCGCTACAAGAACGTGTCGAAGGCCGCGTATCTTCTCTCCGCCGCGAAGATGGATGGCTTTTACCAGTTCGAAATCGAAGGCGTGGACCCCAAAAGCGGCCCCTGGGCGCCGGTGTACCTGGCGAATGCCAGTCGGGAGATGGAGGCCGGCGATTCGATCCCGCTGGAGCCCGCTGCCGAACTGGCCGTCACGGTGCGGCTGGGCGGCTGGCCCTTCCGTCATCTCGGGCCACAGGACGGCAAGCGGCCACTGCTGGATCGTTTGCCGCGCGGCAAGTACCAGGTCCGAGCCGTCCTCAATTTCCGCATGAATCCGGTGAACGCAAAGTTCAATCATCCGCACTGGATTGGCGAGATCAAGTCCAAGACTGCGTCGTTCGAGATCGGCGACCCCATCGCACTGACGAAGGACCGTGCCATCGAACTGGCCCAGGTGGAAGCTGAGAAGGCGCTCGTCGTCAAGTACGCGCAATGGAGCAAGGAAGTGCGGGGCAAGGGCGACACACCTCCGACCCGCAACGAACCGTGGCTCTCCAAAACCAAGCCGGAAGTGATCGAACAGGCAGGCGGCTGGACCATCTCCTGGACTCGGTTCGCGCCGGCCGGATGGCAATATCAAGCAACCGCCGAGGTAGACATGGTGGGCAAGGTGAAGATCGTTTCCACGACGGCGCACTTCGCCTCCGAATGACGCCGCCATCGGATCGGAACACAGGCCACGCCAAGCTTCCTTGCAACGTGTAAAGAATTTGTGGCGGCAGACCTCCAGGTCTGGCGGTTCGGACCATACCGGCAGACCTGGAGGTCTGCCGCC
>JAIEMG010000099.1 GCA_019752375.1 Gemmataceae bacterium | reverse complement strand
CCATCTTCATGCTTCCCAGACTACCCAATTCCTCCTTCGACAGCTGCGCCAGTTTCCAGGGTTATTGAGAAGTTACATGGCGCGAACGTAAGTCCTTATTTCATGGCCAGCAGTTACTGAACACTTGCTCCTAATTGAACGGTATTGGGCTGAAGCCTGCGGCTACAGACAGTTCCGGTGAATCGTGCTTCCAAACCAGCGTTGCAGAATTAATGCGTACCAAAAAACGGGGTTGAGAGCCCTGAATGCAGGATCCAACCCCGTTTTATTTGTATCTCGAGCGTAACGACGCTCCTGCGCCTGAGCCAGCCTACTCCGTGGCCGCGGCGGCCTGGCGCCGGCCGGAAGACTTGGCAGGCGGCTCGGTCTTGGCCGGTTCCACGACCTCCCCGTTGGTGGCGGCGGCGGGAGTGCCGAGCATGCCCCGTTTCTCAAGAACCTTTCGCGAAATCTCTTCCATCAGCACCGGGTTGTCGCGCAGGTACTGCTTGGCGTTCTCGCGGCCCTGGCCCAAACGAATCTCGCCGTAGTTGATCCAGGCACCACTCTTGTCAACGATCTTGTCCTCGATGGCCAGGTCGATCAGGTCGCCTTCCCGACTGATGCCGCGATCGTGCATCAGGTCGAATTCGGCCAGGCGGAACGGCGGCGCAATCTTGTTCTTCACCACACGCACCTTGATGCGCGAGCCCACGGTCTCCTCACCGTCCTTGATGCCGGTCACCTTGCGGATGTCCAGCCGGACCGAGCTGTAGAACTTGAGCGCCAACCCTCCGGAAGTCGTTTCCGGGTTGCCGAACATGACGCCGATCTTCTGCCGCAGCTGGTTGATGAAGATGATGCAGGTGCGGGTCTTGGAAATCGCCGGATTGAGCTTGCGCAGGGCCTGGCTCATCAAGCGTGCCTGGAGGCCCATGTGCGAATCGCCGATCTCGCCATCGACCTCGGCACGCGGCACCAAGGCGGCAACGGAGTCGATCACAATGATGTCCACCGCATTGGACTTCACCAACATTTCCGCGATCTGAAGTGCTTCTTCCGCATTGGGCGGCTGGCTGATGAGCAGGCTTTCCAGGTCCACGCCCAGGCGCTTGGCCCAGGCCGGATCGAGGGCATGCTCCGCGTCGATGAAGGCCGCCACGCCGCCGCCACGCTGGGCGCTGGCCACCGCGTGCAGGGCCACCGTCGTCTTGCCGCTCGATTCGGGCCCGAAGATCTCGATGATGCGCCCCCGAGGCAGGCCGCGACCGCCCAGGGCGATGTCCAGGCTTAGGGCGCCCGTTGGGATCCCCTGCACGTCCAGGGCGGTGCTTTCGCCCAGCTGCATGATGGAGCCCTTGCCGAACTGCTTCTCGATCTGAAGAAGGGCGTTTTTCAGTTCGCGGTCGTGATTCTGGTCCGCCATGGTTCTTCCTTGTGGAGTATTGGGAGGAAAAACGTCTTTCAACCGGTTCATTATCTCTCCTCTGTCAGCAAGCGTCTGTCCGAAAGCGATTAGGCACCGTTGCCGGAACGGCCCGAAGGGTGCTGCGCGGAAAGGTGTCTGACTTGCTCTGTAGACACCCCCGAATTCCTCGGGCGCGCCGGGAGCGTGAGCGACCGTAGTTGTTCACGGTCTCGAAGAACTCCGGTCGCTCACGCTCCCGGCTCGCCATGAAAGGGCGGTTTTCTACAGAGCATGCCTGACTCCTTTCGGATGGACGCTAAGTGTACGTTTGTAGTCTAACGTGCGCTCCAATCTGAACAAGGTCAGAAGCGGAAAAAACGCCCCCAAGCGCGGAGTATCCCCCCTGGGGTCGAATTGACCCATCCTCCATCTCTGCCGTATACTGAAACGACCCTACTGAAAGGAACGGCGCATGAGCTCTGGAGAGGATACTGGGACCGACTACGCAACCGCCCGCGGCCGCGACTGGCCGAGCGTGCGCCAGTTCAACGTCTTTCTCGAAAACCGCGTCGGCGCTTTGCTGGCGGTGGTACGCCGTTTTGAGACCACGGACATCCGCGTCGTTTCCATCAGCATTGTCGATCTGGCGGACTGCGCCATCGTGAGAATGGTGCTGAGCGACCCGGAACGGGCCAAGGAAATCTTCGAGCAAGCCGGCGTTCCGGTGACCGAAAGCGACCTGCTCGTCGTGCAGTTGCCGGAAGGAACGCAGCCGATGGTGCGTATTTGCAAGGCGCTGCTGGCTGCGGAGATCAACCTCGACTACGCCTATCCCTTGATGCTTGGCCCGCAAGGGCGGGCCGCGCTGGCGATTCACGTCGACGACCACGAGACGGCGGTGCAGACCATGACCGCCCAGGGATTCACGGTCTTTACCGAGAATGATCTGGATGAGTGACTCGAACTATCCAGGAAATGACGAATGACGAAGCCCGAATGACGAATCAAGGACCAATACCCAATGACCAAAGGGCGGGCGCTACTCGGGTCATTTGGACATTCGTCATTGATTCGTCATTCGGGCTTCGTCATTCGTCATTTCCTGCGGCAGTTTCAACCGCCACGCAGAGCTGCAATCTTATGCCGATTGCCGGCGGTTCAGGGCGGCAATTTCCAGTGCAATCAGCTGTTGAACCACCATCGCGGCACGCGGCCGTTCGGTGGGGCGTCGCGCCATCAGCCGTTCCACCAGCGTGATCAGGGCCGTCGGCAATGGGCCGGCGTGCTGCCGGATGTCGGCCGGTGGATCGCAGCTGTGGCGGCGCATCGTCTGCTTCAACGTGCCGGACGGGTAAGGCAGGCGGCCGGACAGCATCTCGAACAGCATCACTCCGAGGCTGAATAGATCGCTGGCCTGGTCGGCGTCGGGCTCCTTCGCGCACAGTTCGGGAGCCAGGTAGTTCAGCGTGCCAAGGACGTAACCTTGCTCCAGAAGGGCAGCATTCTCGCCGGGACGATGGGCGAAACCGAGGTCGATGAGGATCGCTGTGCCGTCGTCGACCAGGCGGACGTTGTCCGGCTTCACGTCGCCGTGGATGAACCCCGCCCGGTGCAGTGCCGCCAGGGCTTCCGCGGTTTGCCGGGCGATCCATAGCGTGGTCGGCACGTCAAGGCGATAGTCGCGGCGCAGTCTTCGCCGCAATGATTCGCCCCCCAGCAACTCCATCACCAGGAAATACGGCGGTGTCGTGACGTGCGTGTCCGACAGCTTCACCAGGTGCGGATGATTGACGCGCAGGCAAGCGCGCGCCTCGCGCTGGAGCAGCTTGATGGCGGTCGAATCGCCTTCCCATTCTGCCCGGAGCACCTTGACGGCGCAGGGCGTGTCGGTGGCATGGTCGCGTCCGGAGTAGACGCAAGTGAGCGGACCGCCGCCCAGCGACTTGACCAGCTCATACCCTGGTATTTTTGGCAAAGGTTGCATGAATCGGGCCAGAATGGCGACCGGGAGAAAGGTGCGCGGCGGGAAACCGCGTCTGCTGAGTATTATCGGCCGCCCTTACCATCGAAGTGCAGAGAAATCGTCGCACTGCCCTGTCCGGCGACGGCTTCCCGTCCGCCATGATCTATACTTGCGGCGACCACCCCATACCGCGACGCTCTCCACGCTGGAAATAGCTTGGGGGACTGCCTCGGCCGCTCAACGGGCCGAGGTGGTCCCCCGCTCGAATCATTCTCTCAATCAGCACTCACGCGGGCTGGGGCTCCGCCGCCAAGTCCTTTGAAGGTGCTCTCGCCGTCTCCGGCGGATGGAAGAATAGTGCCAGCATTACCGCCGCTCCCAGCGCAATCCCCGCGGGCACGAGGAACAGGTGCTGGAAGTCCCACTGATTCTTCCCAATCTCGTACGTGACGCCAAGGTGCGCCCAAAGGAAGTTGCTGACAAACGGCGCCAAGCCCAAGATGAGGAAGTTGAACAGCCCCTGGGCGCTGGAACGTGCGTCCTTGGGAAAGAACTCATCGACGAAGATGTACACCGTGGCAAAGAAGAAGGCGTAGCAGACGCCGTGCAGCAAGTTGACGACAATCGCCACGGCCGGAAACGGCGCGAAAGCGAACGCGAGGAACCGAACGGTGTGGCCGAGGATGCCGATGACCATCGTCATACGCCAGCCCAGGCGCTTGAGCACCAGCCCCAGGAACGCCATCGTCGCGATCTCGGCAATCTGCCCCACGCTCATGGCTGGCATCACCCAGTTGCCGGGGATGCCCACGCCGAATTCCAGATAGCGGCTCGTCCAGAAGAAGTAGCACTGGTGCACCGCCGCATCGAAGAACGTGACGATGAACAGCACCAGCACGAATGGCGTGCGCAGCAGTTTCATGGCCTCCACGAACGCGAGCTTTTCGCCACCCTCTTTCGCCGGCCGCGCCGGCGTGTGGGGCAGCACCAGGCTAAAAGCAGCCAGAAGCAGCGATGCAATGCCTGCAGCCACGAACGTGTAACTCGTGGCATGGGTCAGCTCCGCTCCCTTTTTCGAGGTACCGAGCGCGTCGCCCAGCCACTGCGTGAACGGCACGGAGCCGAACTCGGGCACCTTCGCCCAATCCACGAGAATGAAGACGAATGGCCAGCTCGCCGCGATCCAGCCGATGGTGCCCCACAGCCGCACCGGACCGAATTCCGTTTGAGGGTCTTTCAGGTTCGCGAAGGCAATGGAATTGGTGATGGAAATCGTGGGCACGTAGAAGAGCGAGTGAACCAGCATCAGTGCGAAGAATGGCCAAAAGGGAGCGCTGGCAGCTGGATCGTCCGCTGGTTTGTGGATGAATGCCAGTGCCAGGATCGCGAGACCTCCCACCAGCTGACTGAAGGCCAGGAATCGCTCCGCGGCGAAATTGCGATCGGCGAACTGAGTGCTGAAGAACATGGCAGTGAACGCAGCCAGGTTGAACGCGCCCAAGATCAGCGCCTGCTGCCATTCGTTGAAGCCGAGGCTGGGAAGGTAGCCGAAAATCAATGGAAGCCACGCGCCCCAGATGAAGAATTCCAGGAACATCATGACCGAAAGCTTGAAACGCGGAGAACTCATTCGATCTCCCAGGTGCGGAGGAAGAGGGGCCAGATGAGGAAATGTAAAGCGACCATCCGCACACTGCAATCAAAAACGACTGGATTTGAATTACGCCGATTGATCCGCGCTCTTTCTCCAGACCGCCCAAATGGATAGCATGGATTTGACCGCTTCGGCAGGAGAATTTCATGCGCGTCGAGTTCTACGGCCTCGTGTTCGAGACATCGCTGGTCACCTTTCAGCTGAACGCCCCCTGGCGTGCCACTGCCCTGGAGCATCGTTTGTTCGAGGCGGTGCGAAACATCACCAAGGGCGAGGTCGAGATGAGTCCGGAGGAGTGGCGCATCCACGTCAGCGAGCCGAAAGTCTGGCGTGCGGCGCTCACGTCCACGTCTCGCGTGCTGAAGGGCTGGCAGGAAGAAGCAGACCCGGCGGCCGAGCGACGCACCTGGTGGTGGATCCTCGAAGGCGACACCAATGCCGACGGCTACGATCATGCCGGAGAGCCGGCCAGCGTGTGGGCCTTCCTCCGCGCCGGCCTGGAACGCGGCGGGCCCGGCGAACGCGACAAGGGCGAGGACATCGACCTGGATGGTTTCAGCATTCGCATCTGGGGCGAAGAAGCGACGGGGAAGAATTGACCGGTTGACCTGAAATGGCCGTGCGCTAGTCGGCAGCACCTAGTGGTGATTTATACTGCACGCGGGCCAAAATGATAGCTGGCAAGGTGGGCCAGACACTCTTGTCTGGCCGGCCAGACAAGAGTGTCTGGCCCACCGGACACAGCCATTCTCTACCGCGTGAAGTATAGTGCCCTGTAAGGGCATTGGTGACATAGCCCAGGGTTGACCGCGGAGCGGGCTACCCTGGGTGAGGACGCCACCACGTTCCCCTACGCTGAAAGCGTTGTGTATCCGCCATGCCGCAGCACCAGGTTGGGTATGGGATTGAACGTCGGGTGGCAGGCGACGGATACATAACCCCTTCGGGGTAAGTGCTTGGGTGACGGCCTACCCAGGGTAGCCCACTGCGCGGTCAACCCTGGGCTATGTCACCAATGCCCTTTCAGGGCACAAAACAAGGCTCTTGCTCTCGTGGCTCATTGGGCTATGTCACCAATGCACTTTTAAGGCACTCCAGAGATGTTGCCTCGCCAATATCCGGTGCCACGGAGTCCCGCAGGGCCATTCGTCAGTCTCGTGGCGGCTTCTTGGGGCCCTTCGGGTTCTTCTGTGGAATCCTCTCCTCCACCACGCGAAAATCAAGCTGCCGCCGCTGTAGGTCTACCCGCACCACTTTTGCCTTCACCTTGTCGCCAAGCCGGTAGCGTCGTTTGCTCCGCCGGCCAATCAGGCTGTGCGTCTTCTCGTCGAAATAGTAATAGTCGTCCGTCAGCGTGCTAATGTGGACCATGCCTTCCACCGGCAGCGTCTCCGCCTGCGCGAAGAAGCCGTAGTCGGCGACGCCGGTGATGATCACTTCCAGCTCCAGGCCGAGCCGTTCGCTCAGGTAGTTCAGGATCCGAACCTTGATCAGCTCGCGCTCCGCCATCTCGGCACGGCGTTCCATCTTGCTGCAATGCTCGCCGAGCGCCGTCATCTCGCCCTCGTCGCTGCCGGCGCGGCCGGTGCGCACCCACTGGCCGATCTGACGATGCACTGTCAGGTCCGGGTAACGGCGAATGGGCGAGGTGAAGTGACAGTAATTGTCGCTCGCCAGGGCGTAATGGCCTTCGTCGATGGGACTGTAGACTGCTTGCTTCAAGCTACGAAGCAAGGCGTAATGGACCGCATAGACGTCCGGCTGATCGGCCGATTCGCGAAGCACGCGCTGCAGCGCGAACCGATCCAGGTGGCTGTCGATGGTGTAGCCGAGGCTATCGCAGAAATCGGCGAACGCTTGCAGCTTCGTCGGCTCCGGCGCGGGGTGGACGCGGCGCAGGAACGGCACCTCGAGGCTGTCGAGGTGTGCCGCGACCGCCTCGTTGGCCGCGAGCATGAACTCTTCCACCACCTGGTGGCTGACGTCGTGCTTGGCGAAATGAGCCCCCGAGACTTTACCTTGCTCGTCGTACTCCAGCTCCGCCTCGGGCATGACCAGTTCCAATGCACCGCGTTTCAGCCGGCGCTTGCGAAGGATCATCGCCAGATCGCGCATGCGGTGCAGCAGTTGGAGGACCTCCGGCTCCACTTTCTCTGGGGCAGGCGACCCCTCTTCCGCCAGCAGGATCGCGGACACCTGCTCGTAGGCGAAGCGCTGCCGCACGCGAATTGCGCCGTTGGCAAAGCGAGCCGACGTGCGCTGGCCGGTGGGCGTGAAGTCCATCACCACGCTCTTGACGTAGCGCACCTTCCCTTGCTGCAGGCTGGCGAGGCTGTTGGAGATGATCTCCGGAAACATCGGGATCACGCGCTGGGGGAGGTAGACGCTGGTGGCGCGCCGGCGTGCCTCGCGGTCGAGCGCCCCGCCGGGCGGCGCGAAGTGGCCCACGTCGGCAATGTGGACGCAGAGTTGCCAGTGTTTGCTGCGCGGGTCCAGCGTGACGGAGATGGCATCGTCGAAGTCGCGTGCATCGACCGGGTCGATGGTGACGACGACGTCGCCGGTAAAATCCTCCCGATCGGACAGGTCGTTCTCGTCGAACACATCGGCTGCCGCGCGTGCCTCGGCCAGGGCGTCTTCCGAAAACGCATCCGGCAAGCCCAGGGCACGGATGACCGAAAGCGTGTCGACTCCGGGCTGGCCGCGTGGGCCGAGGATCTCGGTGATAACGCCCTCGCCGCGCTCCTCCGGCGACGGGAAGCGCAGCATCTCGAAGACCACCTTGTCGTCGGGCCGCGCGCCCTTCGCGCCGGGATCGCCGACGTAGATGCTGTGGGCGAAGACGTTGCCGTCCACACGCACCAGGCCCTGGCCTTCGCGTTCGAAATAGGCGCCGACGAATTGCCGCGTCGCCCGCGTCAGCACGCGGATCACTTCGCCTGACGGGATGCCATCCGGGCGCGTCGGCTTGCGCGTGACGCGCACCAGGACTTCATCGCCGGTCGACGCATCCAAGGAGTTGCCTTCGCGGATCAGGACTTCCGGCCCGGCCTTGCCGTCGATGGCGTGCGGCCGGACGAAGCCATTGCCGGTGCCGGCCCGGCGATAGGTGCCGGTGACGGTGCCGTGCGGCGGCGTGAACCGGACCGTTTGATTCTTGCCCAGCTGAACACGGCCGTCTTGCAACAGGCTGCGCAGCGCCCGGCGAAAGTCGGCGTACTTGCTCGTCGGCACGCCGAGCTTGTGTGCCAGTGCCTTGGGCTTCAGTGGCTGATACGTCTTCTTCGAGAGGAGCGACAGGATTTGCGTTTCGAGATCGGGCATAGGTGAACGGAGCGGCGAGCGGTCGCTGCCGCCCGACACTCGCTACTCAATAGGTTCCAGCGGCGAGGAATACGTAGGCTCGACACCTTCGGTCAAGCCCTTGAACAGCCGGCGCTGGAGCGACTGGTTGTATGGCGTCCAGGCGGACGACGCATTGCGGTCGTCCCGGATATCGCGTGTGAAGCTGTGAATCTTGGCGTCCAGGTTGTCGAGGTAGTGCAGAGCGATTGCTTCGGGCGTCATCGGCAGCTTGGGCGCGCCGAATTCGTAGCTGCCGTGATGGCTGACGATCATGTGCTTCAGCCGCAGCAGCAATTCGGTCGGGAACGGCTCGCTCGTCAGGTCCGGGACCTTGGCGACCTTCTCGTTCAGCATCTCCACACCCATGACGATGTGGCCAATCAGCTGACCTTCGTCGGTGTAGGCAAACGCCTTGGCGTAGCTCAGCTCGCGCACCTTGCCGATGTCGTGCAGGAAGATGCCCATGAGCAGCACGTCGCGATCGACGTTCGGATAGAGCGGCATGACGCGCTCGGCGGCGTCCAGCAGCGTGACGACGTGTTCCAGCAGGCCGCCCAGGTACGCATGGTGATTGCGCACGCCCGCCGGCGCCTGGCTGTAGCCGGCCATCAACTCGTCGTCGATGAGGAAGCACTCGGCCAGGGCACGCAGGTGGGGGTTGTTCAGTTTCAGCAGGGTGCCGCGCAGGCGTTCTGTCAGCTTGTTGATGTCGTGCGGTGTGTGCGGCAGGAAATCGCCCAGTGCGACCCGGGCGCTGTCCACGCGGTCCAGGTGGCTGAGGATCATCTGCAGCGCGCCCTGGAAGAGCTGTACCTTGCCCTTGATAAACAGGAAATCGCCGACTTCGAACGTACGGAAGATGTTCTCACCGACGTTCCACAGGCGGGCGCTCATCGCGCCGGTGCGATCGCGCAGCTCGAGCTGTAGGTACAGGTTGCCGTTACGGTTGGCGCGTAGCTGCTTGTCGGTGACCAGGTAGATTTCCTCGGTGCTCTCACCGTCGGTCAACTGTTCGACAAATCGGCGGCTCATGCGGAACGCCTCGCGTGGAAAAGGAGAGTTCGCGTCCTATTCTACTCGACAGCCGGCCGTTTGACTCGCGCGTTCGGCAACGTGCAAACCCCGCCATGGCAGGGTACGAGCTGAAAGCGATGCCGTGCGATCCAGAGATAGAGCCGCTGCCCCAGCCACGGTACGCCAGGGACATACAGAAACGGCGCAACGGGCCACAGCGGCGGCAGTCGCCACGCCATCCAGCGGACCGCCCCGAAGCCGTGGTGCAGCGTTCCGCCGCCGGGCGTCAGCAGGTGCATCTCTTCCAGCAATCGTTCCGGGTCCACGGCCGGCGCATCCGGCGGCAACGATTCCGCCGAGCGGGCATCGACGTAGTCCAGGCGGCCCAGCCAGTCGAGCCGCTTCAGGATGCCGATGGACTTCAAGCAAAAGGCACATTGACCATCGTAGAGCACCTTCGCCCGGTGATTTTCGGTTTGTGTCTGCATCGCACCGCCGTTTCCATGAATACGCATCGTGCGTCACCACTATTTTACGAAACGATCGGCTTTCCCAGACGAAATGTTTGGCGTAGGATGCCACCGCAACGAAATTGTTGCGGAATGACGAAACCCGCCCTGGCGGAATGACGAATGACGAAGCTCGAATGACGAACCAATGACCAATCCCCAATGACCAAAGGTCTCGCATGGCGCTCCGGTCATTGGAGCTTGGTCATTGGACATTGATTCGTCATTCGGATTTCGTCATTCGTCATTCCCTACGAGCACTAACCGAAGACGGCAGCGCCGAACAACTGCCTTGACGATCAGGGATCCGACATGACCTCTCCCAAGAAGATCCTGGCATTCGACCTGGGCGCGGAAAGCGGCCGGGGCGTGCTGGGACTGTTTGACGGCAAGCGTTTGCAGCTCGAAGTGGTCCATCGCTTCCCCAACGGCGGCGTCCGCACGCTGGACACGTTGCACTGGGACGTCCTGCGCCTCTATGGCGAGATGCTGACGACCTTGCGCAAGTGCGCCGGAGAGCATGGCGGCATCGACAGCCTGGGAGTGGACACCTGGGGCGTGGACTTCGCGCTGCTGGGCCGCGACAACACGCTGCTCGGCAATCCGCGTCATTACCGCGATCCCCATACCGAGACGATCATGGATGCGGCCTTTGCCCGCGTCCCGCGCGCCGAGCTCTTCCGCCAGACCGGCATCCAGTTCATGCGGTTCAACACACTGTTTCAGCTGCTGGCGATGCAAAGAGACCGATCGCCCTTGCTGGACATGGCCGAGACGATGCTTTTCATGCCCGACCTGTTCCACTTCTTCTTCACCGGCGTGAAGGTCAACGAGTTCACCGACGCCAGCACGAGTCAGATGATCGATCCCGGTTCTCGCAGCTGGGCGTACGGGTTGCTCCAAAGTTTCGGCCTGCCGACGAACATCCTGGGCACGCTCGTCCGCCCCGGCCAGGTACTGGGGCCGCTGCGCGGTTCCGTGGCCCAGGAGACCGGCGTGGGCCTGGTGCCGGTGATTGCCCCTGCTTCGCACGACACGGCAGCCGCGGTCGCCGCCGTTCCGGCCAAGGGCGACTCCTGGGCGTACATCAGCTCGGGAACCTGGTCGCTGATGGGCGTGGAATTGTCGGCGCCACTGGTCACGGAGCGAGCGCGCGAAGTCAACTTTACCAACGAGGGAGGTGTGGACGGGACCATCCGCTTTCTCAAGAACATCATGGGCCTGTGGCTGGTGCAGGAATGCCGTCGGACCTGGGAGCGCGAAGGCAAGGCGTACAGCTACGACGAGCTGACGCGCCTGGCCGAGGCCGCGCCGCCGTTTGCGAGCCTCGTCAATCCGGACGACCTCGGCTTCATTCTGCCGGCGAACATGCCCGCAGCGCTGGCGGACTTCTGCCGGCATTCCGGGCAGCCGGCGCCCACGGAGCCCGGTGCGGTGGTCCGCTGTGCCCTGGAGAGCCTGGCATTACGCTATCGCTGGGTGCTGGAACGCCTGGAGGAGTTGACCGGCCGGCGGCTGGACACGATTCACATTGTCGGCGGCGGCAGCCAGAACGCTCTCTTATGCCAGTTCGCGGCCGACGCCTGTGATCGTCCGGTCGTCGCGGGGCCCGTGGAGGCGACGGCGATCGGCAACGTGCTGGTTCAAGGCATCGGCCTTGGGGTACTCCGTTCTCTGGCCGAGGCCCGCGAAGTGGTGCAGCGCTCCTTCGACGTTCGCACCTACACGCCGCACCAGTCGCGGCAGTGGCAGGAGCCGTATGCCCGGTTTGTAAAGCTGCTCGGCAACTGAACAGAACGCCGTGTGTGTAGGAACTCATCCAAGAATAAGTTCGTAGGACGGATTTCCAATCCGTCCGGCAGACACGGACGGATTGGAAATCCGTCCTACGAAACTCCGAACTTATTCTTGGATGGCTTCTAAGATCCGCTGTTTGAGGGCCTCGTAGCGGTTTTTCTGATCCGCGTGAATCCGCGTTACGAAGTCCGCGTAGCGCCAGCTCCGCGTTCCATTTCGACTCAATGCCCTGCCCGCTACGAAGCCCGTTGCCGTTGAATCTTCGCCAGCGCCTGCGACGCCGCTTCGCGTACCTTGGCATCGTCATCCTTCAATGCCTGGGTCAGAGCGGCGACGGCGTTCAACGATGTCGCCTTTACGGGCAGAGGTTCCGGTTGCCAGTTGGCAATAATCTCAGCGCTTCCCAAGGGCATCAACGGCGTCACCTGGTCCGCGGGATCGCGGACGGCATTTGCCATCGCGGGCGGTGGGAGCATCGCCGCCGGCAGCGGTGTGATGCCATCGATCGTTGCCGCGGCGGGACCGATCTGGCCCAAGGCCCACGCGGCTTCGCGGCGAACGTGGCGGTCGCCCGTGCTGAGCATGTCGACCAGGGCAGGTACCGAAGCGGTGCCGATGCGGCTCAGCGCCTGGGCCGCCAGGCGGGCCAGGATCAGGTGGGCGCCCCGCATCGACGCGACCAGCGCGGATATCGCGGCTTGGGCGGGCTGGCCGATGGCGCTCAGAGCTGTCGCGGCGGCCAGGCGAGCTTTCAGGTCGCTGTCGCGAAGGAGCCGCGCCAGCACCGGCACTGCATCCGCGGCGTCCGGACCAATCTTTCCCAGCGACGCAGCCGCCTCGCGGCGTACGGTCGTCTCGGGATGGGCAAGCAAGTTTGTCAGAAATGGCACTCCCGCGCGACCGACATTCCCCAACGCTCGCGCTGCCTCGGTGCGCACCTTCGGATCGCCATCTTCGAGGAAGCGGGCCAGGTACGCGGCGGCGCGGTCTTCCGAACCCAGGCGATCCAGGTCGCCGAAGGCTGCCGCGGGACGAGAATTGGGTTGGAGCATGGCCGTCGCAAGCCGTTGCGTTATGAGATCTTCCGCGCGAAGGGCGACAGCGCGATCCTCTCCGTTCACAGCCTGCGACGGTGCAGGGTGGGCAGTGAACCGGCGACTGCGGGATCGATCGAGGAGGGCGGCTCTAGTGTAGCACGTTCTTGCCCGGCGTGGACGAAGTCCATTCCCTCAATGGCCGTGGATGAGGAACGCCGTGGCGCCCGCCACCACACCGGTGATGGCGGCGACGATGCCCGAGTACCAGAAGCCCGCGCGCTTGGTCAGCACCGCGATCGAGCAGAGAATCAGTCCCAGCTCCAGCCCCAGCTCGCCGAGATCGAAGCGATCTCCCTGTTTGTGGACCTCGTGGCTGGCATTTTGTTTGGCGATGCTGGCATCCAACTTGTCCTTGGCTTCCCTGGTCAGGCGCTCGGCGTCGGCCTTGATCTTGGGCAGATCGGTCTCTTCGTACTTCTTGGCCTGCTTCCTCCAGTAATCGGTCGCCTTCTTGAGTTCCTCCTCCCTGCTGGCGTCCCGGGCCACGAAGTCGGACATGGCAAGGAGGGCCGTGTACTGGTGGCCGCGGATGTTCTTCGCCTGGTAAAAGCCCCACTGGTCCGTCGCCTGGGTGTGCAGGATGCCGGACTCGGTCTGGAGAATGGCGGCCTCGTTCTGGAGCCGCAACGTCTCGTTGTGCGCGCGATGGCTGAGCATGGTGACCGATGCGAGGAGCGCCGCGACGATGGCCATGGTCATGGCCACCCGGCGGTCAAAAGGCGAATGAGCCGCGTGCTGCTGGTGTTCGACGTGCTCGACGTGTTCGGAAGGACGTTCCATCACGACACTCCGTTGTGCGGACCGCAGTTGTCTGTATGAACCGTCGCATTCTATCGCCCGGAAACAACGATGCAACCTCCGCGCCCGTTTACGCCCACTCGGTTGACACTCCCCCCGGCGCTCGCTATCTTATCATTTCCTTTGACCCCTACTGGCCTGCGATATTCAGTGCGAGGAGATCGATGGTTCGCAAGAAGCTTGGACGTGGACGCAAGAATCGCTGCCGCTTTTGCACCAAGGAAGGCTGCCCCCGGCCCGCCTTCGTGGACTACAAGGACGTGCAGGGCCTCAAGAAGCTGTGCACCAGCCAGGGCAAGCTCTTCAGCCGCAAGCGCTCCGGCACCTGCGCCACCTTTCAGCGTGCCGTCAGCACGGCCGTCAAGCGCGCCCGCTTCATGGGTCTGCTGCCATACGTCGGCGAGTGATCGTCTCGCCTTTGGTCTTCCGGCGAGCGTCGAGGCGGGGGCCCCCACGTGGTTAAAACCCCCGCGGGCAAAACCCCCCCCCCGACCCCCCCGGTTTTGACAACCCCCGCCCG
>JAIEMG010000111.1 GCA_019752375.1 Gemmataceae bacterium | reverse complement strand
GACGCTTCGGGGAGGAATTGATCGAGGCGGCTCTGGGCACCGCCCAGAGCCGCCTCGACGACTTCGTTGCCACCCGTCGTCTGCTACCGAATCAGGTTCAGCAGGCTTTGTGCGGCGGGAGCTGGGCCGGTGTTGCCGAACTTGACCTTGGAGTTGTTGCCGTCCAATACCAATTGATCGACCACCAGCTGCATCCCCAAAGAATCACCATTGCCGTTCACTTTTGCCTTGGTGGTGGGCCCGTAGACGACGCCGTTGACTTGGTAGCTTCCATTGCCGCTAATCTTGATGCCGGGTTGGTTCGTGACGGTGTTGTTGGCGTCGGGGTTGTTCTTGTCAATCCAGAAGGACATGGGGTTGCCAGACCACGAGGGACCAAATGTTCCACTGTCAGGCGCGGGCAGGTTAAAAGCGCCATTGCCTGACACATCAAGCCCGCCACCCGTGAAGTAGAAGAGCACGCCATTGCCGGTGTCGGGACTCGCGCCGCCACTGGTGTCCACGCTCACACCATTGCCGGAGAGCTTGAGACCCGTACCATTATTGGCCCCCGTAATGATGTAGACCCCGGGCTTGAACGAAATGCTGCCATTGCCGGACGCCTCGATACTGGTGTAGACGCCCGGAGAAAGAAGAGTATTACCGCTCGTGACCTTCGGGGAATTGTCAAGGGGCGTCGTCTTGGTGATCGTGGCGGCGGACGGCGGGGTCAGCGTGGCGTAGGGATCCTGGATGGATTGATTGTACAAAATGGTGGAGGGAACGTTGCTTAGACTGCCTCCGGTCCAGCTCGATGAACCGAGTTCTAGACGCCCACCCTTCATTTTTCCATTCGGCCCAAGGGAAAGTCCGTTGGACGCCGTGGAGCCCACCTGCACCGCGGAATCGTCCGGCACGGTGACTTCGCCATTTCCTTCGTCCATCTGGGCTGCACCGTTGAGTTCCTTCTTGCTCAGAATGATGATCGCGGCGGGCCCAGCCGGAGTGAACCAACCCCCGCGCGCGCGAGACGTCGCCGAGCCGGTCATGTTCTTATTTCCCCACACGCCCGCGAAGAACAGTTTTTGCGGATATGTGATCGTGACATCGACATAACCGGGCCCATTGCTTGGCGTGTACCCCGCGGGCAAACCGGTCGTGGGCTGGGTCACGCTGACCACGACGCCCCCCGTCCCATTGGTGTAGCCGTAGGCCGCCGCCTGGGTCCTGGCGGTGGTAATTGCCGCCGTCGACAGGGCGCCGGCACCGCCAGTTTTCCAATCGGTGTTCATCTGCACGGCCGCAGCCAGCGAAGCCGCGTCGGCGGCATTCTGGGCCTTGCGCAAGTCGTCGTACAACTGGCCGCCGTCAATGGCCAGGGCGAGGATCGCCATTAACATTGTCAGCATGATGGCGACGTAAACCGAAACGGATCCGCGTCGCGTGTGACGCTGTCGCGAAGAGACTTGGAGCATCACTGATTCCCCTTATTCGTCAACCAAAATTGGCGGAAGGTCTTGGAGGCCTTGACCATTTCCGAAAGGCAGGGCGTGCGTTGCCCCCGTTCAGTACGACATGGGCAGGACAGCCGTGTGGGACATGGTGATCGGCCCCGTGAAGTAGGCCACTTCAGGCACCCAGACGTAAGTCACCGTCACGGACACCACGTCGGCATTACCCCCGGTGACCACGCCATTGTTGGTCAACGACCAAGGGTTGGACCCGGCGCTCGTAATCATGTTCACCGAGACCGTCAGTTTGGTCTTGTCCAGGAGGATCGCCTGGTTCTTGACGTAGTTTTGCAGGTACGCGAGGTCAACGCTTGGGAGCGTGCCCGCGCTGATGGCAACCTTGTTTTCGCTGGAATAACCGCCTCCGTGCACGGAAGCATAACGTGCGCAGCTATGGGACAGGTGCGCCAGCTCGTTATAACGATATACCCCCAGTCCGCCGACCACCAACCCGATGGTCATCATGAAGATCACCGGGTAGATAATCGCGCACTCAATCACGACTGCGCCCGATCGACGGGTATGCGTTGGACGGTAGTGCATATCATCTTCCTCGACGTGGCCCGCGGTTCCAATTGGTTATTGGTTCTAGTTGTTTCGGCAGCGCACTTGCGCAGTCCGCACAATGGCGATCGGATCGCTCAGACCGGGATAAAAACCAATTGTGCGGAACGAATAGCTGATCTTGAGGATGCTGACCTTGTTGCCCTGCGCGTCAGTGGTATTGTTGGTGGCTATGAGGATGTCGCTCGTCGTCAACGGGGGCGTTAGCGAACTTCCATCGACGAGGGCTGCTTGCTGCATTGAGGTTGTGGTTCCTTGCCCGGACGCATTCCAGTTAGGCTTGGCGAAAACACCCGCACCCCACATGGCGCCATTCCAGCAGCAGTTATCGATGGTAGTGGAATAATAGTAAGCCCGCGACAGGTCGACCGCGCCCATGAAAATTGCGGCCATGAACGGAGCCAGTACCGCAAATTCGACCAGTGCAGACCCTTTGCGCCGAGGCAAGGCAGCACTGGGGGAAGACAGGACGAGGGAACCTGTCTTATCAGAGGATCGCTTCGCCGACCGAAAGCCGAACAGGAGCACCACTGGCATCCCGATGGCGGCGCCGACCAACGCACAGCGCACCAGCATGCCGAATAAGACGCTTTCCGAGCCTTGAGCCCAATCGACGCGTACCAAAAAGGTGAAACCACACCACATCATCAAGGCGTAGACGACACCACTCATTGCCCCATAAAAGGCCCCAGTTCTCAACAAGCGGAGCACGCGATGCAGCATCGTGGGCGCCGGAAGAGCGAACTGCGCAACAACAGGCGGAGCTTGTGGTTCGGTCGTCCCTCCCCTTGACCGGCTCATCGAGAGGGAATCCGGCAGAGTCGGCGCGGGAGAACCGTCGGCGCGCGTACCGCACGATTGGCAGAATCCAAACTCATCCCCCGCGTTCGCATTGCACTTGCCACACGTCCACATATTCATCCTCCCTAATGCGAAAATTTTAATTCAGTGTGCCATCGAAGTCAAAATCGGCGGGCATTTACCACTTGAAAGGCACAATATGTGCTCTATACGCCCGGTCGGGTCATTCAATTGGACTCAGCTGTCCAGCATCACTCTCCTCACTGAGGAGTCCGCTCACAGAGCACAATCCGCCACCATCAAAAAGAAAATGCCCACCGAAATTCAAATTTCTACCGGAGAGAGCGCGTTCAGCCATTTCTCGACTTCCTGACGTAAGCTATGCTGGATCAACTGAGCATTCGGCCTGCGGGCTGCTGCCCGGAACGGTCCATGTGCGTGACACTCATCCGGATACGTATCGCTTCTTCGCTGAGTTGCGATTCGCGAATTTCCGTGGATGCTCGGCGGATGGCACCGGGGATTGGTACTCATAAAGGAAGGAAGCCCCCGCGAACCCGGCGTGCCTGCGTTGGCGCGGCCAGCCGGACGCTTCAGCCGAAACTCATTCGTTGGCCTTTGAGCCCGATCATGCAAAATGGAGCGGCACGTCCCGAAGTCGCCACCCTCGACGATTTCATCGAGGCATATGAGGACGCGCAAGCCCAGACCGGCCAAGCGGAAGTCGCTGACTTTTTGCCGCCGGCCGATCACCCTCTCCATCGGGACGTGCTCCGAGAACTGGTACGCGTGGACCTCGAATACGGCTGGCAACTGGGCCGCCCGCAGCCGCTGGAATCCTACCGGCAGCGGTTTCCCCATCTGTTCCAGGATCCGGACAGCGTTCACGCCGTCGCCTTTGAAGAATTCCGCCTGCGCAGGCAGGCCGGCGAGATGGTTTGTTCGGGCGATTACCAGAAGCGCTACGGCGTCGATACCAGCGGCTGGCCCGTCCAGGCCAGCGCGTCAGCCTTGTTGGACGAGGCAGGCTACCGCCAGGAACAAGTGTCAGAGGCAGGCACTCCAACACCCTTGTCCGATGCCGGCGACGGCTTGGACGAAGGCACAAAGCACGCGACTTCCAATCGTGAGGCCCAGCACGCGCCGCTGCCTGGCGACCCGCATCGCTCCGATCCCATGGCACGGGCATTCCCGGCAGTCGGCGAGACATTTTGCGGCTTCGATCTGATTGCGGAGCTCGGCCGAGGGGCGTTTGCGCGCGTCTACCTGGCACGCCAGGCGGATCTGGCCCGTCGTCTGGTCGCGCTCAAGGTATCCGGCGATCTCTGGAATGAATCGCAGACGTTGGCACAACTGCAACACACGAACATCGTCCCGATTTATTCGGTGCATCGCGTTGGACGGCTTCAGTCGGTGTGCATGCCTTATCTCGGCGCGATCACCCTGGCGGACGTCCTCAAGGAACTCCAAGAGCGCCACCCCTTGCCGCGTTCCGGCAAGGGGCTGTTGAGCACGCTGGCCAGCCGCCGAAATTCCACGGTCCCACCCGACGAGAAGCAACTGCGACCGTCTCATTCGACCCCGGTCCCCGCCGAGGCACCTCAATCCGAGACCGAACCGGCACACCCGTCCCGGCCAGTCCCGTCTAACCAGCTCGAGCAGCTGAGCTTTGAGAATGCGGTCCTCACTCTCGGCCAGCACCTGGCAGACGGACTGGCCCACGCGCACGACCGTGGGATCCTTCACCGCGACCTCAAGCCTGCCAATGTCCTGATCACGCATGACGGCGTGCCGATGCTGCTGGACTTCAATTTGTCGGAAGACACCAAGGTGCGCGGCAACCTGTCGGCAGCCATGATCGGCGGCACACTGCCGTACATGGCCCCCGAACACCTGGAGGCGTTTCAAAAAGGTGGGCGGCGCGTCGACGGGCGGGCGGACGTCTACGCGCTGGGCGTGATCCTCTACGAGCTGTTGACGGGGCGGCTGCCCTATCCAATTCATCGTGGTCCGGTCACGGAGGTGGTGGCGCGCATGCTGGCGGATCGGATGGGGTCCCCGCCCCTGTTGCGCCGGTACAACCGAGCCATGTCGGCAGCGTCCGAGGCGATCGTGCGCCGTTGCCTCGAGCCGGTCCCCAACCGGCGCTACGCCACTGCCGGCGAGCTGAAAGAAGACCTCGAGTGCCAGCTCGGGCATCGCCCCCTCCGCCACACCCGCGAGCCATCGCTGCGCGAACGCGGCCGCAAGTGGGTACGCCGGCATCCGCGCTGGACTGTCGCCGCGGTGGTGTGTTCCGTGCTCGGCGGGGTGCTCCTCACCATCGCGGCTCAGCTGATTACGGAAAGGTTGCGCAATGATCGCCTGGAAACGGTCAACGCGGTCAAGAGTGCTGCCATTGCCCGGAGACAGTTCCGCGACGATATGAAGGCCGTGCAGGTTCGCCTCCTCGGAGACCCGGCCCCACGCGACGGTGCGATGGAAGAATGCGCTCGCCTCCTCGGCCGCTATGGCGTCCCGGACAACCCCGATTGGCAAAAGGCGCCTGCATTTGCATACCTTCCGGCCAGTGATCAGGAAGAACTGCGCGAGGACGTCGCCGAGTTACTGCTGCTGTGGGCGCGGGCCGTGCGCGAGCAAGGGGGACAATCCGACGATACCGCCTCGCGTCCACTTGCCATGCAGCTCAACACGAAAGCGGAGCAGTGCTTCTCCGCCGATCGTATGCCGCGGGCGGTATGGCTCCAGCGCGCCAGCCTCGCGACGGACCCGTCCGAAGTGAAAGAGTGCCTCGTGCGAGCAGAAACGCAGCCGAGCAAGACTGCTCGCGATCGAGGCATGCTCGCCAGCGAGTACGCGATGCGCGGCCAGTATTCCGAAGCACTGGCGCTGCTGGACAGGGCGTCGCTGGAACAGCCGCAGCACTTCACCATCTGGTTCGACCTGGGCGTTTGCCACGAGGTGCTGGAACGACCGGGCGATGCGGCGGCCTGTTACAGCACATGCATCGCACTGGCGCCCGAACTGGCCCCTTTGTACCTGAAGCGCGGCACCGCTTTCCTTCGGCTGCGTCGCTTCGAAAAAGCCGCGGCCGATTTCAGTCGCGCCATCGAGCTAAAACCCACACTCGCCGAGGCCCACTTGCAACGGGCCCTGGCGCGGGTGAACCTGGCCCAACCCAGGCACGAGTTGGCGCTGCAGGACTTGGGCCGTGCGCTCGAACTGGGCAGCCCGTCGGCACGCGTCCTCTTCATGCGTGCCGCCGTGTATGAAAGAATGGGCAACGTGGCGGAGGCGAAGCGTCAGCGGCTCGAAGCCCTGCGCCAGAATCCGACCGATGAAGCCAGCTGGCTTGCACGCGGATCGGCGCAGCGGCGGGATGATCCGCGGGCGGCGCTGAAGGACTTCGAGCAGGCGCTGGCGCTGAACCCCCGTTCGCTGCCGGCGCATCAGAACATCGCCCATCTTCTGGCCGAGCGCCTCGACCGGCCCCAGGATGCAATCGACGTGCTTGATCGGGCGATCCGCCTGTATCCGGACGCGGCACTGGCCCGGGCCGGCCGCGGCGTGCTGCTGGCGCGACAGAAAAACCGGACGGCGGCGGTGGCCGATGCGGAGCAAGCGGTGGCGCGCGATCCGCAACCGAGGACCCTTTATCAAGTCGCCGGCATCTATGCGTTGACATCCGAGCAGCACGCCGATGACCGTTTCAAGGCCTTTGAACTCTTATCGGCGGCCTTGCGGCAAGGGTATGGGTTTGACCAGATCGATCAAGACCCGGACTTGAAGCCGATTGCCCACCTCCCCGAGTTTCGGCGACTGGTGGACGCAGCGCGGGCGATGCGATCGACGCCGAAATAAACATACGGCACGCCAGCATGTAGCCTGTAGCTTGTAGGGTGCGTCAAGCGTACTCGCGCGGACGCACCGCGCGCGTGCAGAGACGTGACGACTTTGCAAGGGCGCGGTGCGTCCGCGCGAGTACGCTTGACGCACCCTACAAACTCGGGCCCCTCATCCGCGCGTGCAGAGACGTGACGACTTTGCAAGGGCGCGGTGCGTCCGCGCGAGTACGCTTGACGCACCCTACAAACTCGGGCCCCTCATCCGCCCGTGCAGAAACCTGACCGTTCCGCGCAGGGCCTCCAATCGTTGATCGTACCGCGCTCAGGCGTGTTCGGGCCGATACTCCGGGCCCTCATCCGCGCGAAGGATGGCTGCCAGCTTGGTGCGAAACTCCTGCAAGACGCGTTCGACCGTGCGCTTGGATCGCTGCGTTTGGACTGCAATTTCGGCCACTTCATGACCTTCAATGCGTAGCTGGATCATGCGTTTCTGCACTTCCGACACGGCTTCCAGTGCCTCGTCGATGACCATGCGCAGAAAGGTGTGGGCCATTTCGGTGGACTCGTGTTCGGTCGGAACCCAGTTTTCGAGAAGCTCGCTGCCCGCCGTCAAGCGCACGTCGCGCTTGGCAGCACGGTGGAACGCTCCCTTGGCACGGATCTTGTTGAGGGCGATGACCAGAAAGAGCTTCCAGAGCTCATCGCCGTGCGGGACTTCGTAGTAGCCCTGGCCGACGCCGCGAAAGAAGCTGGAAAACACCGATTGCACGATGTCGTCCACATCGACGCGCCGCGCGAGATCGGGGGAGCATTCGGCACGCGTCAAAATGCGCAGGCGATCGGCGTAGCGCAGATACAACTGCGTGGCAGCATCCTGGTTGCCGTCGCGCAGGCGGCGCAGAAGGGAACTGTCCGACGGGTCGTTGGGCGCCCGCGACGAGTTGCGTCGAGGGTCTTCAGACTTCGTCATGTCATCTCCGTCTGGAAAGCCCGGCGACGGTTCGCGGTGCCTCTTTCCTCATTGTACGGTCCCGCCATTGCAAGAAAAGCAACGCGACCGTCACGACCGCTCTTTCTGAACCGTGAGAGGGAATGGAGACAAGAAAATGGCCAGCGGGACTTCAGCTCGCCGGCCATTCCTGGGTGTAAGGCTCTGGAACGGACCGCACGGTCACCGCCCGCCGCGAGTTAACGGCTGAGGAAAGGACTGGCCCATCGATGGGATCTCTTCCGCGCGGCTGTCCGTTGTACGGTCGGGGGTCGCATGGCGGCTCAAGCGATCGAGGAGTTCTTGCCCACTCTTGCTGGGCGCATACTTCTTGGCTCGGATCTTGGCCCAGTAGTTCACCCGGGTGTAGATGAAGTCCAGATCGTGCATCAGGCGCAAAAAATCATTGCGTTTCTTCTTGTAGCCCCATTTCACCGGGAAGGGTGACAGCACGTCCGGCAGATGGGCCACGGCCAGACTGCCCGTGTTTTCCTGAACGTACCGCAACAGATACACCACGAGTTCCCGCGCCGTCGGCACGGAGCAGTTGACCATTCGCGCGACTGCGGTGAACTTCTGGTTCTCCACGTCCGTCCAGACGAAGTCTTCCGGAATGGGGATCGGACGCACCGGTGGCAAATCCATGGCAGTGGTGGTTGGGGGGTCGGCCAAGCAAGTGCCCATCATTCGATGGAACCCTCCTACAAGGGATGACAGCCAACGGGACGGCGGTGTTCCGCTGTCATGCCCGGTGGGTATTCGGGAGACAATAGCGCTCTATCAGGAGGAGTCGCCTGACCTGGCGAAATCCGCCACGCGAGATGTAACAAAATGAGGCGAGGGCCGCTGGAGGCTTTGTTGTCGTCGCAAATGTCGCCGGAGTGACGTGCCTGTAGCCGACCTGGGTGTTGCGGCGGTCAGCGATCCCGCGCCCGTCCGGCGTGCTCCGCGTGCGCGAGAAATCGAAAAGGGCACGGATCATCGCCGAAGCGGATGACCCGTGCCCTGTTTAGTACGACAGCGCTCCATTTCGTGAAAGGATCCGCGCAACGTCTGTAGCCGCACGCTTCAGCCTGCGGAAGGGCGTCGCAGGTGCGGTACACTCACTCCGCAGGCTAAAGCCCAATACCGTTCAATTAGGAGCAAGTGTTCAGTAACTGCTGGCCATGAAATAAGGACTTACGTTCGCGCCATGACCAGAATCGAGTGAACATTTGCTCCTAATTGAACGGTATTGGGCTAAAGCCTGCGGCTACAGACTGTTCCCGTGAATCGTGCTTCCAAACCAGCGCTGTAGTGTTAGGTCGATCAGTGCCGATGCTCGGACAATCAAATCAATTCGCGCATCGGTTCATTCTCGGGGTCGACAAGGTACTGCGGCCGACCGGTGGGATCGAACTCGCGCACGGCGCTGAGGTTCAGGCCGATATTCGTGTACAGCGTCGCAAACACTTCCTGATGGGTGACCGGCCGCTTGGCGGCGTGCTCGCCGAGGCGGTTGGTGGCGCCGATGACCTGGCCGGTCTTCATGCCGCCGCCGGCGAGTAAGGCACAACTCACCTGCGGCCAGTGATCGCGGCTGGCGTCCTTGTTGATCTTCGGGGTGCGGCCGAATTCGCCCCACACGACCACGGAAACGTCTTGTTCCAGTCCGCGTTCGTGCAAGTCGGTGACCAGTGCGGAGACCGCGCGGTCCAGCAACGGCATGTCCTTGCGGCCCTGGACGAAGTTCTTGCCGTCGGAGCCGTGCCAGTCCCAACGCGAGAAGTTCAACGTCACTACTCGGGCGCCGGCTTCGACCAGCCGACGGGCCACGCAGAAGTTGCGCACCATGCGCGGCGCCCCGTCGCGCTCGAACGCGGCATCATCGACCCCGTAACGCTCCAGGATCGGCAGCGGTTCCTTGGACAGGTCGAGGGCGTCGACCAGCTTCGAGGACGTCAGGATACCGACGGCCTGCTGGTTGTACGCGTCCATGCCGTCCATCACGCCCTTCTGGTCCATCTTCCGGTCCAGGCCGTCGAAGGACTTGAGCAGCGCAACGCGGTCCTGCAAGCGATCCAGCGTCATGCCCTTGAGGACGAGGTTGTCCGACTTCATCTGCTTGCCCTGGCCGCCGTTCAGCTGGAACGGCCCGTGCGCCATGCCCAGGAAGCCGCCTTCGCCGGGATATCCCCAACGCGGCTCGCCGGTCTTGTACATCAAGGTCAGGTGCGGCGGGATGGCCGGATCGACGAGGCCCTGCGCCTTGGACACCCAGGCACCCATCGACGGCCAGTAATTCGCCTTTTGCGGATCGCGCTTGCGTCCGGTCATGCACTGGTACGCGTCGTGATCGCCGCTGGCGCCGACGATGGACCGGATGATGGCAAACTTGTCCATCATGGCCGCGACGCGCGGGAAATGTTCGCAGATGTCGATCCCTGGGATTTTCGTCTTGATCGGTTCGAACTCGCCGCGAATCTCGCGCGGCGCCTCGGTCTTGATGTCCCACATGTCGAGATGAGGCGGTCCGCCGGGCAGGAAGACGTTGATGATGGCCTTGTGGCCAAGCTTGACGCCGCCCTGCGACTCGGCTGCCAGGAGTTTCGGCAGCGTCAGACCGCCGAGCAGACTGCCGCCGATGGTGAGAAAGTCGCGGCGCGAGACGCCATCGCAGAAGCCGCCGTTCCGGCTCGGCTTGCCAAAGATCGTGAGCATGGAAGCTCCTCAACTGGGAAGGTGGGTACGCTTGCGGCAGGGCCGCGGTGGGTTAACGGTGAGCGCGAATTCACATCTCAATCTGGAGAGTTAGTAGGACATTACCGCACATTCGTTCCGCCTGACCAGAGAAAAATGCCAAAAATTCGGGTTTTGGCGGCGAGAGGCGGCGTTGGGCGGCAAAAGGCCAGGGAAATCTGGGTTTGAAGGTGCCAAAAGGGGCCGATTTTCCGTGCTGGAGTGCTGTAGGGTGCGTCAAGCGTACTCGCGCGGACGCACCGCAACCGACCCTCGCCGGACACCATTCTCGCGCGTCTGCATTCCGGTGCGTCCGCGCGAGTACGCTTGACGCACCCTACAACACCTGGCGTTTTTCGACAGCGGACAAGCGGGAGGTTTTCTCGTGCCAAGGCGGGCGTGCGATCAGTTCGTATGGGTGGCCAGTCGAATCACATAGGCCGTGCTGTTTGCGTTGCCGGTCGCAATGTGCCGGCCATCGGCAGCGACGGCTACCGCGAACACGGCGCCGGGAAGTTGCCATTCCCGCTTGGTGCGTGACGCCAGCTTCCAGACGACAATGCGTCCGTCCGCTCCTGCCACCACGAGCGTCTGCGAGTCGCCCGTGTACGCCAGCGCCAGCAGGTTGCCGGCAAAGAGGTCCAGGCTCGGCCTTTCCTTCCCGCCGAGGGGGTCCCAGATACGCGCGGTCCGGTCGTCGCCGATGGAGGCAATCGTTAGGCCGTCCGGAGCGAATGCGACGCCTCGGACCGCCTGGCTGTGTCCCTTGAAAACGATGCCCGGCTGATTCGCGGGCACGTCCCAGATGCGTACCGTCTTGTCCTGGCTGCCCCAGGCCAGTAATCGGCCGTCCGGGGAGAACGCTACGCTGGTGACCAGGTCCTGGGCTCCAGTCAGGATCGACTTGTCTTTCCCCGTCTCCAGGTCCCACAAGCGCACGGTCTTGTCGGCGCCGCCGGTGGCCAGGGTTCGGCCGTCAGGAGAGAACGCCACGGCAACGGGGCCCTCCGTATGGCCCTTCAGCGCGCCTTTGGTCTTGCCGGTGGCCGGTTCCCACAGGCGGACCAGCTTGTCCTGCCGTCCAACCGATGCGACGGTCGTGCCATCCGGCGAGAATGCCACGCCATCCACGGGCCCCGCACCCGTTGAAAGGGTGAACGCGACCGTGCCATTGGCCATGTCCCACAGTTTTACGCTGCCGGCCTGACCACCGGTGGCAAGGGTCCGCGCGTCCGGAGAAAAGGCAACCGCTTTGATCTGATGGGTATGGCCCTGCACGGGGGCCGGGGTCCCGGAGGAAATCTCCCACAACCGCATGGCCGAGTAATCGGTGGCGACAAGCAGGGATTGCCCGGTCGATGTGAAGGCCAGACTTCGCACACTGCCATTGGCCTTGATGGCCGTGGCCCGCTCTTTGCCCGCAATCGGGTCCCACAGCAGGACCTGGCGGTCGTGGCCGCCGGTGACCAGAGTCGTCCCGTCCGGCGAGAAGGCCAGGGCCATCACCGGGCCGGTGTGTTTCTTGAGCAGCTTGCGCTCCTCGCCGCTCCTCGCGTCAAAGACCTTGGCCGAATGATCGTTGCTGCCCGACGCGAGCAAGTCTCCCTTGGCATCGAACGCCAGCGCCTGCACGCCGCCCTTGTGAGCCAGCGATTGCCGGGACTTCTTTGCCGCCACGTCCCAGAGCTTGATCGTACCGTCAAGACTGCCGGATGCGACCGTCTGGCTGTCCGGCGCGAATGCCACCGCATGGACGGAGTTTTTGTGCTCCCGCCCGGTCATGCGGTCTTTCTTGGTCAGCACGTCCCAGACGCGAACGGTCTTGTCCTGGCTGCCGGCCGCAATGGACTGGCCATCCGGAGCGAAGGCCACGCAATGGACCTGGTCGCCGATCCCGCCAAACGTGTGCAGGAGTTGACCATTGGAGACCTGCCACAGCTTGACGGTCTTGTCGGCGCTGCCGGACACAAGCGTGGTGCTATCGGGCGCGAAGACGACCGAATGAACGGCTTGGCCATGCCCCTTCAACCAGTGAAGCATTCGGCCGCTGGACATTTCCCATAGATAGATGCCCAGGCCATCGCCGCTGGCAGCGAACTGGCCGTTGGGGCTGACGGCCACGCTGCGCACCGGCGGCGACCAGTGCCGCCAGGCATGCTCGCCCAGGACGGCGACGAGTTCTTTATCCCTGGGCTGCCAAGCGGGGTATCGATCCTGCGTCGGAATGCGTTGCGGATTGATCCGGTCCAGCGGCGAAGGAAGCCGCGACAGCCAGCTGCGCGCTGCCTGCCCTTCCGGCGACGCCGGACTCTCCATCGCCAGGTTGGCGAACCCCTGCCAGAGCTCCATGGGATCGCTCGGCGGAGATTTCGTGCGGGCAATCAAAGCTTCCAGTCGGCCGTCGAGTGCACTGGCGGGAGTCGTGGGTTGCCCAACATTTCCCTCGGACCGCGGCAGCAGCGCATATAACCCCGCGGCGGCGCCGATCAGGATCGCCACCACGCCGCCGGCGATCAGCAGTCGTTTCACGGTCGAAGCGGAGGCCCTGCGCGGCGCGGGCGACGAGCCGCCCGTCGCATTGTTGAAGAGCGTCGGAACCTCTGGGGCATCCTCGACGACCTCGGAAACCGTGGGTGCCGCGGGCGTGGGAGCAGTGAGCGGCATTCCCAGCACCGCGGCCAGTGCTTCGGCCAGTTCGATCGGGCTCTGATACCGATCGGCCGGTGACGCTGCCAGCATGCGGTGCAGGATGGCCTGGATTTCAGGCGACGTCGGCGGAAGCGGGTTGCCGGCCGCGGGTGGCTGGCCGGTGAGCAGGTAACAGAACGTCGCGCCCAGGCTGTAGATATCGGCGCGGATATCGACCGCGGCCGAGTTCTGCGACTGTTCGGGCGCCATGTAATTCACGGCGCCGGAGGAGGTCCGCGCGCGGCGTGCGTCGTGATCGGCAAAGTGGTGCACGCGGGCGAGGCCGAAGTCCAGGATCTTGACCACGCCCCAGCAATACAGGTCCGGCGTGAGCGACGACGGATCCGGCGTCAGAAAGAACGAATCGGAGCGCGCAGGCTGGTCCTTGCCGCCGTTCGCTTCGCTCGCTTTGGGACATTGGCCGCGGACAGTTCCCGCCACAAACAGGTTGCTCGGCTTGATATCGCGATGGACCAGCCCGCGTTCGAAGGCGTGCTGCAGTCCCAGGGCGGCCTGGGCGATGTACGCGCCCGCCTGCCCCTCCGGCAATGGACCGGTCTGCTCCATCATCCGGGACAGGTCGATGCCTTCGATATACTCCATCGCCAGGAAATGCGTTGGCCCGGCCGGACCGGCATCAAAGGCGTGGACGACGTTGGGATGATCGAGCTGGCTGGCGGCCTGGATTTCCTGGTAGAAGCGCTGGACCGCGTCGGCGTTGGCCAGCAGTTCCTTACGCACGACCTTCAGCGCCACGGTGCGCTTCATCCGTCGATGCCGCGCTTTGAAGACCTGGCCGCTGCTGCCCTCGCCCAGGCGCTCGATCAGCAAGTACGGCCCAAGCACGAGATCGGGGCCACGACCGAGGACAAGCTGATTGACCTGGTACGGGGTCAGCCAGCCGCGCTGCAGGAGGTGTTGAGCCAGAACGCGCGTCTCGGCGAAGCGCGGATTCTGCCGGGACAACTCGTCCAACTGCGTGGGCGGCAGCAGGTCGATATCGCGAATCGCATCCAGGAAACTGGCGACAGCGGTAGGAGGCATGACCCGCTCGGGAGAGTGCGTTCAGGTCCAGAACAATCCGGTGCGCGATTATACCTTGGTTTTCCAGGCGATGCCAGGCGCCGAACGGAGTTCGAGTACGCCCTGGATTAGGAGCCGCGTAACAATAAGTTGAACAATTGCACGTAGGACGGATTTCCAATCCGTCCAGAGAAAACCGGACGGA
>JAIEMG010000110.1 GCA_019752375.1 Gemmataceae bacterium | reverse complement strand
GGGACGGGCTCGCGAGGCAGAGCCTCGCCGGCAGTGCGTGACCGGGCAGAGCCCGGTCACGAGGGAAACGACCGCGCTGATGGGCGCAGAAACGGGTTTGCACGGTTTGCACCCGTGGAATACCAATAGCTTGACAGCATCGGAGCCAGGAGAGGATAATGCTTGTTGGCTCTGGAGAGCCGTTTCGGGCCAATGACAACCCTTCCACGCAACCCGCGCGGCGGGGTCTTTTTATTTCGGCCCACTTCGGAAACGACCGGTATTCCGCGGGCTGTCCGATGGAACGACGAGCGATCGCTGTTGAAGGGGTCGTGCAGGGCGTCGGCTTTCGGCCGTTCGTCTTTGGACTGGCAACGCGCCATCGTCTGTCCGGGTTCGTCAAGAACGAATCGGGCGGGGTGCAGATCGAAGTAGAGGGTGAGTCTCCTTGTCTGGATTCGTTCTTGAGAGAGCTGTGCAACCACCGACTGCCCCTCGCCAAAATCACGGACCTCTCCTGGCGGAGGACCCCGCCGCGCGGCGATGTCCAATTCATCATCGAAACCAGTCAAGTCGGCAATCAGCGAAGCGTTTTTGTCGGCGCCGACGTCGCGACGTGCGTGGATTGCCTTGCCGAACTGTTCGATCCCACGGACCGGCGCTATCGTTATCCGTTCCTCAACTGTACCAATTGTGGGCCCCGGCTGACCATCGTTCGCGGCGCTCCTTATGATCGCGAGCAGACGACGATGGCCGGTTTTCCCATGTGTGCCGCGTGTCGCGCCGAGTATGAAGCGCCGGCCAACCGGCGTTATCATGCACAGCCGACCGCGTGCGCGGACTGTGGGCCGCGCCTGGAAGCGCGCGACGCGGCGGGCCGCGCCTGCGATGGCGAGCCGCTGGAGTGCTTCGTGTCAGCGCTGCACCAGGGCAAGATCGGCGCGCTCAAAGGCCTGGGAGGCTATCACCTGGCCTGTGACGCACGCAATTCCCTCGCCGTGGAGCGATTGCGTCAACGCAAGCAGCGCGACGAAAAACCGTTCGCCCTCATGGCACGAGACATCGGCGCCGTTCGGGCTCTGTGTCTGGTAACGGCGGCGGAGCAATCGCTATTGCTTTCGCCACAGCGACCTATTGTCATGCTGCGCCGGCGTCCGGAAGCAAGCGTGGCGACAGCGGTGGCTCCCGGCAATACCTCGCTGGGCGTGATGCTGCCATACACGCCGCTTCACCATCTGCTGATGCGGGACCTGGGCGACGTTTCGCTGGTGATGACCAGCGGCAATCGCAGCGACGAACCCATGGCGCACGAAGATGCCGACGCCCTGGCTCGTCTGACCGGCATCGCCGACATTTTCTTGCTGCACAATCGTCCCATCCAGGTTCGTTGCGATGATTCGGTGACGCGACTGGTGGACCGGTGGGAATTGCCGTTGCGACGCTCTCGCGGCTACGCTCCCCATCCGATAGTGCTCCCGTTGACATGTCGGCGTCCGATTCTGGCAGTGGGTGGGCAGTTCAAAGGGACCTTCGCCATCGGTCGTGATCGCCATGCGTTTCTCAGCCATCACCTGGGCGACCTCGACCATTATGAAGCGTATCGCGCGTTTGAGAGTGACGTGTCCCTCTATGAGAGGCTCTTCGGCGTATGTCCGGAAATTTTGGCTCACGATTTACACCCGGACTATGCGTCGACTCGGTATGCACAGGCACGCGCGCATCCGATGAACGGACGACGTGCGGTTCAGCTCCTGGGCGTGCAGCACCATCATGCGCACCTCGCCAGTTGCATGGCTGAAAATCAGCTCAACGAGCCTGTTATCGGTGTCACGTTTGACGGCACCGGCTACGGGACCGACGGTGCGATTTGGGGCGGCGAGTTCCTGGTGGGTGACTACCAGCAATTTCGTCGGGCAGCTCGGTTGCGGTACGTCCTCATGCCGGGCGCCGAGCGTGCCATTCGCGAGCCGTGGCGCATGGCACTGGCTCACCTGCGCGATGCCGGACAGACGTCCGAATTGCTCGGTTCGCGAATTGCCCCCTCAGAACTGCGAACGGTGGAGCGCATGTTGGACCAGCGCTTCAATTCGCCCGCCACATCCAGCGTCGGGCGACTCTTCGATGCGGTCGCGGCGCTGGCCGGCGTCCGCGACCGAGTCCGTTATGAGGGACAGGCTGCCGTCGAACTCGAATGGCTTGCGACCGAAGCCAGGCCTGCCGGTTCCTACCCGTTCGAGGTGAACATGAAATCGGACGCCGATGAGGCACTCGAGATCGATACACGGCCACTGATCAGCGCTGTGGCAGCCGACATCCGGCGTCGTGCGCCGCGACAAGACATCGCGCGACGGTTTCATGCTGCGGTGGTAGACTTGATCGCCGTCGTATGCGCTCGGTTACGACGGGGAACGGGGCTCAATGCCATTGTTCTGAGCGGCGGCGTGTTCACGAACGCTCTGCTGACCCAAGAGGCGGCCGCGCGGCTGGAAGCGGACGGTTTCCGCGTGTACCGGCATCGGCTCGTACCGCCGAATGACGGGGGACTGAGCCTGGGCCAGCTTGCGATTGCAGCGGCGCAACGTGCACCGGTCAGCGGGAGGAATTTCTGATGTGCCTTTGCCTTGCTGCGTGGCAGCAGTCGCTCGAAGACTTGCTGACCGCTGGGGAAGAACCGGTGACGCCGTGAACCGTACTGTGGTGGACCCCATCGCGAATGCGATCCTGTACGAAGGGTACCTCCTGTACCCTTACCGACCGTCGGTGAAGAATCGGCAGCGCTGGACGTTCGGCGGACTCTACCCCGAAGCGTTTGGCCGTGCTCAGGGCGATGCTTCAGCCAGTCAAACGGAGTGTCTTGTGTGCGGGGGATCAGACACAACGGTGGAAGTGATCGCCCGCTTTTTACACCTCACCGATCGCACCGTGGGCGAGCTCGACCGGCCGCTGGCTGAGTGGCCCGAAGCGACCGAGCCTTCGTTTCGGAGCGTGGAGACACTTCGGGTGGGTGACACCGTCCTTCAGGTATGGCAAGAGGCGGAGGAGCGCGAGGTTTACTGCGGCCGAACACGGCTTGCCGATCTCCTGGAACGGCCTCTTCCCGCACGGTTCGCGTTCCCGTCGCGGCGCTGGCTGGAGCCCGTTCGGAAGGCGAATACCATTATGGGCGTCCTCGTGCGCGAACAGCACGGCATCGAGGGTACGTTAGAGCTGCGGGCGGCGCCCGTCGCCGAGCGACTCTTCAAGCTGACACTGTGCATCGCGAACCGCACGCCGTGGGAGGACGGCACGCATGACCGCGACCACGCCCTGCAGCGTGCGCTCGTCTCGACGCACGCCCTGCTGGGAGTTGAAGGCGGGGACTTCGTCTCGTTGGTCGACCCGCCTGATGCGTGGCGCGACGCAGCGGCCGGCTGCCGCAGCGTCGGCGCCTGGCCCGTCCTCGTCGGCGCGGAGGGGCAGATGGACACCCTATTGTCGGCGCCGATCATCCTCTGCGACTACCCACAGGTGGCGCCCGAAAGCCCTGGTGATCTCTTCGACGGCACCGAGATCGACGAGATCCTGACGCTCCGCATCCTGACGCTGACCGAGGAAGAGAAGCAGCAGATGGCCGGCATGGACGAACGCGTCCGTGCCTTGTTGGTACGGTCGGAGCGCATGGGACGCGAGCAATTGCTTGGCCTGCACGGGACCATGCGCCGTCTGCGCGTTCCCGGAGGAGGATCCCCATGACTGAATGGGGCCCCGAGACCGACCGACGGCGCGTGGAGTGCATCCACATCGGCTCTGCCGCGGTGCGGCCGGGTGACCGCGTACGACTGCGGCCGCGCGGCCGGGCCGACATTTTCGACCTGGTCTTGCAGGGGAAAAGCGCCACTGTTGAATCGATTGAGCAGGATTTCGAAGGCCGCATCTACTTGGCCGTGACGATCGATGACGACCCGGGCAAGGACTTGGGCGCGCTGCGCCAGCCGGGACATCGTTTCTTCTTCTCTTCCGAAGAGGTTGAGCCCCTGGAACGCAATCCGGCCCGTGACCGCCCTGCGGTGGGACCACCCGACTGAAGGACGGTTCGCGTTGTCGTGATCGATATCGACGGCCAGCGGCAAGCAATGCCGGCGGAGCAAGCAGTCCAGGCCGCGTCGCACTACCCGGAGGATCCATGACGCCTGCCCGCATCCTCGTCGCCGGCATCGGGAACATCTTCCTCGGCGATGACGCCTTTGGCGTCGAAGTGGCACAGCGGCTGGCACGGAAGCCCCTACCGGACGGCGTGTGCGTCGTCGATTTCGGCATCCGGGGCCTCGATCTGGCATACGCCTTGCTCGACCCGTACGAGATGGTCATCCTGGTGGACGCCGCTCCGCGCGGCGGGCCGCCGGGCACGCTTTACGTGCTGGAAGTCGCCCCGCGCGACGTATGCGGACCGGACGCGGCAAGCCCGGCGATCGACATGCACGGCATGGATCCGGTGCAAGTGCTCCGCATGACCGCGGCACTGGGCAGGCCGGCGGTGGGCCGCATCCTGCTGGTCGGCTGCGAACCGAAACGGGACGACAACCACGAAATGAGCGACCCGGTCCGGGTCGCCGTGGACGAAGCAGTGCTACTCGTTCACTCCGTCGTCGACCGCCTGCTCCGAGGCGAGGACGCAGTCGATAGAGGCGCATTCAGCGTGCCGTGAGTGAACAGGTTTCTTGTACGTGCGCCGTCAAGGCTTGGATTGGGGTTCGGCCGGCACGGCCGGCCCTACATCAGGCTTTATCTGTAGGGCCGGCGGTGCCGGTCACATTACCGGCAACCCATTTTCGAGGCTTGACGGAGCGCCAGGGAGCTTTGGCCCATGTCGCGTTTCCCCCGCGATTCGAAGTTCGTTGTCGCTAGACTGGTCTGTCCTGCCGGCGCTCTGTACGGCTTCCTCGCCGAGCGATGCAATGGCGCCGTTGTGTGGCCTTCATTGACCCGCAGTTGCCGGGCTCAACGCCGCGAAGTACAAACGAGTGCGGTTTTGGTTGAATCCAACTGCCCAGAGGACGGCACCCATGTCCGCCCCCGCAGCCGGTGCAGATCGCAATCTGCTCTTCGGTACCCTGGCCGTGCAGATGAACTTCATCAGCCGGGACGCTCTTATCAACGCGATAAATGCCTGGGTACTCGACAAACAGAAGCCCCTCGGAATGATCCTACTTGACCAGAAGGTCCTGCCGGCCGACACGTGTCAGCTTCTGGACGCCCTGGTGCAAAAGCACCTGGATATGCACGGCGGCGACCCCGAGAAGAGCCTGGCTGCCGTCAACGCTGCCCGTTCCATCCGCAATGATCTCGGCCAGATCGCCGACCCGGCAGTGCAGGCCTGTATCACACGCGATTTCTCAGGCGCGGCCGATCCGTTCGCCACCCGTAGCGGCTCACAAGCGGGCCAGGCGTTTCCTGGCGTGCGTTTCCGCGTGCTGCGACCCCATGCTCGCGGCGGACTCGGCGAGGTTTTCGTCGCGGAAGACCTCGAGTTGCACCGGCAGGTCGCCCTCAAGGAAATTCAGGCCCGGTTTGCCGATGACGCCGCCAGCCGTACACGCTTCCTGCTCGAAGCCGAAGTGACCGGCGGTCTCGAGCACCCCGGCATCGTGCCGGTCTACGGCTTGGGGCAATACGCCGATGGCCGACCTTTTTATGCCATGCGCTTCATCCAGGGCGACAGCCTCAAAGAGGCCATCGGCCATTTTCATACCGGCGACTGGCGACGCCGCGAAGGCGAGCGGGCCTTGGCCTTCCGGGAGCTCCTCGGTCGGTTTGTGGATGTGTGCAACGCCATCGCCTATGCCCACAGTCGCGGCGTTCTGCACCGCGACCTGAAACCCGGCAACATCATGCTTGGTAAGTACGGCGAAACCTTGGTCGTCGACTGGGGCCTGGCCAAGTCTCTCGACGGGCAGGAAAAGATTCAGGAGCTGGAGGAGCAACCACTGAAGCCATTGTCGAGGAGCAGCGCGGCCGAGACGATTCCAGGCACGGCCCTGGGCACGCCGCAGTTCATGAGCCCCGAGCAGGCGGCTGGCCGGCTCGATCTGATTGGCCCGGCTGCCGACATCTACGGCTTGGGGGCCACCCTCTATTGTGTGTTGACCGGCCGGCCGCCGTTCGCGGAAGCGGACACGGGAAAAGTGCTCCAGCAGGTACGGCAGGGGCGGTTCCCGCAGCCACGGCAGGTCAGCCGTGGCGTGCCGCGTGCCTTGGAGGCCGTCTGCCTCAAGGCGATGGCCTTGAAGCCGTCCGAGCGTTATCCGGACGCACATTTCCTGGCCGACGAAATCGAGCACTGGCTGGCCGACGAGCCGGTGTTTGCCTATCGCGAGTCGTGGGCCAAGCGCGGCCGCCGCTGGATCCGGCGCCACCAGATCGCCGTCACCGCAACTTCCGTGTTGCTGCTGGTCGGCTTGAGCGCGGCCGGGCTCTTGCTGCGCGAACGGGCCCGGACCGAGGAAGCCGAACGGCTGGGGGCGAGTGCGCGGGTCGAAGCCCTGCTCCACGCGAAGGCCGATGCGGTGCCGCGGGCCCTGGAAGAGCTGGCGCCAGTCCGCGCCTTGGCCATGCCGACGCTTCGCAAGACCCGCGACGATCCCCAGCTCTCGCGTTCCGTCTGCATCCGCGCCGCTCTGGGCTTGTTGTCGACTGATCCTACCCAGGTGGGTTTTCTCTCGGAGCACATGCTCCACAAGGTCGATCCTCAGGAGGCGATCGCGCCGGTCCTGGACTTGCTTCCACACGACGATGCGCTCGTCCGCCAGGCAGTGTTAGACGCGCTGGGCGGCATCCAGGCCAAAGATGCCGCTACGCTCAAGGCCATCGTCGGCGCCCTGGAGCACGACAAATCCTCCAAGGTGCGCGTAGCGGCGGCGGTCGCGCTGGCCGAGATCGGCCCGGCAGCCAAGTCGACTGTCCCGGCGCTTGTCAAGGCGCTCCAAGCCGACAAGAACAGCCGCGTGCGCACCGAGGCGGCGCAGGCTCTCGGCGCGATCGGCGTGAACGATGCGACCGTGCTCGATGCACTTCGCGCCGCGCGCAAGGACAAAGATGCCGACGTTCGGGAAGAGGCAGAGGCTGCTTTGAAGATGCTCCGGCCAGCGCCGGACAAGGACTGATCGCCCCAGCACAAGCGGCGTTTGGCAATGACGACGGCTCAAGACGGGCGAAACCTGGTCGCCAGTAAGGCTCTCAGCGTCCCGCGGCCCAGCGAACGCCGGCCGCGATCAGGTGGTGCGGCCCGCCGGGCATCTCGGGGTGGGGACTGTAACAGACGACGCGACCAGCGCCGAACTCCGCGCGAGCAATGGCCGTCGTCCCGGGCATGACGCCGCGCGGCGCGCCATGCTTGGCGATTCCGGTGGCGTAAGTTGCCAGGCTCTCGTAGCGCGGCAAATCGGTCCGGGAACCGTGGGCCAGCAGCGGCCCTTGCGCGTAGTGGACGCGCACTTCTTCGGAGCGCTCGTGCAGGACCTTTCGGCCGTCCGCGGTCATCTTTAACCAGACTTCGCCGTTGCCGCGCGCCCAGTGCTGTCGGTCCACCACCCGGGCATTGATGAGGCCCAGCGACCACGAATACCCTGGCGTCGCCAGGTACGAGCCGGCGCAGATGCCGACATAGTCACCGCCATTCTCCACGAACGCGTGGATGTTTCGCCGACCGCGCGCGCCAAGGTGCGCCGCTTCCTGGCGGGCCGATCCACCGGGCATGATCAGGACGTCAAAATCGCGCAGGCAGCCGTCGCGGATCTCTTCCGGCGTCACACGGCGGCAGTGAAAGCCTACGGCTTCCGGCAGACAGCGCTTCAGGTTCGTCGTCCGTGCCTTCATGCCACCCGGCTGCTCGAAGATCTCCACGCGAATCGGCCGCTCGGCCAACGCTTCGGTCCGCGCCGTCGTGGGTCCCAGAAGGGGTAGCAGCCAGAGTGCCAAAAGACTCCAACCAAGCACGCGCAGGCGTCGCTTCATCCCGGTGACCACAGTCAGTCCTCCGATGGGCATAGCGCTCGAATTGAGCGAGCGACCTACGCAAGGCTCGACCACTGGCGTGCTACCACGTACTGAGTCTACAGTCGGTCAACGCACTTGGGCAGGAAAAAAAGGGGCGCCCGCCTGGAGGCGCGCGGCAACGCGCTGACTCGGATGCGCGAGATCGGCTTGACGGTATGCCAAGGCTTCGGAATCCTCAGTTGGCGCGGAACGCCGGTGCGAGTTGCCGCCGCTGCCCCACGGCCAGGACCAGGGCCATCATTTCGGCAGCATCACTTCCCAAGGAGAGGTCTGACAGGCCCAGCACATGGCCCAGTTCATGTTGCACCACAGTTAGAAGGTCGATGCGATCCGTTCGCGGCACTGATCCGAACGACCAGCCGTAGCCGTCGGCCCACGCGTCCACTGTGATGACGTTGCCCACCGTCTGGCCCAGCCAGCCCGAGGGCAGGTCGCCGATGATGAACGTGCTTCCCCGCAGCCGGGCCTGTTGATTGGCAGTGACACCGGCCGCCTGCCAGCCAAGGATCGCCTGCGCGACGACGGTGGCGAGCTGGTCGTCCGTCAACCGCGCCGCGTCGCTGCCGTCCCGCAATGGGCCATACAGGAGTTGAGGCAGTCCAGACAGCTGCCAGGCACCGGTCACCGGCGTGTCGCCGTTGGCGCCGAACTGGAACGGCGCGATGGCCGGATTGCCGCTGGCCGGGTAGTTCACGTTGCCCTGGTCGAGGAACCAGGTGCCGTCCAGGGGCCGGTAGACTCCCGTATCGGTGCCGCCGTCGGCATTCCAGTCGCCCGTGACCGGAATGTCGCCGGACAGTCCCCACTGGAAGGTGATGGCCTGGATCTGGTCGAACGACTGGTTGTTCAGGCTGAGGAACCAGGTGCCGTCGGACGGACGGAAGACGCCGACACGGCTCTGCTTGTCGCTCGCCACCCACTTACCGACAACGGCCACGTCGCCGCTGGTGCCGAACTGGAACGGTGCGATCGTCGGATTGCCACTAGCGGGGTAGTCCACGTTGCCTTGATCGAGGAACCAGGTGCCGATCGAGGGACGCCAGGTGCCCACGTCGGTCTGGTTGTCGCCGTCCCAGTCGCCGACGACCGGGACGTCCCCGGCCGTGCCCCAGCTGAAGACCTGGTGGCCCGCCGGGTTGCTTGCGTCCCAGCTCTGGTTGTCCAGGCTGAGCAAGAACTGGCCGGTGCTGGGCCGGAAGACGCCGATGTAATCGACCGTGTCGCCCCGCCAGTGGCCGACGACCGGCACGTCGCCCGCCATACCGAAGTCGATGGCGCGCTGCGTGGTGTAGTTCTTGTTGCCGACGTCGAGGAACCACTGACCGGTGCCAGGCCGAAAGACGCCTGCGTCCTTGAACCCGTCGCCGTCCCAATCGCCCGTGACCGGGATGTCGCCACTGGCGCCGAAGCTGAATGTGCTTGTGGTGGCGGCGGCGTACGGCACATTGGCCTGATCGAGCAGCCACGTGCTGGCGTCGCCGGGACGCACGACACCGACAAGGTCCACCAGACTCTGAACGGCGATCGAAAACGGCGCGGTGTCGGCATTGCCCCCACTGTTGAAAGCGCGGACCACGATGGAGCCGACGGTGGTCGCGGCACTGGCGCCCAGCGGTGTGCCCGAGAGCACCCCGGTGGCCGAATTCAGCGTCAGCCACGCCGGCAACGTACCTGCGACCACGCTGAACGTCGGCGCGGGGAAGCCGGTGGCGGTAAACGTGTAGGTGTACAGCTGCCCGACCGTTGCCGTCGCAGGCGGCGTCTGATTGACGAAGCTGGGCGCCTGGCGGACGGTGATGGAGAAGCTCTGCGTGGCGTCGGGGTTGATGCCGTTGGCAGCGGTGACGATTCCGGAGAACGTGCCCGTTGCCGTCGGCGTGCCGCTGATGACGCCGGCGAGGCTCAGACTCAGGCCCGGCGGGAGGTTGCCCGTCGTGACGCTGAACGTTGGCGCGGGGAAGCCCGTGAACGTGTAGGTGAAGCTGTACGCCTGGTTGAGCTGCGCCGGCGGCGGGCTGCTGGTGATGGCCGGTGCCGCTTCCACGGCACCGGTGAGAGACACGTCCCGTTCGACCGCGCCACTGGTATTCCGGATAACAATCCCGTTGATGGGGCCTGCCACCGCCGTCTTGCGGATGCGGGCGTAGACAGCCTGATTTGGCGTGCCCGCAGTGGGCGTGAAGGACAGCGACGAGGACCATGCCACGGCGTCGAACGAGAGTTCCACGCCTGCCGGAGCCGTGACAGTGATGGGGGCGCTCAGGTTGACGCCGCTGAGCGTGTAGCCCTGGACCGCGCCGGACGTGCCGGCCGTGGTCGTGCCAAGGTTCAGCGCCGTGGTGCTGACGTGCACGGTCGCATCGCTCAGGGCCGGCAGCAGCACATCCGCAATCGGGCTGCCCAGTCCGGCCCAGGGGTTGTAGTTGCCAAAGGCAGGGGAGATAGTCGTGCCGTCGTCCAGCAGGCGAATGAGGTTGAAGGCGCTTGGCCCCGCGTTGGCATAGAGGAGCGTCAAGGTCTGCTGGTTACTGAGCGGCGGTAGGCCCTTGAGGGCACGGCCCTGGTTGGCGATGGCGAACAGGGCGGCCCAGGAGGGCGTCGCGATGCTCGATCCGTCGCCATCTACCCATGGAAAGCTGAGCGAAGCCCCGGCTTCGCCATTGCTGAGTGCGGAGTTGTAGATCGCAGGCCCCGACACATTCGAGCCGTTAAAGGTAACCTCGGGCGAAGTCTGCATGCTGTTGCTGACGACGCCGACCACACCGTTTTGCCAGGGCGGTTGAGGTGCATAGCTGCTGGGACCGCCCCCCGAACCGGTGACGACCGCCTCCGACCCGTACGCACCCTGGGCATTCGAAGTTGTCAACTGGGTGTAGTTGGCCATCACCACGCCCATGGATGCCTGGGCCTCGATCTGATGGCTGTCGGGGCCGTCCGCATCCGCACCGGCGACGACATAGGTCGTGGGCGCGGCTGGATTCAACGGATTGAAGAAGTATTTCCCATAGATCGAAGCGGGCGGCAGTTGGCCCTCTGCGCTGCTGTAGCTGGTCGAGAACACCGACGGCAACGGCACCCCTGGCGGGAGCGACAGGGTCTGGGCGGTCGCATAGCCCGTGTAGAAGTTGCCCGAGTTCACGACGAGGATGATGTTCGCCTCGGGCGCCAGGGCATGGATCCATTCGACGTCCTGAGTGATTTCCCCGGCATCGCCGGCTCCGGAATAGTTCGAGCCGCCGAAAGCGTCCACCTTGAGGAACAGTGGCGGCGCCGCGGAGGCATACGCGTTCAGCCCCATCAGCTGGTCGTACTGGTACAGGTCGCTGTACTGGAAGTTCGGGTCGGTGCTGCTGACCAGGTTGGGCGCGTCGCCGCTGACCGCAACCGCCACCGTCACTCCCTTGCCGGTGCCCGGGACGCCGCCGGCGAACGTGATGCCGCTGATACCGTAGGCCTGCTGGGATTGTGCGGCGGTGTAGAAGCAGGCAAGGACAAAGTCCTGGGTGCTCGTCCGGGTACCCGTGCTGTCCGTGGCCGTCACCTCGATGGTCGTGAGCGAGGAGTAATAGTTGGAGTTCTGGTTGAGGATCGTGGGCGTGCCACTGATGCTCAGGGTGTTGCCGGCGGCCTGGAAGACCAGGCCGGCAGGCGGCGTGCTGTCGCTGCCCACGATCTTCCACGTCAGGGTCACGTCGCTGTCGGCCCCGACGGCGGCACTGATGGTCGCGTTGTAGGGTGCCAGCGGGGACGCCAGGGGGAGGCCAGCAAGGATGGAGCCGCCGTTGATGCTGAACGACGGGTGGGTCGCCGGCGGATTGACGGTGAGCTGGAAAACGCGGCTGCCCGTGATTCCGGTCGTCGTGTCCCTGGCCAGGACAATGAGGTTGTAGACGCCGGCGGCGGCATCCGCGGGAGGAGTAAAGCTTAGCACGCCGGTATCGGCGGCAAGCGCGGTCGTCGGGATCCAGGACGGCAGATGATTGACCGACGAAACTGTACTTGAAGGTATCGCCGCTGAAGCTTCCGCTGGCGGACGCCTGGATCGTCGCGCTGTAGGGACTGCCAATGGTTGCCGGCGCCAGGGTGCCGTTGACCGGGATCAGGGCCGTGATCGCGATCGGCTCGTGCAGGGAAACATTGAGCTCGAATACTTGCGAGAAAGTATAAGTCTTGGCGTTGGCGCCGACGCCGACTGTGTACGTGCAATCAATGGTGAACGAGATCGGCCCGCCGGCGCTGCCATGCAGAGCAAAGGTAGTCGGCAGGCTGGGAGTGCCCTGGATCGTCAACTCGTTCGTCGCGGTGTTGGCCGAGATCATCAGACCGTCGACGGTCGTGGAGAACGGGGACAGCTTCGCGGTCGCACCCGGTATCGGGGAGGTCAACGCGATCGTCAGGTCATAGTCCTCACCGACCGTGGCGAGAGGCAAGCCATAAGACTGGCCGTAAGGCATCTTGTCGGTGGCGGGATCGTAAACGTAGATCGTTCGATTCAGGGTGGTGTTGTCTGAAGTATTGAACTTGTTGCCGAGCGGGTCCGTGCCGGTGACGCTGAAAGTGTAACTCGTCGTGGTGGCAGCGGGAGTAAAGCTCAAGACCGTGCTAAGGGCGTAGGACTTTCCCGCGATGACCTGCGGGTTGACCGGCGTCAGGATCGCTGCGGGACTCGTGGTTGTCAGCGTGTAGTCATAGCTGTCGGTGTTGACCGCGCTAATGGGAGCGTCGTAAGGAATCGGCGTCGTGCCGTCCAGTTGCATGCCGACGATGGCATCATAAGTATTCATGCTCTGGGGGAGCACGCCCGCGAGGCTCGCCGGGCCGGAGTTCTGGGAGACAGCAAAGGCAAGCGGCGGTGTGACGTTGACGACGAACGACTGGATGCCGACATAACCATTGCCGTCGGTCGCCATGACGGTGAACGGGAACGCGCCCCAGAATACGGGAGTGCCCTCCAGGGTCGTGGACGCCGCAGCCGCGCTGCCCTGCCGGTTGGTGAGGTACATCCCCGGCGGCAGCTGTCCGCCGACCATGAGGAACTGGTATTGTCCCGAGCCGCCGGTGAACGAGATCGTCTGGCTGTAGTTGACGCCGACGGTGGCCATGAGAGGCCCCGGACGGACCGTGCCGCCGGTATGCAACGTGCCGCTGCCGCCTGAAAGGCCGGTAAAGCTGGTTGCGGTCGTCCCCGTGTAAGTAACCTGACTGCTTCCGGCGGTTGTTTGAACGATCAGCGTGCCCGAGTTCGGGAATCCGCTGGTCGATGCCACGTTGATGGTGGACTGCGGAAACGTCTGTCCGTTGGACACAGCAGCGATCGTGGTTTGCGGGCTGGTGTAGGTCGGCGTCAGCGTGGGCGAGGGATTGATGGTTAGGGTATAGAGCACGCGCGCCACGGCGCCATTGGCGTCGGTGGCCGTGACGACGAAATCGAACACCCCGGCCTGCGTTGGCGTGCCGGTCAGCGTCACCGGTCCGCTGGTCGAGGCGCCGGAGATGGGAGAAAGTCCCGAGATCCCCAGCGGCAGGACCGAGGCGTAATTGGGCCAGACTCCGGAAGAGTCCTGGCTGGCGGACAACACATTCTGGCTGTTGTTGCCCAGGGTATACGTGTACGTGCCGCTGCCGCCGACGGCGGTGATCGTCCCCTGATAGGGAACTCCCACGGTGCCGGAGGGCAAGCTTCCCGCGGGCAAACCTGGCAAGGCCGGGGTCGTCAACGACACCGGTGAGTTGATGGTGAGCGTGTAGGTCTGCTCCGTGTGGTTGCCGGATGTATCCTTGACGTCGACGTGGACCGTAAATATTCCGGCCGCGGTCGGCATGCCAGACAGGATAGTCGCGGTGGTCCCCGACAGTGCAAACGTGAGTCCGTTCACGGTCTTCGTGGTGAAGGTGTAGTTGGAACCCGTGCCGCCGATGACCGTGAAGCTCACGCTGTAAGGTGTTCCCACCGTTCCCATCGGCAGCGTATTGGGCGTGGGGCCATTGGTTTGCAGCGACAGGGCGTTGACAATGGTGTCTCCGGCGCCGGCGCCTGCGATCCCAGGCGTTCCCGCCGTGCCGAAGGCACCGGGATTGCCGTCCGCACCTGGCGACCCATCCGACCCGCGGACTCCAGAGGAACCAGCGTCCCCGCCGTCACCTTTGGCGCCGCCGCTTCCCAGGGCGCCGACAGAACCGCTCAGTCCCTCGCTGCCGCCGGTCCCCTGCGTGGCCGAACCGGCGCCCACGGTGGTGCCGCTCAGGGACACAGAATACTCGGAAGCAACAAAGATCAAGCTACCATTGGCCGAGCCACCGCTGCCGCCGTTGCCGCCGTTGCCGGCCACCCCGGCCTGTTGGAACAGCACCAGGAAATGGGAGGTGCCTGCCTCGCCACCGAC